>CAZTQK010000077.1:0-18354 GCA_964615635.1 uncultured Planctomycetales bacterium
CCGACCTCCGCTGTTGTAGTTTGATGCCGTCATCTCGTCAACGCGAAAGAGCCCCGCGGCAAGTTGCGGCAACCTGGCCATTTGTGCAGAGACGCGGACCCGGCTCCGGGGTGTGACAGCTAATCCTGCCCCCGACCGCATCGGGCGGATAGGAGATACTGTCCCCTGCTAACGATGTGAGGCGAAAAGGAGTATGTATACGAACAGCCGTCTTGTCCGCCCCTGTGTGGTGGTGACCCAGCAAGGTTGCCTGCTGACGGCCGGCGGGCGACGTAACTCAATTGGTTCCGACGGCGGCCTGCAGAGGACTGCCGACCTTCAGTCGTACCAGGCCGGAACGTGGGAAGCCTGTAAACAACTGAGATGGAATGGTTTATGCTCGACATGGTGTGAGTGTTCCGGTCCGGTTGAGCCTCGCCGTCGAAGCACGTGGAATGCGATCTCGGGCTGCGTGGATCGCGCGAGAAATCACAGAAACCCGTTGACACATGCGGTGGCTGGATCTTAGAATGACGGCATCTCATGGGTGGGGAATACGCACGTCGAAAGGTTTTGGGGACAAGCATTTCTCAACTCGCAGATCGAAGCAAACGCGGCCTGTGCGATTTGCCGTAATTGGCCGTGATTCTTCGAAGGAGAGTCGTTTGGTCGCCGGGAACATATCTGGCGACCGTGAAGGCAATGACAATAACACTGGGCGGGACGGTCTGCCAGGCGCGATGACGTGCCTCACGTTGCGCAGTCGTGTGCATCGGCTGCCTGGACGCCTTCCTCGGCCCGCAATGATCGTAAGATGCTGCAAGATGACGCAGAGCGGCGCGTTGGTGGCATGAGACCCATCGCAGACGGTCCTGCTGTGTGGGCAGGGTAGGCGTGTGGGCCGGCCGATTGCCGCGGCGCTGAAGGGAGAGAGACATGAGGTATTTGGTGACAAGTGTGGTTGTTTGTGCGCTGACTGCCATGGCTTCCGCCGCAGTGGTGGTCGGGACGATGGAAACGTTCGACGCATCGGCGACTGGCGGCGCCGTCTGGGGTGTCGGCGGTCCCGATGGTTGGCAGGTCATGTGGGCTGACCAAGGCAACAACTCCCACCGCGAGGTCTTCGGCTCGGTCGGCCAGATCGTGACGATGGGCGGAGACTTCCCCTACCAGTACCAGGAAAGCAGAGGCCAGCCGGATCCCGGCAGCCACTCCGGCGAGCCCGGCACGCTCTGTGTCGAGCACATGAGCCAGTGGGACGGCGGTGGTGACCCGACCGGTGCTGCCTGCAAGCAGATGCAGTACATTACTTTCCAGTCCGTGGCGGGCATCGAGTACAAGCTGAGCGCCTGGGTGAACACGACCCAGATGCGCAACTCCGCCGAGTGGGTTGACGCTCTCTACCCGGCGGGCGACAAGCTTGGAGGTCATCCAAGGACCGTCTCAGGGATGGCCTCACACTACGCTGATATTCAGATCGGTTTGAAGCTGGGTGCGGCCGACGCGAGCGATCTGGATACGGTCTACACGCAGGTTGGCGGCCTCAAGGACAACTTGGTTGAAGCGGACGCCTGGGTCCAGACGCCCGAGTTGACATTGGTGGGCGACGGCGGTCCGATGACCATCATCCTCAAGCTGAGGGCGGCTGATGCCAGTGCCGGTGCGCAGTCGGATCTTGACGTTCGATGGGACGATCTCTTGCTGACGCCTGAGCCGGCCAGTTTGGCCCTGCTGGCGAGCGGTCTTCTCGTGGTTCGCCGGAGGCGGTAAGGGGCATCTGCCCTGTGTTGAGAGCAGCTTCTCAGTGCAGCGGGCCTCGGCTGCTCAAGCCGGGGCCCCGCTCTCTTTGTCAGGCCGCGAAAGGGCAGGGAAAGCGGCATCCTCTCCCGGTCGACAGTAGAGATATCGATGCTTGAATTGCTCATTGCCCCTGCGGCGGCTCTCGGCCTGCTCGTGATCGAGTCGGGCAAGGAAACCGTCCGGCAGGGCGTTCACCAGCACGGGTCCCAACCGAAGGCTTTGACGCCGTTGGGCGTATTCGATGTTGAGAGCGGACAACTGCGTATCAGCTTCCACCACTAGTTTGCGCAGGGCCTCCGGTGAAGGGGCTCGTGCCTCGACATGCAGCATGTAATGCGGCGGGTCACTCCAGCGCGGAGCCAGAACGAAACTGGTCACCCCGATCCCCGTCCGACCGGCCGCCTGACTCACCGCCTGCATAACCTGATGCTCGGTGAGTTTCTCGCCGGCCAGCGAGCAGACGTGGGCTCCCTTGCTCAGGAACTCGATCAACGGTGCCTGGCCTTCGTATCCCACCACTCGAACAAGATCGCCGATGTGATAGCGATACAGCCCCGACGCTGTGGTGAGCAGCACGAAGTAGTCCTGGCCGATCTGCAGTTCGTGACACAGCGAGGTCTTGGGATCGGCCTCCTGGATTTGGTCGGGCGGCACGAACTCGAAAAAGTGGCTCTGGGTGTCCAGGATGCCGGCGGGAGTGTGGTCCTCGACCGGGATGGAGATTCGCCCCTCGCTGGCCAGCAGTCCGATGTCCCGAACGGGCACGTCGCCAAAGTACTTCGGGAAATCCTGGAGATACAGGCCCATGGTGCCGCCGGTCCAATTGGCGATGAAGGCCAGGTCCCAGTAGTGCCGGGGCAGCAGGGCTCCATGCCGGGCAACGATGTCCTCCAACTCACGGGCTCTCTGCGGATCGCGTCTCAGCCGCTGTTTCAGGCTCGCACGAACGCTGGAAGGAACGGGCAACTCGGACCAGAGTGTGCCGTCATGGATGTCACGAATGAGCCTTTCTCGATGCTCGTCGGCAATCCGGGCGAGCTTCAACTGCGTGGCCGGGTTCGCCGTAATCATGAAAGCCACGTCTCTCGCTACCGACAGTCGCATGATCGTGTAGTACTTCGCGGCGGGATCGGTGATCTCCGCGGTGCACTGGGGTGCGACGTAGTACTTCCGGACCAGGCGTTTCTGAGTCGCGGCCATCAATCCGGTGATCGCTCCGCACGGAATGCCTGCCCGCGTCTTCGATTCATCCATCCGCGACGTGACCTGGACGATGCCGCGGAGAAACGCCTGCGGATGGTCCAGCAGGGCCTTGATGCCGAATGCGTTCCAGCCCCGACGATACGACTTCAGAAACTCGTTGGTAACCGGGATGAACTTGGGTTTGTCCGTGGTCCCGCTGGTCAGGGCAAACATCCGGACGCGCTGCCGCCCGCCGAACATGGCGTTGAGGCGACCGCTGCAAACCTGTTCGATGTACGGCCAATGATCTTCATATCGCAGAATCGGCACATGTTTTCGAAACGCGTCAATCGAACCGATGCGGTCGAAATGGTAGTCATGCCCGAAACCACTGTCGTTGTTGCGGCGAATATGGGCCGCGAGGACTTGCTGCTGGACTTTGGCCGCCTTTCGGGTCGCGGCCATGAACCGGCCGTAGACCGCCTCGGCATGACGCCTGGCGATCACGTACATGAAGCGGTCAATTAGTGTGGGTGCAGATTTCATGTCGCCTGTGCCAGACGTGCCCACCGCGCCAGCACCGGACGGCATACTGCCTGGCACGGCCCGCCGGGTGCTCAGATCAACGATTTCAGGTGGTCGAGGCTGGCCGCTGCCTGGTCAATCGTTCCGCATTCCACGCTGAAACAGATCGTCCGCTTGACAGGCTTGAGGATATCGATGACGCGTTTCCAGTCGATGACGCCCTCTCCACAGGCGCACCCGACGGCCGTGCCGGTGACCTTGCCCCGCTCTGCCTCACTCTGCTTGACGCTGATGTCCTTGGCGTGCATGTGGACGAGGCGGTCTCGGCAACGCTCAAGCCAAGTGTAAGGGTCGGCGCCGGCCAGATACGCGTTGCCGGTATCGAAGTTGATGCCCAGCGATTTCGACTTGACCAGACCGTATATCCTGTCGAGACCGTCCGGCGTCTTGCTGTATTGTTGATGCTGCTCCAGGCCGATCAGGATCCCACGCTTCTCCGCCGAGCGAGTCGCCAGTGTGAGCGTGTAGGTCATGAGCGTATGATCGGTGGCTTCATCGGTGAAATCAGGTTTGGGACCTTCGTCAGTGTTGACGATCGGAGCCTGCAACTCGGCGGCGAATCGGACCGCAGCTCGCAGATAGTTCACGCTGATGTCCGGCTTGCACAACGGCGTGTGGGCGCTGATGCTCGAACAGCGGACCTTGTATTTCTCGCAGATGGCCCTGATGTCCAGGGGGTCCTCAAACATCGAGACGGTGTGGAAGTAACCGGCCTCGCTCATCAGTTCACGCCCCCAATGCACCATGGGTTCAATGAACTGGTAGCCCAATTGGGCCGCCTTCTCCACGCCGGCGACGAAGGACATATCGTGGTGACGGACGAACTCCATGTTAATGCCGATCTGAATCTGGGCCATCGTTTAGCTCCTTGCTGATCTCGACGCCATCATCCCAAACGCGGGCATTCTAGCATGGTCCCAGACCACCGTCGAACGTGGGGGGCGGGGCGCCGGCCCGTGATATACTGGGCGGCTCTTCCAGGCCCCTTGGAACAAGCGAGGGTCCGGAGGCGACAAACAGTGCCGGAGTTGCGGCCGAAGGGTACAATTGGCTGATTGACCTGCGAATTCTTGGTGGAGGATTGATTTCATGGCTGCCGTTCTACATGGAGGTCGCGACGGCCCCCGGCTCCAGTGCATGGAAGTCTGGGGCGGCAACCGTGCTGTTGAGGACGCCGTCTCGGTGTTTGGCATCGATGCCTGGGTCCTTAGCCTTCCACATGCCGGGGGGCAACAGGGCGGCGATATCCACTACGTCTCCATGTGTGGCAGCGGGCGGATCGCCCGTTTCATTGTGGCCGACGTGGCCGGCCACGGAACCGCTGCGGCCGGCTTGGCGGGTGTCCTGCGGAATCTGATGAAAAAACACATTAACCGGGTTGACCAGACGAAGTTCGCCCGAGACTTGAACCGCGAATTCGGTCTCGTCGCCAAGGATGGGAGCTTTGCGACCGCCGTATTGGCCACGTATTTCGCCCCGACCGGCCATCTGATTCTCTGCAACGCCGGCCATCCGGCTCCATTATGGTACAGAGCCTTTGATCGCCGCTGGCGGACGCTTGTGCCAACGATGCCAGAGCGGGCAGATCGAGTCAGGAATCTTCCGTTGGGCGTCGTCGAGCCGACCGACTACCATCAGTTTGCCGTCTCTCTGCAGGAGGGAGATCTGGTTCTTCTCTACACCGACTCACTGATCGAGGCGGCGAACCCGGCAGGGGCAAGGCTCGGTCTGGATGAGCTGGTCGATATTCTTGGCGGGCTGGATGGCAACCAACCAGAACGGCTTAACCAGAACATTGTCGACGCTGTCCGGAAGTGGGCGAGCTTGACACCTCTAGATGATGATACCACCTTGTTGCTGCTCCGCCACAACGGAACAAGACCGTCGCTGCCGTCCTTGCGGACTACCTTGAAGGTCGTGGGGAAACTCATCGGCCTGGTGGACTACTGAGGAGCACTGCTTCTGCCGAAGGCAGAATGCACGCTGTGCAGCCTCTAACGAGGTGGAGCGATCCTCCTATTTGTTTGGGGTGTTCGCCCTAATATCCGAGCGAAACACATCGTAGGGAGCAACTGGGATGGTTGCGGGATGTTGCCGGAAATCACCTTGGCAGAGGAGCTGCAATGAATACGTTTCGGTTGTGGTATCCCTTTATGGGACACAATATTAGGACTGCTTTTATTGTATTTGCGTGACTTATCCCTGTTGTCCCCCGGCATCATCACTCTGGTGGCCTGAGTAGCATCAATGGACAAGGCTCAACCGTCTACAAACAATTCGTTCGTGTAATCCGTGACAAATGCGAAGCTTGGCGGAACCAAGGTGGCATCGGCAAAACTGCCCACTTCCACTGGCACACGGCTTGCAGTTAGAATATGGTCAAGAGGAGAGAGTTTTCTGCCTCGACGTTCTGTCGTCGTGGAGAATACCTGAGCGTCTTAGATGCGACGGCCGGATTCAATAACGGGCCGCGCAATTCTTATTTGGCACGTTCTCGTGCAGATGCAAGAGCGAGGGTTGATCTCATCAACCGCGCTGTTTCGAGTTTGGTGACTGTGATCGTTTCGATGATCGGTGCGAACAACCAGCGGTTAGCGCTGACGCCCGCTATTGGTTTATGACTATTCGACGCGCGAGGTGCCGGAGGGACCTCGCGGCGCGAGTGGGGAGAGAAGACCGAGCAGGGTGAGGAAGCGTATTGGAGGATGAGGAGGAGGTGAGGGGAAGGGAGCCTTGTTGCGTTTCAGTGTGGCCGGTCTGCCGGATTGTCCGCGAGGTCCGATGGCAGAGGCTGCTGTGAGGTGCGGCAATCAGGCGGGGGAAGGAAACAAGTGCGGCCCACGTGCGAGACAACGCACGTGGGCTTTGCTTTGATATGGGGTATTCGCAGGCTTTCCCCACGTTGTCTTGACGGGCTTGAAGGACAGAGGGCAAAGGGCCAGCCCTTGTTGGCGGTCGGAGGCGATCTTGTGCAGGGTGGAGGATCTGGCCGCCGCTACACTTTCCGATGGGGAGTGCGAGCCTCGAAAGTGCCGTCCGAGAGGGGTGACAACACGTAGTCTCCGAACAGGCTCGGCGCCTCCTTCTGCAGGACCCCCAGGATCTCCACCGCCACCTTGCGGATCTCCACCTCAGCGGGCTCGCTGCACCTCATTTCGATGAAATGCCGCAGGGCGCGGGCATTGGCTGTGACGAAAATCTTCGTTTCTGTGGCGTTGGGCAGAACCGAGCGGGCCGCCTGGCGGGCAATCTTACGCCGAAGGGTCTTGTCCTGGACCTGCGAGGAGGCATTCATCAAGGCATCCACGAGTTCACGATACGCATCCAGACTTCTCTCGATTGCTCGCAGCCAGATGGCGTGGAGACCCGGATCCGCGGCAATGCAGTCCGGCTCGACGAAGTCGGCCGTGGACTCGTCCACGTAGCGCTGTGAGAGTTGTGAATAACCGAAGCCGGCCCTGTGCCGGACCAGTTCGTGGGTGAAGCTGCGCGAAACGCCGGTGATCAGCAGGTTGAACACGGCGTGCTCCAGGACGCTGCCGTGTCCGACCTCCAGAATATGCCCCAGATAAGCCTGATTGCCTCCCGGTCGCGGCTTGGCGAAACTCATATAGCAGACTCGGCCGGCGATCTCGCACAGCTTCTGGCCGGCGATATCGGTATCAGTCGTCCAATGGGCGACCTCGTGGTCGGCCAGGAACCTGTTCAGTTCTGCAGGGTCGATGGTTTGCCGGCCGAGCAGATACACGCTTGGTTCGCGGATAATCCTCAAAGCCCAAATACCCTTTCAGCACGCGGGGAGACCTGCCTGGCCGTCGGCGCATTTCTTACAGTCAGCCCTTGCCTGCCCTGTGGGCAACACCTCCGACCCGGCCGCTGTTGGCGCCACGGCGGCACCTGCCCTGTTCCCCCGCCGCCACAGCCTGGCGGATACCCCCCTGGCTGTTGGCTCTACCTGCCGGGGTTGCTCAGGGAGCGGACTCGGTTTACTCTAGTCATCTGACGGGTCTTTTCAATCGGCCTAGTGCCCGGCGCCCCTGGCAGTTGTGAGTTTCTCACTTGGTCAGCCTCAGGATTCCCGTGAGGCTCACCGCTCCGGGTCCAGTGTGCTCGGTACCCTTGGCCGTCGGTGGATGTCAGAATCCTGGCGAGGAGAGGCGTTGATTCTCAGAAGGCCGGGACAGCGCCGGGGTGATTCGCACATGTTGCGACATGGATAAGGACGCATGATGGTCGCGAGAGCTGAAGATTACACCGATAAGGTGACAGTGGCCGACGGGGCATGGGGAACCGAGTTAGATAAGCTCGGGTGTCCGGCCGGGTACTGCCGTGAGGAGTGGAACGTCAGCAAGCCGGAACTGGTCGAGAAAGTCGCCGCCTCATATGTCGCTGCGGGTTCGAAGATCATTCTGACCAACACCTTTGGGGGCAATCGGATTGTCCTGGCCGGCCACGGATTCGCGACCAAGACGAGGGAGTTCAACGAGGCCGGAGCTGCGATCAGCAAGCGGGCCTCTGGGGGTCAGGCAAAGGTCTTCGGGTCGATCGGCCCGAGCGGCAAGATGCTCCTGATCGGCGAAGTGGACGCGCAAACACTCTACGAAGTTTTCAAGGAACAGGCCGAGGCCCTTGCGGCGGGGGGCGCGGACGGGTTAGTGGTTGAGACGATGGCGGACCTGACCGAGGCCGTCACAGCCGTCCGAGCGGCCAAGACCACGGGGCTTTTGGTCGTGGGCAGCATGACTTTCGATTCCGGCCGAGACAAGTCTTGTACACTCATGGGGGTAACGCCGGAGCAGGCGGTGCAAGGGCTGACCGAAGCCGGCGCCGATATCATCGGATGCAACTGCGGGATCGGCATAGAGAACTACATCAAGGTTGCCGGCCGTTTGCGGGGGGCGACCGGCAAGCCGATCTGGGTCAAGGCCAATGCCGGTTTGCCCGAAATCGAGGGCAGCCGTGTCGTGTACAGGATGACACCCAAGGAGTTTGCCCAGAAAGCCCGCCAACTGATCGGGGCTGGGGCCAGCATCGTGGGTGGATGTTGTGGCACGACACCAGAGTTCATTGAGGCGCTTGTCGCTGTTGTGCAGTAGGTCTCCCGCCGTTCGTTTTGGGTAAGCGGCCTGTACATCCCCTCGGGTTCTCTGTAGCCGCGGGGTATTGACGGTGAGCAATCTCGGCATGCGCGTTTCCCTGTAGATGCAGACGAGGATTGGACCGCAGGGACGAGGAGGACCAGATGCCCGAGTCGATTGTTGATGGCACCCTTGAACTGCAGGAGAACGGGGGTGGTTTTCTGCGCTCTCCAAAGCGCAATTACGCTGTCCACCCGACGGATGCGTTCGTCCCCGACTCGATGATCAAGCGGTTCCATCTGCGCGGCGGAGAGACGCTCAACGGCCTCGGAGGAGCAAACGGCCATGGAGGGCGGTCCCGACAGGTTGTCTCCAGCCTTGAGTCAGTCAACGGCCTCGAACCCGCTGCGTACTCGGAACTGACCGATTTCGCTGATTTGACGGTCATCGATCCGACCAGCAGGCTGAGATTCGAAACGCCCGATGGTTCACTCTCCATGCGCGTGGTCGATCTGATGACACCGATCGGCCTGGGGCAGCGTGGCTTGATCGCGGCTCCGCCCCGCACAGGCAAGACCGTGCTCCTGCAGCAAATGGCTGCCGGACTGGCGGCAAACCATCCCGACGTTTACATGATGGTTCTCCTGGTGGACGAGCGGCCGGAGGAGGTCACCGAGATGCGGCGGACGGTTCACGGCGAGGTAGTCGCATCCAGCAATGACCAGAACGCCGCCAGCCACATCCGCATTGCCCGCCTGATGATCGCAAAGGCCAAGCGAATGGTCGAGACCGGCCAGAACGTGTTCATTCTTCTCGATTCGTTGACGCGGCTCGGACGGGCGTATAACGCGGGCATTCGCTCCTCCGGACGGACCATGAGCGGGGGCATCGACATTCGGGCCCTCGCCGAGCCCAAGGCCGTTTTCGGCTCGGCCCGCAACATCGAGCACGGGGGTTCCCTGACCATCATGGCTTCCGCCCTGATCGAGACCGGCAGCCGGATGGATGAGGTGATCTTCAACGAGTTCAAGGGCACGGGAAACATGGAGATCATGCTCAGTCGCGACCTGGCCAATCAGCGGATCTGGCCGGCCATCGATCTCAACCAGTCCGGCACCCGCAAGGAGGAGCTGCTCCTCGGCAAGGATGTCACCGAGAAAACCTACCGGATCCGACGACAGATCTGCACCCAGCCTCCCAACAAGGCCATGGAAATGCTCCTGGATTCACTGAGAAAGTTTCCGAGCAATAGGGTTTTTCTGGACAGCATGCCCTTGTGACATGACTGGCACTCCGAACGATTTGTGAGCCTGTGGCCCAAGACGCGTTCGTCTGTATCTTGATTTCGTGTCCTCGCCAGCCGAAGAGAGCAGAGACGGAATGCTCGCAAGGTCGGCGGCTCGTCCGATAAGGTGCTCATGATGATGCCGGTCGGATAGAGATAGAGGCTCACATGGTGACGATCGCGACTGGACAGGAACTGCTGAACGAGTTGCGGCGCCATTTCGCCCTGGTGGCGACAGGGGACGATTGGCCGGACCTTTCCGACCTGCGACAGCAAACTCGTTACGAGCTCGAATCCGGCAGAGTGCCCGTGGAAATCTCGTCCCGCTTCGGGCTGACCGCACGCGGCTTGTTGGCGGACATCTCGCAGACCGGGGCAAGAATCATCACCGACTATGTTCCAGCCTGCGGAGAGGTCTTGAGATTGGCGTTCGAGGTCGGTCGGGCCCGGCACGTGCTGGATGGTGAAGTGCGCCACATGGGGGTTGAGGGCTCCATCCGGTTCTTTGGTATCCGGTTCGTCGTGTGACGCCTTTGGGGGTTGATACCAGGAGGGCCTGATCGGATAGAACGCAGGGAGACAGCCGTGGCCAGATCCAACACTCGGCTTCTGATCGTCGATGACAGCACTTTTGTTCGAACGGTTTTGCGCAGCGCGCTGTCAGACCAGCCTAATATCGAAGTGGTCGGATTCGCCTCGGGTTGCGAGGAGACTATCGAGAAGATCGATCGCCTGCGACCTGATGTGCTGACCATCGATGTCGACATGCCTGACCGACGTGGGCTTGACCTCCTGAATCTCGTCCAGAGTAATTGCCGGGTAAGCGTTCTGGTGGTTGCGTCTCTGAGCCGAGAGAGCGCGGGCATGGCGATGGAGGGGCTGGACAGAGGCGCGTTCGACTATGTGGTCAAGCCTCGGAAAATGGGTGTCGATGGCATCCCCAGGTTCAGGGAAGTGCTCTGCGAGAAGATCTTCGCTGCGGTTCGTGCCTCAAGGGGACGAGCTTCCCCCGGACCGTTGGCTGACACACCAGATCAACTGAACACGGCCGGGATCCCGAAGGACTGGGTGGTCGGCATCGGGATCGGTACGGGCGGTCCGCAGACACTTCTGCGAATGCTTCCAGTGTTCCCGGCGTGTTTCGCGGCGATTCTTGTGGCGCAGCACATGCCGCCCTACTTCAGCACCGTCCTGGCTGAGCGGCTGGACGTGGCATGCCCGATGACTGTGCGAGAGGCCGTTCACGGCGATATCATCAAGCCCGGGGAGATCCTGCTCTCGCCGGGCGGCATGCACATGCAGGTGGTCCGACAGGGCGAAGATCTTGCCGTTGTATTGGAGGGCGGTCCCCGTGTCTCGGGCCATCGTCCATCAGCGGACCTGTTGTTCGAGTCCATTGGCAAGGCATGCGGCCCGAAAGCGGTGGGCGTCCTCATGACCGGAGCAGGTCATGACGGCGTGGCGGGCCTGGTCAAGCTCCGAGAAGACGGCGCGTGGACTGTCGCGCAGGACCGTTCCACAAGTCATGTGTTTGGCATGGCCGCCGGGGCGATCAGAGCCGGGGCGGTTGATCAAGTCCTGCCATTGCCGAAGATCCCTGGGGCGATGGCGTCTCTGATGAACCAGGGGTGTCGTGAGCCCGTCGCTTCGTCGTAATTCCGTCTCAGAGCCGCATTCCCCTGATTTCGAAGCCCATTTGCGTTTCCCCCAGAATGTCTATCTACCCAGAGCAGGCGATTCTTCACATGTTGTCTGAGAACACCCGTCCAAACTCGCCGATAGCTTGATTTGGCGTCTGCAGAGCATTAGATTAGGGTCGAGGGAGATCCTCGCGGCTGTGGCCCCTGTCGTGCCGTAAGGGTTTTCTTTTTCGGGACTTAAGATGAGAAACAGATTGCGAAGGGTGTCTCCGCCACAAGAGCGGCATCTGTCCTCGTGGCTGGCGGCTGGTTGTGTGGTTCTGATTTCTTCGGTTGTGCCCAGCCAAGTCCAAGGCGCCACCGCAACCCAAAGAAGCCGGGTCGTGAACTACCCCGTCAACACGGCGATGGCGTCAGGTGCGAGGGGGGGCGGTCGTAGCGTCTACATGGGGCCCGCTTTGGCCCCGATTGCGGGTGGCACAGCGGCTGGTTTGAACAACAACTGGTATCGTCCGCGCGGAATGACTGCACTCCAACGGCTGTATGCTGATGCCACGACGAAGGGTCCCATGGGGCTGGAGCGAAGAGCGAGTGGGTGGAACTCTCGGAGCAGGTATGGAGGTGTCGCATCTCCCGGCGTCTCATCTGAGGTCGGCAGTGCGTCAATGGTCGGCGCGAGGACGCCTGACCGAATGCGGGAGACGGACACCCATCCAGCTGGATTCGAGATCAGGCGCCCTACGGAAATCCTGGGACAGAGCGGCATGGCGGCAAGGCGAGAAGCATATCTAGACGCGGGTTGGGCATTGTTCAGGCAGGAGAAGTACCGCGAGGCGGCTGAGAACTTCAGTCTCGCCAGGATGATCGTCACGGGTGATCTCAAAGACCGACCTCAACTGCTCAAACAGCAGGCCGAGAGTAAGGTCGCGTTCATTTACGCTGCAGTTGCGGCCGGAAGGTATTCCGAGGCGGCCAACGAGTTGACCTGGCTGCTGACACCCGTCGACAACACGATGCAGTTGAGACAAGCTGATGCTGCCACAGGCCACCTGCCTGATCCCTTGTTCCTGACCAACGTGAAGAATATCCGTGACAAGTATGCCGATAAACGATCCTTCAGTGGTCATCTTGCGGCTCTAGAACGATACGTGCAGTCTGGTCAGCGGCAGGCGGCCGCTACGGCGAGCCAGTCCATCAACCAGGAACTCGTCGAACTCTATGCGCTCAAAGCGTTCATGCAGTGGAGTGATGCTGACAACCGAGAATCGAGGATCAACGCTCGGTTTACAGCTAACCAGCTACCGCCCCCTTGGCGAGGGCTTTCGCAGGCCATGGCAACGGCCGAGGCTGCCTCAACCGACAAGTCGGGCGGTTCGGCCACAGGCTGGCAGCCGGCGAGTGTTCGCCTTCCCTGGGAGGAGGATTCGGACAAGACCACCAAACCACCACGTTCAGCGCAGACAGGCGACTGACAAGACAATGAACTTGAGTATCAAACTGCCCGATAACGAGGAGAGGTGTGTGGCGTTTCTGAGATACCCCGCATAAGGGTGGCAAGGCACCTGCGAATCGGTGGTTGCCGGTTTCACCTTTTCCGGTTCATGGTTGGGGATCCCGTTGGGCTGGCGGACGGGGGCGCTGGGGGGCATTTGGCGTAGCTGGGGTAGGAATCCAGGAGTCAGATGGCAGATTCAGATCGACAGAATGGCGGCGGAGTGCACTTGTCCAGCCGAGTGCTGTTTTCCGTGCTTGGGCACGCCGTGCTGTTCAGCCTTGCTTTGTTTCTGGCGTTTGGTCTGCGATACGATTTCAGAGGAGCGTCGGCCGAAGAATCGTGGTTCTTCAGGCAGTACTTACCCTATTTACCTCTGTCCCTGGCGGTCAAACTGACGGTCTTTGGCCTATTCGGCATCTTTAGAGATTCCTGGCGTTACGTCGGCCTTCGTGATTTGTTCTCTATTGTTCGAGCCTGCCACACGAGCATTTTCGTGTGCGTCATTCTCTATGCGGGCTACTCCTGGGTCGTGGTTGTGTTCTCCGAAGGGAGGGAGTGGCTACGAGAGCAGTACCTGCTCGAGATTCCGTGGCTGGTGTTTCTGCAAGACTGGGTCCTGACGATTGGGCTCGTAGCGGGAGCGAGAATCGGGTTCCGCTTCTACAACGAGGAACTCCGGCCTCTGGAGGGGACGTCGCAATCGCGATTGCTGATTGTTGGTGCGGGGGATGCCGGGGATTCCGTTCTTCGCGAGATCATACGAGCGTCCGAAGACCGCTATCAGGTGGTGGGTTTTCTCGACGACGACCCGAACAAACAGGGAGCGAGAATTCGAGGCGTGAGCGTGCTCGGCACGACCGCCGATATCCGGCAGATCTGCGAATCGCACGACATCGATGAAGTGCTCATTGCGATGCCTTCGGCTCCACAGCGGCGTGTCCGTGAGTTGATCGAGAAATGCAAAGGCAGCAATCTTCTCTTTCGTACCGTCCCGGCGATAAGCGATCTGATCGAAGGCAGGGTACAGGTCAGCCAGATCCGTCCAGTGAGCATCGAGGATCTTCTTGGCCGTGACCCGGTAACGCTCGACACGCAGGCGATCGGCGAATACATCCACGGCAAAGTGGTCATGGTGACCGGTGCCGGCGGCTCGATCGGTTCCGAGATGTGCAGGCAAATCGCCCGTTTCCAGCCGAAAACGCTATTGCTGGTGGAGCGGATGGAGAATGCCCTGTTTGAGATCGACCGCGACCTGCAGAGGCAATTCCCGGACCTCCACCGCCTGCCTTGTGTGGCGGACATCGCCGATGCCAAGCGGATCAAGGAACTGCTCCGTCGCCACCACCCCACGGCAGTGTTTCATGCGGCAGCGCACAAGCACGTACCCATGATGGAGTGGAACCCCGGCGAAGCCGTCAAGAACAACGTCGTCGGCACTCGTATTCTGGCGGATTGTGCTTCGGAGGCCGGCGTCGAGAAATTCGTCATGATCTCGACCGACAAGGCCGTCAATCCAACCAGCGTCATGGGATGCACAAAGCGCGTGGCCGAGATGTACGTTCAGCAACTTGGCAGCCACGCGGGCGCCAAGACGGAATTCGTTACCGTCCGGTTCGGCAATGTCCTGGGCAGCAGCGGCAGCGTGGTGCCGATTTTCAAGGAACAGATCGCACGCGGCGGGCCGGTCACAGTGACGCACCCGGAGATGACCAGGTATTTCATGACCATTCCCGAAGCGGCCCAACTTGTCCTGCAAGCAGGCGCGATGGGCAAGGGCGGAGAGATCTTCCTGCTCGACATGGGTGACCCGGTCAAGATCGTGGATCTGGCCTTCGACTTGATCACCCTGAGCGGGCTTCGCCCCGAAGAGGACATCGAGATCCGCTTCACCGGCATGCGGCCGGGCGAGAAGCTTTTCGAGGAACTGTCCATCGCCGGCGAGGATGTCAGTCCGACCAAGCATCCCAAGATCGGCATCATGCTCAAACGGCCGGAGGACTTCAACCGGGTGCGCGAACGAATCGACACGTTGGCGGCGATGACGGATACAGCCACAGCCGACCAGCTTCGTTCCGAGTTGGCTGCGACCGTTCCGGAGTACACGCCATATGTTCCGCCGCCTCAGGCGGCGGAGTCATCGTCGCAGTCGCCTCGAGCGGTGCAGCGACCCACATCATCCCGTATGGCTCCGACCGGGCCCGGCTCGGCATGAAGCTCATCGTCGTGTCATGGCAGGACCGTGCTTTGCTGCGGTCTTTTATCGGGCTTTCCCCGTGTACCTCTCTCGCAACGGATTGACACAATTCACTCATTCTCCACTGCTTAACGCGACGATTGCCATGGCCGATACAACCACAGGCTGATACCGGCCGTGCCGACGGTTGTTGTCGTGAACAGCAACGCGGTCGGGCACCGCGCACTGTGAGGATGCTATGGGCGATCGCGATTCCTACCGCGAGGGGATGGCTGCATACCATGCCGGCCGCTATGAGGATGCCGTTCGAGAGTTGACGCCGCTGGTCTCCGGCGGAGAAGGCGCCGCGAGGCTGATGAGCCGCTTTTATCTCAGCCAAGCACACTATCGTCTGGCTGTCCGGCTGTTCGATCAGCATCTGTTTCGGGATGCGAGCGACCATTTTCGCATGGCTGCGCAGGCCAATCCGTCGGGCGGCGGGGTTGCGAGGTTCCTGGCGGGTTGCTGCGCGGGCAACAAGCGGTTGGGAGAGATGGCCCGTCGCTACGCCGAGTGGGTCCGGCGTCATCCTTCGGACACGGCAGGCCGAGTCAGGCTGGCGTTGACACAATGGAAGCTCGGGCAACCCGGACAGGCGCTGGCCACACTCAAAGAGGGTTTAGCGGCGTGTCCGCAAAGCGCCGACCTCAATTACCAAACAGGTGTCTTGTTCGCCGCGGACGACCGCTTCGACGAGGCGCGACAGTTTTTCGAGAAGACTGTGGCAATCGACCCGTCGCACGCGGCGGCGCACGAACGATTGGCGCAGTGCCACGGGGTTGCCGGAAACGTTCGGGCGGCCACGGATGAACTGCAGAAGGCCCATATGCTCGAACCAGAGAACGCCCGCGTTGCGATGCAAATCAGTATCCTCGCCGGGGCGATTTGCGACCCGAATCAGCGTCCCAAGATCGTTCCGCAATCACGAGGTTCCGCCCGCCGATACGATCAGGCCGATATCGAGCGGCTTGGAGAGGCGGTCGTAGCCGAGCCGGATTTTGTGGATGCCTTTCTGCGACTGCCCGAGACGGAGGTCGACGAGGAGGTCTTCTCGGTTCTTCGGGCGACCATCGAGAAGGCGCTGGAAAAGCACCCGGAGTTCGCCGACCTGCACTACCATTGTGGACAGGTTTATCATCGTCTCGGAGGCCAGCGAAACGCGATTCGGCACGTCGAAAAGGCGGTACAGATCAACCCCCGCTACGTAGACGCGCTTGTTCTGCTGGCACGCCTCTACGGCCAGGCGGACCGTTGGGCACACGGAGTGGATCGGTTGCAGCAGGCGATTGATGCCGGCGCGGACTACCCGGACGTGCACTACCTGGTCGGACAGCTCTATCAGAAGGGCAATCAGCCGGAGCGGGCCCGAGAAGCCTACCGGCGGGCCCTGAGCCTCAAGAGTGATTTTCTCGCGGCACGGGAAGCGCTCAACGCTCTGGGAGCATGAAGAGGGGAACGGATGTCGTACTTGCTTGAAATGCTGGGTCGTGGGTGGCTGGGGCGTCTGTCGGATGCCTTTCAAGACCGTCTGACGCGCATTCCGGCCCGTGACTGCGAGACGCTTGGGACACTGATCGAGCAGAGTCCGGATGAGCACTACTTGCGCATCGAGCTTGGCTTTGCGTGTCTGGCCAAACACAAGATCACGCAAGCCCACGAGGCGTTCGGGGCGGCTTTGAGGTTGAATCCGAGCAGCATCCTGGCGTTGGTTAGTCGGGCGTGCTGCCAGGAAGAGATGGGTCTGTTTGACGACGCCGCCACCGATCTGCAGGCGGCCTGCAATCTCCTTCCTGACGACGTCGCCATTCAATTCGGGCTCGGATACTGCCGCGAGCGGGCCGGCCGCACGGGCGAGGCCATCGAGCATTACCAGGCCTCGCTGCGACTGTGCCCCTCGCTGCGAAACGCACATGAACGGTTGGCGGCCATCTACCTGCGACAAAACCGCATCGAGGAGGCCGTTGAGCAATATGAGGAAATGCTGGTTGACGAGCCCGGTGATGTCGACCTCCATATCACCGTGGCCAATCTCTATCTGCGGTTGGGGCGGGCGGAGGATGCCATTCGCGAGTTCGAGCGGGCGCTGCTGATCGAGCCGGACAACTGGGGCGCTCGCGACGACATGGCCGAGACGCTCGAACAAGCCGGCCTGTATCGCGAGGCGATCGAACAGCTCCACACGATGTGCGAGCAGCGACCCGAATGCGCGGAGACACACCTGCGTTTGGGCGATCTTTACGCCAGGATCGGGCACGACGAGGCCGCCTTGAAGTCGTACACGCGGGCTCTCGAACTGCACCCGGGTTACCTGGAAGCAACCGTCAAGGTCGGCACGCAGCACTTGCGGTCGGGCCGCTATGTGGATGCGGCTTCGTTCTTCAGTCGGGCGATCGAGATCAACGATCGGCTTCTGACCGCCTATGTGGGCCTCGGTGTTGCCCAGCATTCCGCGGGGCGGCACGCGGAGGCCTGGTCTAGCTTCGACCTGGCCGCAAGCGTGGAGCCGAACACGACACTCTTGTACTCCGAAATGGCCCGCCTGCAGCTCAAGTGCGCGGTCCAGCAGGAGGCCGAAGCATCGCTGCACATGTCGCCGCCAGATGAGGCGGGGCCGCCCGAAGACCGTATCTCCGACCTGATCGACCGGCAGATCGAGCGGCACCTGGAGATGTCCCGGGAGCGGCCGGCCCATGCCGATTTGCACTACCGCTTGGGCCTGCTGCTCAGGCAGCGGGGTCGGCTCGATGAGGCGATTCTCCAGTTCCAGCAGGCTGTCCGGATCAATCCGGTTTACTGCAAGGCCCTGATCAAGCTGGGGCTCGCGCTGTACGAGGCCGGGCGATCAGACGAGGCCATTCACGCTCTGCAGGAAGCTTTGGCGGTGCATCCCGAGTACGTGGATCTTCACTACCGCCTCGGAGTAATGTTTGCCGACCGGCAGCAGTTCCGGATGGCGGTGGAGCATTTCGAGCAGGCCGTCGAGGCCAAGCCCGAGAGCATGGAGTTCCGCGAAAGCCTGGCGATGGCCCTGGAGAGCATCGGTATGATCGACCGGGCCAAGGCCATGTGGCACCGGA
>CAZTQK010000078.1:0-18079 GCA_964615635.1 uncultured Planctomycetales bacterium
AAGCAATGGTGGGGCACAGGTTTGATGGACGGCTACCTGGTAAATGGAGGTACTTGTGCGACGCATCGGCAAGTTGACTCGCCGTGATTTTCTGGCCGGCGAATCAAAGACGGCCGCAGCTTTGAGCATGGGTTCGATGTGCCTGGGACGGACGGCCGCATCGATGGCCAAGACTTTCGGGGCGAACGAGATGATCCGGGTCGGCGTGATCGGGGCCGGCGGGCAGGGCACCGGCGACTGCCGTGCGGTTTGCGCGGCCGACAATGTGGTGTGCGTGGCTCTCTGCGACCTGGCCGAGTTCCGCCTGGCCGAAGCGACCACGAGGATTGGCAAGGTTATGGAGGACAAGGGGCACAAGGATGTCAAGATCGACCATTACGCCGATTACCGTCAGTTGCTCGATCGCAAGGACGTCGACGCAGTGATCATCGCCACGCCCGACCACTGGCACCGTTTGCCTTTCATCGCCGCGGTGGAGGCCGGCAAGCACATCTACCAGGAGAAGCCGTTCTCGTTCACGTATGAGCAGGGCATGGAGATGGTGTCCGCCGCCGAGAAGAAACCCGAGTTGATCATCCAGATCGGCACCCAGCGGCGCAGCGACTACAACAACGTCAAAGCCAAGAGACTGCTCGATGACGGGGTGATCGGCGAGGTCAGGTTCGTGCGGGCCAAGGACTGCCGCAATTTCGTGACTGGTCGCGATCCCTTCGCTCCTCGTGACGTCGAGGGCAAGATCGATTGGGACAAGTTCCAGGAGCCGTGCAGCCACAAGGTGTCCTACGACCCCTGGCGGTATTTCGCGTGGCGGTGGTTCTGGGACTATGCCGGCGGCCTGGTCACCGACGTGGGCGTCCATGTCATCGATATCGTCCAGTACTTCATGAATAACCCCACGCCCAAGAGTGCGGTGTGCAACGGCGGCGTGTACGGGCTTGACTACTGGGAGACGCCCGACGTTGTCAATGCCGTCTGGGAATACGACACGTTCTCGCTGAATTTCGTGAGCAACTTCACCAACGGTTTCGAGGGCGACGGCCTGACGTTGTTCGGCACGAAGGGGACTATCGATATCCGCGGCTCGCACATTCGCGTGTTTGCCGAAGGCCAGGCAGACAAGCCGATTCACGAATTCGCGAAGGAGGGCCCGGCTCACCAGCACAACTGGGTGGAGTGCATGCGGACGGGCAAGAAACCCAACGCCCCCGTGCAGCTCGGCTTCAGTTCCCTCTTGCCGTCGCACATGGCCAACATCGCCTATCGCACCGGCCAAAAGGTGGCCTGGGACTCACAGGCAAGAAAGGTCGTTCCCTGGCAGCCGTCGGCCAGGAAGCACTCATGATGGGGCAGTCAGGCCGGCAGCGGAAGGCCGAGCGATGAGCGGCGTGTTTCCTACAGTCTCGGGCGGGCGGCCGACCCGCCGCGAGCCAAGACGGCCCGTTTGGGTCGGCGTCACTATTCTACTGACCGGCCTGTTGCCGGGATGTACCTCCCAACTAGATGTTCGGCTTGCCGACACGGTGCAGCGGCCGGCCAAATCCGTTGTGGTTTTCTTCCCCGACGGCATGGACGTGCAGCGGATGGACGAATTGGCGGCTGCGGGGCGTCTGCCCAACATCCGTCAACGTTTCATCGAGAATGGCGTGCGTGTGCGTCACGCGGTCAGTAGTCTTCCCACAAGCACCTACCCCAACTGTTCGGCACTGATCACCGGCCGATTTCCGGGGCATCACCATATTCCCGGCAACTTCTGGTTTGATCGGCGGACGCTCGAATGCCGCGATTACATGAGCTTCCCGACCTACCGCACGGTGAACCAGCACTTGGCAGTGCCAACACTGTACGATTGGCTGGGGGATCATTTCACCATGAGCATCGCCCACCACACCTACCGGGGTGCGACCGATTCAATCGATGGTGCAAGGGTGTTTTTCTGGGCGTGGGCGCTTGGGCAATACATGATGGCAGACTCTCGGGCGGGCGTCTCGATGGCAAAGGTAGTACGGACGGCCAACCGCGTGGGGCGATGGCCTTCCGTCATCATGACCTACTGTCCGGGTGTTGACGAAATCGGCCATCGCTTCGGCACCAACTCGGATCGATATGCCGACGCCCTCGTCAACATTGATCGCATCGTGGGCGAGATCTCGGGTGTCCTGGAGAAATCAGGACTGGGCGAGTCGGTTCACTATGTCCTGACGGCGGACCATGGAATGGTTCCGGCCAGACAGTCAATCGACGTTCTGGACTGGATTCGGACGAACCGGCATGTCCGTATCCGGCATCGCTCGATCGAGGCCGTCGAATATGTCGACCGCTGGGACCAGATGTCGGGTTACGACGCAGTTGGCGGGGTCGATGCCGGCCGTGTTTCGATGATTCATCTGCGCGGCCGACGCGGATGGCCGTATCGACCTGAGCCGCGAGAGGTCATCGATTTCGTAAAAGCGCAACCTCCGCTCAGCGGACTGGCGGCGATCGAGATGGTTCTCCTCCGCGACGGTCCCGGCCGGGTGCGAGCCATGTCGAAAAACGGCATGGCCGTCGTGGAACGTCGGATGGAGCCCAATGACAAGCAGTACCGGCTGAGCGAGTATCACGGCGATCCGCTTGAGTACCTGGCTGACGCAGGGCTCGCCGCGTTCGTCCATGCCGGATGGCATTCCTCCCGCGAGTGGCTGGGGGCGACGGCCAGCTCGCGGTTTCCGGACTTCATCCCGCAGGCGGTGGAGCTGTTCGACTCGCCGCGAACCGGGGACATCGTGATCATGTCGGCTGACGATTGGCTGTTGTACCGGCAAGGCGAGGTTGCGGGTCACGGCTCGTGCTTGTCGCGGGACATGCGAATTCCCCTGTTTTTCGCCGGTCCCGATCTGCCGAAGGGAGCGCAAATCGACCATGGGCGGCTGGTGGATATCGCGCCGACGATCCTCGGACTCCTCGGCGAGGCGCCGCGTCTGAGCGGCATCCATGACCTCGACGGAGTCAACCTGACAGACGAACTGCGCCGCGCCGTTGCCCCCTAAGTGCGGTTTGGGTTCAGCAATCTCGCCCGAACCTGGCCGCGAGACCAACTCACTACAATCCGAAGGCGATGCGTTGGCCTGCAAGTCTCGGATCGGGCTCAGGGAAAGGCATTTGACCGGTTCCAGTCGAGCGCAAGCAAGAGGCCGCCTCGATTCGGTGATTCAGGCGGCCCTTGTTGGAGTGTCGAACAATCGAATGCTCTCAGGCGAACCGGCGTTTCATCCAGTTCACCATGGCCAAGCCGATGAGGCCCAGAACAGCGGCACCTGGGGCCGGAACCGGCGGGCCAGGCTGCTGTTTCTCGCGGATCAGTTGGCTCTGGGCGGGGCTGAAATCGCCCGGCGCGATACCGACCAGGTTCATGACCTGCACGTTATGGAAATCACCGTTCCAGGAAGCGCCGCCGTCGTTGGCCAAGGCGAGCAGACTCTGCTCGGTTTGCGAGAGGGAGCTCTGCTCCTGCTCGATGTACCAGATCACATTCTGGATCTGGGTTGCCGTGTAGTTGCCGAGAGTCCCCTCAAGGTACGAGTTGTACAGCCATGCCGTTGCAATGTCGACCGGGTCTTTCCCGTTGACGGAGCCGCCGCCGCCGCTGATCGCCCACGGATCGAGTGAACTGACTTTGTAGGTGTGGCCAGGGTAGAAGTTCTCGTTCTTCTCGAGGCAGAACGTCGCAAAGTTTTCGCCAGCGTTCCAACCTGCGATTTGGTCGCTCCCAGGGGCAACGGTCGCGATGTAGGGCGACCCGCCACCAGTGGTGGTCAGGGTGACCAGCATGTCCGCCATTGCTGAACTTGCAGCAGCCAAGGCAATGAATGCCGCAATCCCCACGATTCTCATCTTGTTGCTCCTCGTCTCCTCGTCTCTCTCACAATTCAGCCCACTCCCCCGTGCTTTATAGGGAGAACAATGTAGCTGCTATCATGATAGACGAATTTACGTCAGAGTCAAGTGTCAAACGCGATCGAGCAAGGTTCTGCCCAAAACCTGTCCAATGATTAGCGGACGTTTTGCTCCATAGGCAGCAGGACGGCGATAGACGGGGCTGGCCCGTGGGGAGAGGCGGCCGCACAGGGAACCCCCGCTGCGCGGAGCGCCCCAGGGGGAGGGCAACCCCCCGTAACTCGCCGTGCCCTCACAGCGGATGCGATTTGCGGTCGCTCACATGGGTGGGGCCGGAGCTATCCTTTCTTGGCAACCTGCTCAGCTTCGCGAATGTCGGCCTCGGACTTCCATTTCAGGCGAGTCTTGATCTGTGCCCGGTCAAACCACTCAACCAAGAGCTTCTTCTGTCTCTCCCTCTGAAGATAGGCGACGGCCTGCATGCGATACTGGTCATAGTCGGCC
The DNA here is from genome assembly GCA_964615635.1 of uncultured Planctomycetales bacterium. Taxonomy (GTDB): domain Bacteria; phylum Planctomycetota; class Phycisphaerae; order UBA1845; family PWPN01; genus JAUCQB01. Next base: position 4,378 of record CAZTQK010000078.1, read on the forward strand.
GTTGTCGGCGGGAGGATCTTCCTCAACTCGATCACGAGCCATTGTCGCTGTTCGGGTTGATCCCAGACCACAACCGGGTGGGGTTGTGTGGTCGTTCTGGCGGTGGCCAGTTCAAAGACTGCTTCAAGCAGCTTAGGGTCGGAACCGACGCCCTGAATATTGCCAGGCATGACATGTGGGGGGCCTCCGGGCTGGGCCATACAGATTGTGCGAGCGAAGGGTGTTGGGTGACGCAGTGCGCCCTCATCAATAAAGTTCCGCAGTTCGGCATCATTCCGGAATGCGGCCTCCAGACCCTCCTTCGCAGCCCGTTCCCGAAGCGACTTGGCCAGTTCGCCCGCTCGTTCGTAGGCGTGAAGCTTGCGTGCATCTGCGACCAGACGCTCGCGAACCAGGTCCAGGTTGGCGGGTGGTTGTTTGGGCCTGATCGCGGTTGTGCGGAAGACGAAGGCGTTGCCTTGGGCGTCAGCGAATGCAACGCCGCACGTCTGACCGGGCTTGCGGAAGTAGCGGAGCTGGTCGGAGCCTTGTTCGGGTGCGTCCGCAAGCCCCTCGACGAGAAACGCTGCCTGCGAAAGCGGCAGGCCCTGTTGCACGCCAACCTTGCCAGTGGCTTGGCCGAGTTCGGCGTTTTTCCCGAGAGCATCCCGCTCAAGCATCGGCAACGAGACACGATTGATCACGTCCGGGTACTTGGCCGACCATTTCAGGTGGGCTTCGGCGTAAGCGTCCTCGGCCGGCTGCGACTCGGGCGCGGCCTGCTCTGCACCGGGTCGTGTTGTATTCGTGGCCCATGGCTTCGTCAGTTCATCAATGATCTCGCGGGCAATTCGGAGAGCGGCTTCATTCGCCTTCGCTTTCTGAAGGCGAGTGATGACCTCTGCTCGAGCCTCGGTGAAGGTAGGATACTTGTCGCGCCGGGGTGGTGGTGCCGGGCCTGACGCGGGAGCAGATTCAGGAGCGACTTCCCGCGTGAAGTCATCTTTGTGTTTCTCCCAGTAGTTGTAGGCGAACGTCTCATCGATTTGCTGCTTATTCCGCAGGGCGTCGGCGTTGATCCGCAGGTACTCGATCTGCACGGCCTCGGGTTGTTGGTAGCCGAAGTCCAGACCCTGCGAATGAGGCTGGTTGGCGGAGCTCTTGTGCTTGTCAAAGAGCTTGGTTAATTCCTCTTCCGTCGGCGCATAGTTGTTATCAAAGAACTTCGAGTTCTCCGTCGCCACAAGGGTAGCCACCGCAACATCGGCCTTTTCGCTGGTCTGCCGTACGAAGTCGCGAACGTCCGCCTCACTGACCGGAGGTGCCTTGCAGGCCGTGACGGCCTGCCGTTGCACCATCAGGTACGAACGTATCGCCTCATTGATCAGCTTCATGGGGTAGTGCTGTCGCAGCCGAGACAGAGGTGGTCCGATCAGTCCCTTTGTCGCCTTAAACTCCTCGACAGCCTCGTTCGGCACAAACATGTTGTTTCGGCGGGCCTCGGTCACGAGCAGGAACCACTCGTCTTCATCGAGAAGGTCCCCTCGCGACATCAGTATGCCAAAGTGGTATTGATAGATCCCACTTCGGTCGTCGCGAACACCCAACTCATCGAGGGCGGAAAGCCAGACCATCTTCCAGTTGGTTACGCTTTGGAGTTCAGGCCGGCTCAGCACGTCGAGTTGCTGAAAAATGGGTGCGGCATCCTCTTGCGTGATGGTCCGACCGTCGAGGGTGCCACGCTCGGATTTGTCCTGGGCGCCGCGATTCATAAGGAGGCTCTGCAGTGCATCACCCGCCAGCCAGATGACCAGCAGTAGAGCCATGAAGACGGCCAGGAGGTGCTTCGTGTATTTGCGGAAAAACTTCATCATAGCCGTATGTTCCCGTCAAACAGTATTTGTCCAGGCTGCCGATTGCAGAAACGCCCAAAATAGCGGCGCTTGCGCCAAAAGCAAGAACCGGCTCCGACTTCGGCGTGCTGGCGGGTCCGTGGGAGGTAGGTATTGAGAGAAATCCTGGCGGTAGTGGCTCCCTGACTGTGAGGCCGCCCGGGACCCTTCCAGGGAGTCGGACAAGGGCCTTGGGCGTTGGGGTAGCAGCGCAAGAAGGGTTGCGCGAGCCAGCGAGGGCTGGAAGGCGGTGCTTTGGTCGATGGAAGGACGTGTCAGGCTACCTGCTGGCTGAGAACCGATGGGGCCTATCGCCTGCGGGACGCCTGGGCAACCACGGCAAGAGGTCAGGGAGTGTTAGTCTGGGTAAAATAGGGTCGGGATTTGATTTCTGTCCTGAATTTCAGTAATCAGGAACGCCCTGACTTGCCGGAAAGAGGCGTTGGAGTGGCAGAGAGGCGTGGTCGATAGAGATTGAACCGCCCTGACCCTCTGAGCATTCCAGCTCCTTGCGGTGGTACCTGCTCCAGGATGCCGAAATCCGGAGGACCGGGGGGAATCGAAAGATCGTTTTGAGGTTTTCGAAAACTGCCATGGCGGCGAAGCAAGAGACAAGTTCAAAGCGGCCCTCCGCGCGCAAGGCGAAAGTTCCACGTGGACGTGGACGGCCCGTTGACGCCCCCAAGAGGCGAGAATCCGCCAGTTCCAGGTCTCTTGTGATCGTGGAGTCACCAGCTAAGGCCAAGACGATCAACAAATACCTTGGCAGAGGCTACGTGGTGAAGGCCTCAGTAGGCCACGTCCGAGACCTGCCCGAGCATGGGCTCGGGGTTGAGATCGAACGCGGTTTCGCGCCGACATACGAGTTGGTGCCGGGACGGCGGAAGGTGGTCAGCGAACTGAGGAAGCTTGCCGAGAAGGCTGCGGCGATCTACCTGGCAACCGACCTCGACCGGGAGGGCGAAGCGATCGCGTGGCATCTGGCTCAGGCACTGAACCTCGATGAATCGAGAATCAGGCGAGTCGTCTTCAACGAGATCACGCGGTCGGCGATCCAGGATGCTTTCAATCATCCCCGGCAGATAGACATGGACAAGGTGAACGCGCAACAGGCGCGGCGCATCCTTGACCGCATCGTGGGCTACGAGTTGAGCCCGCTGTTGTGGAAGAAAGTCGCCAAAGGCTTGTCGGCAGGCCGAGTGCAGTCGGTTGCCGTTCGACTGATCGTGGAGCGGGAGAAAGAGATCAGGGCTTTCGTCCCCGGTGAGTACTGGGAGATCGCGGGGTACTTTGCGAGAGATCCGGCCGAGGGCGAGCGTTTGCAGCCGGTTTGGCGCGAGTTCACAACCGGAGCGGAAAAAGAACGTACTCAGAAAGAAGCGGGTGAATGGCTGGCGCAGCACGGGGCATTCACGGCCGAGCTGATCTCATTTGACGGCCAGACCTTCAAGCCTTCGGGTTCATGTGATGCTGCCGCGAGCGTTGACAAGGCCTTCGTCAGTGCGGTTGGCCAGGCCCGGGAGGCGGCCGAGGCGTTGGGTCTGCGGGTCGAGCAACAGAGCGAATCTGTCTGGCCGGAGTATGAGCATCGCGGTCTTCGGAAGGTGACGTTGACGGGCACGCTCGATCGGAGGCAAGTGCCGACCTTCACGGTCGCGGATGTCCAGAAGCGCCGCACGCTCACCAGACCGAGCCCGCCGTTCACCACGGCGACGCTTCAACAGGCGGCGAGCACGCACCTGCATCTGTCGGCGTCCAGGACGATGAGACTGGCTCAGGAACTCTATGAGGGAGTGGAACTCGCCGGCGAGGATGGTCCCGTCGCCCTGATCACGTACATGCGAACCGATTCGACGAACCTGAGCACGGAGTCAGTGGGGGCGGCCCGGGCTTGGATCGGGGAGAGCTGTGACCAGCGATACCTGCCGGGCAAGCCGAACGTCTACGCATCCGGCAAACGAGCGCAGGAGGCGCACGAAGCCATCCGACCGACGGACGTGAGCCGGACGCCGGAATCACTGAAGGGGAACCTTGGCGGTCCGCTGCAGAAGCTGTACGACCTGATCTGGCGACGGTTTGTTGCATGTCAGATGACGCCGGCCGAATGGGACTCGACCACGGCGCTGATCAGGGCGAAAACGCGGCTTGGGGAGGCTGAATTCAAAGCCATTGGGCGCACGCTGGCATTTGACGGCTTCTATAGAGTCATGGGGGTGCCGCGTTCGACGACGGAGCAGAATCTGCCCGAGCTGGCACCGGGGCAGGTCGTGGGGCCGATCGAGATCGAGCCTGTGCAGCGCTTCACGAGCCCGCCGCCTCGCTATAGCGAAGCTTCACTCGTTAAGCGAATGGAGGCCGAGGGGATCGGCCGGCCGAGCACCTACGCGGCTATCATTCAGACGATGCTCGATCGCGGCTACGTCGAGGAACTTGATCGGCGTCTTTTCGCGACCGACAAAGGCATGATCGTCACCGACAAGCTCGTCGCCCACTTTCCGGACGTGATGGACGTGAAGTTCACGTCATTCATGGAAGACGAGCTGGACAAGATCGAGGAGGCACATCTCGATTGGAACCGCGTCCTGCACGAGTTCTACGACCCGTTTCATACAGACCTGGTCCGGGCTCACGACGAGATGGAACCGGCCAAGGCTGAACCCAGCCCGTACAAGTGCGACGCATGCGGCGGGGAAATGGTATATCGCTGGGGCCGGACGGGCCGATTTTTGTCGTGCGCCACATATCCCAAGTGCAAGGGCGCGTTCAACATCGACCGCGAGGGCAAGCCGATCAAGCCTCAGGTGGTTTCGACGAAGTGTGACAAGTGCGGCAAAGACATGCTCCTGCGGCAGTCGCGGCACGGTTCATTCCTGGGATGCAGCGGCTATCCCGACTGCACGAACACGATTCCGTGCGATCAGACAGGCCAGCCTTTGCGGCTGGTCAAGGAGAATGAAATCGAGGAACCCTGCCCGGAATGCGGCACTGGAACGCTCAGAGTCCGCCGCAAGGGCATGCGGGCCTTTCTTGGGTGTGACCAGTATCCGCGATGCAAGGCAACGAAGCCGCTGCCGGAGGGCGTTCGGCTGGAGAGGAAAGTGCAGCCGGTAGTCGAGGCCGGGGTGGCCTGCGAGCGTTGCGGTCGGGCCATGCTGATTCGCAAGGGTCGCCGTGGCGAGTTCATCGCCTGCAGCGGGTTCCCACGGTGCCGCAACACCAAGCCGATCGAGAAGCTTGATGAGCTGAGAGCCCAGTCTGGCTTGCCGGCTGGTCCTGCAACAACCAACGATCAGGCGGCCGATTCGGCTTCGTCCGGTGATGCACCGTCCAAGTCAGGCAAGCGCGCACCTCGGACGGCCGCCCCCACGGCCAAGGCTGCCAAGGGTACCGGGGGCGACCTCGGTCCGCCGCCGCCGGGCTTCGCGTGGACGCGAACGGGCAAGCCGGTGGTTGAGAAATGGCCGGAAGGGCCGCTTCATTGCCCCGAATGCGGCAGCGAATTGCAGCTCAAAGCGGGCAGGTTCGGTCCGTTCTTCAGTTGCACTAACTTCCCAAAATGCCGCTGCTCGGTCAATCTTCGCGGCGAAGCGAAGAAACGAGCCGAGATCGAAATGCCGTCGCCGCCGAGACCCCAACCAATCCCCACGGATATCGCCTGCGAGGAATGCGGCGAGCCGATGATGATTCGTTCAGGCCGATCAGGGAAGTTTCTGGGCTGCAGCAAGTACCCCAAGTGCAAGAATACCAAGCCCGTTCCGGCGGAGTTGCTGCTCGGCACCAAGCCCTCGTGACGAGGTTACTCGTTTGTTTTGCCGGGTCCCTCGCGTCCTGAAGCCGCGGAATCGCGGAGCACCTTTTCAAGTTCATGGATGCGCGCGTTAAGCCGCCTGATCTCGGCAATAAGGCACGCTTGCGACCATCGTTCGTACGCGGGGAGCTGGTCGCCGGCCGGAGGAGCGCGAAATCGGCTCAGTATCCGGCGTACGAATTCGAGTCCGAGCACCGTGGCCGCGGCAGTCTGAAGCAGTTTCATGACCACGCCGCGAAGGGTGAACACACGCGATACGCGGGCAACCTCAGCGGCGCGAACGACTCGCAGCGCTCGAAGGGGGCGCAGCAACGGCAGGGCAACGATCACGATGTCAAGCCAGTGCTTGGTCGCATACCGCCAGCGAGACTCGGAGATCGATATCTTGATGGTGAATTCCACGAGAAAAGCGAGCCAGATGATCGCTCCGCTGATGCAGATCGCCGCGCGGGCAACCGGATGGGCAGCGCTGAGCCGCTCGCCGTACGACCATTCGACCAACAGAATAGGCAGAACGAGCAGTGCCAGGATCAGCATGGGCCCGTGAAAGTACCGCTCCACCCGAGCCCGATGGGTGTCATCAACATCGAACCAGCCATAGACAGGAATGAAAACCCGGCGGGCCCCGGTGGGGCAAGCATGAGGAGGCCGAGGATGCTGGCACCACCAGCAGGTTACGGGAACGGCCGGGATGACCGGCGTTTGGGGTTCTTTGCCCGAGGACGCCGGTTGTTCGTCCTCTACGGGGCCGGTCAGCAGGTTTTCAGATGTCGTGTCAGTCACTCGCGCCGTCTCCGGTCCTGTCGCACCCCTCGACGCGTCGGAGAGCAGCCGCCGATCGTCTCACGCGATCAGTCGCCGGTGGTGACCAGACGGCTCACGTGGCGAGTGTTGCCTCGCTCGTCTTCGACCCGGATCGCGATCCGGTGCTCACCCGCCTCGAGTTCATCCACGGTAAAGGTGACTGTCTCATCCGGGGCATCGAAGATGTTGTCGTCGGCTGCCAAGGGGACCCATTTTTCGTCACTGTTGAGGTTGTAACTTGCCCCGGCGATCCGGGTGAGTGCGTCGTGACAGATGAAGCTGATACGGACCGCCTTGCTGCCTTTGGGGACGATCGAATCGACGGTCACGTCAGGCGGCGTGTTGTCCACGAGGATCATGTCGCTGATTCGGGCAACGCTCAGGTCGGTTCCGGGCGGGTTGGTCTTGCTGTCCTTGGCAAGAACGCGAACCTCGTACTTGCCGTCGGGCACGGTTCGCGTGTCCCAGATGTGCAGTGATTCGGAGACGTCCTTGGCAATGCGAATCCAACGCCGGGCGTTCAGTTCCCGGTAGAACACCTCGAAAGTCAGTGGATCGTTGTTGGGGTCGCTGGCGAGCCATTTCACGACCCAGTTGTGCTTCGGACCACCCGCGTCATCGCCGCCCCCAAAGCTGGAGAGTCCGGCCGCCATTTTCACTTTCGGCGGCGCACTCGGTTTCTTCGCCTCGTCAAGGGCGGCAACGACCTCGACGCTGGTCAGCACAGGCGCACGGTTGGGCTCGACGCGAGCGATTTCGACGGACCTCAGGACGGGCGTCGCATCCGGCAGGGTGGTTTCGAAGGAGACGCGGTACTGCAGGAATCGGGCGCTGGCCGAGGAGATGGACTTGGGATAGGTGGCATCCATTTCAGATGACCAGTCTTCCCAAGCCTCCGATTCATCGTTCTCCACGTTGCTGCTGCGCGTGGCGATGGTCAGCTTCGTGCCGGTCGGCACGGTGGCGTGCCAGCGAGCGCGGCCCCAGGTGCTGATCTGCTCCGCGTCGAGCACCTTGCTCGTGAGAGTTCCCTTGGCGGCATAGCGGTCTGAGAGTTCAAGCACGGTAGCCGCATTGGCCGTGCCGATCAGAAGCCGATTGTCAGGCAGACGCAGCAGACAAGTGGCCTGAGCAGCCTCGATCTTGGCCAGCATCACGGTGCGGTCCGCATCAGGCGTGACGGCGTATACTCGGCCTTCGTTGCCGGTGGCCGCGTAGATGGTCCCATCGGCCTCGGCCATGCCGAGAATCATCACTGGTTCGCGAAAGACTTCGGTCACGAAGCCGTCGGTGTCGATTCGGTAGATGGCGTTCCCGCCTGACTTGGCACCCGGGGCCCCTCCGATGACCGGACGTCCTATCCGGGCCAGGAGGCTTGCTTCGCGCGTCGTTGGGCTTGTCGCGGAGCCGTCTTCGGCGTCTTCATCGCTGGTCGTGCGGGCCGATGCATCGGGTTGTGAGGTCGGTGCCGTGGTCGATCCTTTGGCGGGCTGTGAAGCCGCTTTCGGCTTGTCGGACTTGAAAAGCGAAAAGAGGCCTTTCCCGGCCGGGCGCTCGGTCTTCTGATCGGGCTTGCCGCCCGGCTTATCGGCGACGGCACGGCCGGGGCGAGCCCCTTCGGCATCGGCAGTCGAGGCATAGAGGTTTCCCTGGGCGTCGAACACGATGGCGCTGATCTCAGGCTCCTTGGCATCGTAAACGACGAAGACTTTTCCATCGGCAGGGTTGATCCTGTACACCAGACCGTCCTCATCCGTGCCGGCGTAGATGAACCCGTCGGGCGCAAACGCCAGGCAGAGCAGATTCTTCGGTTTGAGGTCGCACAGGACCTGGCTCTTGGATCCGTTGGGCTCAATCTTAAAAACCTGCCCTTTGTTTCCAGTGGCTGCGTAGATTTCTCCTTCAACACCGCGAACCATGGCCCAGATGTATGCTGCCTTGGGCGGCTCATGAAAGACCCGGGCCTTGCCATTGCCGTCAATGAGGTAGATCTTCGCCTGCTGGCCGCCGCCGGTGCCGGCCAGGAGGTGACCGTCCTTGGTGAACAACAGGGAAAGAACGGTACCACCGTCCGGCAGGACTGCGAACTCGCTGACATTGCTTCCGTCGACGCGATAGACGATTCCTTTCGGGCCGGTCCCAAGATACACCTTGCCGTCGCCTGCTCTCGCCATGGCGTTGTCGATGTTGCCTTCTTCCTTGAGTTCGTGAAGGGTCTTGGTCTGACGAGCGAGAGTCACCTCGCCTAGAGAGGAGATGACGGTGCCGTCAAGCTTGCCCGTATTGAAGTCCTTTGGCTGTTCGTGCAGCCAGGTGGCGGGTCGCACGCCGAATGTCGGGCAAGCGGCCGACAGGCTGATAATCGCACACAGAATGGTCGGGCGTGATAGGTACATAGTCTAGACTTTCTCAAATAAGTTGTTCCGGCTCGGTCCACTTCTCGTTCAGCACGGCCGCCTGTTGCCCGCGATACTACGGATCGGGGTGCCTCTTCACCTTGATCGGCAGTACGTGTCTGCCGCTGACGACGAAATCCGTCTTGTGCTCCACGACCAAGGCCTCAGTGTAGGGGGCCAGGTCGGAAGCGAGCTTTGTGTCTGACAGAATCTTACGGCGAGACGCGGGTAGATCGGGCATTTCCATCTGCTTGTAGGCAATACCGCCTTGCTTGAGATTCAGCCTCATGTACAGGACGTTGCCGGTAAAACGGCCGATCATGTTGAACGCAGCCATGGCCTCGGACAGCGTTTCGGCGCGGAAGAGATGCGGTTTCTCCGATCTGAGCGACGTCGCATGCCCGGACACCGCGCAGAGCATCACTTCGTAATCGCCGTCAGGAATGTCATCCGGCAATGCCAGGGAATACGATTCGTATGTGTAGAGGGGTTCTTTTCGGTAATGGCTCCAGCGGACGGTCGCGGTGACTGTCTCGCCGGGTTTGTAGAGCGTCTTGGGCAGGGACGCATGATAGATGGTAGCAATGTGCGCTTTGTCTTCGATGGTGACCTCAGCGCGGACCTTCTGAACACGAGCCTTTTGAACCAGTGGCGGATTGAGCAGCGTTTGAACCGGGTACATCAGGTCAACCGCCGCCTCGCGAAGGCCGGTTTGCGAGCTGCAGTTGGAGGCCGTGTACGCGCCGAGGTCTCCAAAATCAACCTCGATTCGGTGACGCACCGTGTGGTCAAGGGGCAGATTGTTGTGCGTGTACACGCTCTCCATGAGACACATGGTCAAGAACGCCCCCGTGGAATCGTTTTCGTGAACAACGTTGTAGTGAAACACCTGTCGCCCCCGGACGTCGTTGATCACAACCTCCATCGGCACCATCATGGGCTTTCTGCCCACCGTGCCAAAGACAGCAGTGGCCTCGTCTCCCCACAACGTTCCCACGACTTCGAGCGTTCCACCCAGCTTGTTGGAACGCATGATGGACGGGATCACCGTGTGAATGAAACCCGTGGCCAAGGGATATTCCACAGGACCGGCGCCAAAGAACTCGTGACCGAAGCCGAGCACGCGGTCGCCGATCACCGCCGTGCAGGTCCCCACCGCGTCCACGAAGACGTCTCCTGTCACCAGCGCGACGCAGAGGGCGGAGCCTGGCTCCAGTTGGACTTTGCCATGGGCGGTATCCTTGACGCTCGGCACTCCGCCGGCGGCCAGAGGCGTCAAACCATGCCGCTCGAACCAGCCGCCAAGAAACGCCATCGTCTCCTGGCTGATGGAGGACATCATGAGCGGGATCTCGAGCGGGCGGAGCCCTTCGGGCGTCACCGCGGAGGCAGTCTTGACAGGCAGGCAGGACTTGGAAGGACTGTTAAGAACACTGAGCCGGCAATCGGCGGGAATCGGCTCGTCCGCGGTTTTCAGAACCCAGTCTTCCAGTGGAATACCGCCGCCGCGGAGCGCGGCTGAAGCCTGCGTTGCGGGTTTGCTGTCGCCGGCCGGCCGGCTTTCCGGTCTCGGCTTGCGGATGTCCGCGACGTCGAGCATCTGAGCGATTGGTTGGACACCGCAGATGGGGTCCTTGTTGAACGTCCATCCGTAGGCAACCGCGCCGATCATGCGCTCGCGGCCCTGCTCGTCGCGAATGTAGCAGGGCGAACCGCTCATGCCGCCAATGATGCCGCTGTGCTCAAGATTAAGTCCGGTGCACCGGATAAGGATGATATCCTGCTTCGCGTAAAACGCGTTGTGCATGACCGAGATGACTTCGACGTCGAAGGTCTGAATGGCCGTCCCGGACATGACCGTCTTTCCGTAGCCCTTCATGCCCGGCTTCAGTTCATCAGTGGTCATGTAGAGCGATCGATCCACCTCGGCCGAGACAGGCCCGCCAAGGATCGAGACGACCAGAATGGTCATCCCTACAGGCCAACTCTTCGCCCTGATGGGGCTGTGGAATACATGCATCCGGCGTCTCCGCGCAAGAAGATTGAAAGTGTGCAATTTATACGTCTGTCGATCAGGCCGCAATGGACCACAAATGGCGAGCCCCCGTCCGGCTTCGTGGCTGACTCGTCGGGCTGCTCCGCAGGTGCCACGAGCACCTTTCCCCGAGATCCCCTGGTCGAAGGGCTTGTCCACTGGTCCGGGTTCTCAGGACACAGATCATCGGCTGACCCCGTGTCGCCAGGGCTGCCCAAAAACAGGGGGCAGACCATTAGAAACCAACGAATCGGCGCTGGCCCACAGCTACCGATTTGATCACTCCCAGCGACTCTGTAATGCATGTCTGACGTCAAGGCGTCACAGACACCCGGCCGCCACCCGAACGGCGGTTGGCCGACTCGCCTCAAATCCTTATACAGCCTAAACTTAACGGGGTCTCGCAAGTCTTTCCAGTTCCGATAGCTTACTCAATTTGACGCTGATACGTGCCGAAGATACCATTTGGTTAAGAAGTGAGTGAGTGCCTGTGGCCTGTCGCGAAGCCCACCCGGCGTGACCGTGCGGATTTCGCCACAAGCCTGGCCTTTCGTCAGGTTGGAATCCGTGAGCGACTTAGAAGCCCTGCAGTCGTTGCAGGCAGCTATTGGCTATACGTTTCGGGAACCAAAGCTGCTGGTGTCTGCGCTGACCCATGCCTCGATCGCCAATACACGGGTTAATAGCAACGAACGGCTTGAGTTTCTTGGTGATGCCATCCTTGGTATGGCCGTGTGTGGATACCTCTACAGACGGTTCCCCGACTACCTCGAAGGCGAGATGACGAAAGTCAAATCTGCGGTGGTTTCCCGTCGGACCTGTGCGCAGATCGCGCGAGAGCTGGGACTAACGAAGTGTCTTTACCTGGGCAAGGGGATGAGCAGCAGAGGGCAACTGCCCAGCTCGGTGGCTGCGGCGGTCTATGAGGCGCTGATCGCAGCCGTATACATCGACAGCGGCAGCCTTGACCGGGCATGTGAATTTGTCTTGGCGACGACTGAGAAGCATCTCCTGCGGGCAACCTCCTCCGAGCATCAGCGCAATTTCAAATCGCAGCTTCAGCAGCATGCCCAACAGGTGCTGGGGGCAACCCCGAACTATGAGCTACTCGACGAGAAGGGCCCGGATCACAGCAAATGCTTCGAGGTTGGTGTGGTGATCAAGGGGCGGCGTTACAGCAGTGCATGGGGGCCGTCAAAGAAAGAGGCCGAGCAGAAAGCGGCGTATCTCGCTCTGCGCGAACTCGATGCCGTGGAGTTTATGTCCGAGTTTGAGCCTGAGGGCACGGATCACTGACCTTCGCAGCCAATTATGAAGCAGCGGGCGCCTATTTCTCCGTCGCGATCTTCGCCGGGTGATCCTTGCTTAAGCGGAAATCCTGATCGGTTAAACGCAGGTCTGTTCGGACGTCCACATACCGGTAACGAGCACCCAATTCGCCCGACTTCAGCCACAAATCGGTCCCGGCCGGCAGCAGGCTCTCGGCATCGATGTAGAAATCCTGACGCGTGTAGGCATAACCGCGGGTCGGCGGGCGCTCGATCAGCAGGTGGTGCGACGGTTTGGCGGCCGGATCGAGATCGACCAACCCCTGATACCGAATGGTCATCACCTTTGCCAATGAGGGGTCTTCGAAGGGCAACAGGGTCCTTCGCGTGACGCGAGCGAGGCCGAAATCGGTGATGGAGTTTCGAGCCTTGCCGATTTTCGCAGGCAAAGCGGGGTCGATGACTCGCACCTGAGGGGGAAAGGGAAAGACGCCCTTTCTTTCGCGAATGACCAGCTTGTTATCGTTCTGACCTTCGGCGTAAACCGACTCGTAGTAGTCGGCGTCGGGGGCGTTCCAGACGAACTTCACACTGAAGGGGGTCTTGCGGAAGAAGGCATCGATCTGCTCCATTGGAGCGAGGGTTTGAACCAGCGCGCCGACCCGTTCCTGTCGGTAGAAGGTCAGACGGTACTGATCGAGCGCATCGCATTTCTGATAGACCTGACGCAGGTAGGCGACAGGGTCGGCATTGATTCGTTGACCCTCTGCAGCGTAGCGTGTGACGGGGTGTTCTATGGCCTTGACTTTGTTGACCATGGGCGTTGTGCAACCGCCTGTCCCTAGAAGGCAGCCTATGAGGGAGACGACGAGGACCGTGAGACAGTCCTTCCGGAGCACGTGGGATTCATGCATAGCCGACGATGACCTCCTGTCTTATGCCGCTTGATTGTATCGTCGGAAAGCACAAGAAAACTGTCGCCGAGGTATCCAGGCATGGCAGGGCCCCTGGGGGACGGGTGTTTTCGAGTGTTCCGGCAAGGCTACAGTTCGCGGCCCACGGCCTCGGCCACGGCACGAGTCTCGTTCATCATTTGAGCAAACGCATCCGGCGAAAGCGATTGTGCCCCGTCGGTCAGGGCGTGTTCGGGGTCTTGGTGCACCTCGACCATCAGGCCGTCGGCCCCGGCAGCTACCGCCGCCCGGCACATTGACGGGACCATATAGGCACGGCCGGTACCGTGCGCCGGATCAACGACGATCGGCAGGTGCGACTCTCGCTTGACAGCCGGAACGATCGCCAGTGTCAGGGTGTTGCGGACGTACTCCTCATGAGTACGGATGCCGCGTTCACACAGGACCACGTTGGGGTTTCCCGCCTGGATGATGTACTCGGCGGCCAGGAGGAACTCGTTGAGTGTCGAACTCCAGCCCCGCTTGAGCAGGACCGGCTTGTTGGTCCGGCCGACGGCGGTGAGCAGGTTGAAGTTATGCATGTTGCGGGTGCCGATCTGGAGGACG
>CAZTQK010000079.1:0-3267 GCA_964615635.1 uncultured Planctomycetales bacterium
CTGTTTGGCGTGACGCACGAAATGCCAAGCCAGTACCAGGAGCAGATCCATCAGCACGCACGCGAGGGCTGGCGTCTCGTTCAGATATTCTCCCCCCCACTAGGGTTCTATGGGACAGCGGTGTTCTTTGAACTGGTGTTTGAACGAGAGGTGTCGGCGTGAAGACACGATTCACCAGCCCCGATCCCGATTTCCAGCAGCGGATGTGTTCCAGCTTCAGTCGCCAGGGGTTTCTGCGTCATCTCGGCGTGAAGATGATCGACCTCCAGCCGGGATACTGCGAGATGGAAGTCGGCTTCGGCGATCAGTTATCCCAGCAGCACGGCTACTATCATGGGGGCCTGGTCGCCACGCTGGCGGACGTCGCAGGCGGGTATGCCGCTTTCAGCCTGACCGAACCGGACGCCTCGATGGTGACCGCCGAGTTCAAGATCAACTTCATCGCGCCCGCCAGCGGTGAGCGACTGATCGCTCGCGGTTCGGTCATCAAACCGGGAAAGACGCTGACCGTCTCTCAATGCGAAGTCGTCTGTGTCAAAGACAAGGTTGAGACGGTGTGTGCCGTTGCGTTGGCAACGTTTATCGCGTTGCCCGGAAAGCCGGAGAAGACGTCGTGAGCAGCGATACGCGGGATTACAGACCGCTGTTTGACGGCGGATTGAACAAGCCGGACTCGCCTGACACCACGAAGGCCTCGGCCACCCGCTTGAGCGTCTCCCAGTGGCGGCGGATTCGCTCGGCTTCTTTAGGCTGAATTGCCCCGTCGTTGGCCATCGACCCGCTGACCTCTTCCAGCATGTCGCTGAACTCCTTGACCAGTCGCTGCGTGCCGAGCAGCAGGTCGGTGCTGAAGTCGCGAACGGTCATTTCCGGGTTGGGAACGAAGAAGCCGCCGGCCCTGTTGCAGAGCCAGTTGACGACCTCCACGTCTCCGGTGGCATCGATGATCTCAGCAAGGCGATCCAACGGGTTACGGGCCCCGCTGGTGTCAGGATCGGCTTCGTCATGTTCCTGGCACCACTTGTAGACCAGCGCGGGTGACAATTTCAGCGTGGCAGCCAGGGCCTTCACGCCGATCTTGTCGGCGGCTTCCTTAAGCACCTCGTGCGAAGGTTGCATGGCAACTCCCAGGAGGAGATCCAACTACATTCCAGTGCCAAACCAGTTGCCGACCAGGTTCGAGACCAGGGTACCGACCACCTGCTGGAGAATGTACGTGAGGATTTGAGCGATCATGTCGGCCAGGATCATGAGTTCCTCCTTTCAGACCGGACATCATACGCCACAACGACGGAGGATGCACGACCGCCGCAAAAAAACCGGGGCACCCGGGTCCGTGACAGTCTAGGTGGGGAGACGCATGGCCTCTTTCAGAACCGCGACCGTCAGGGAGCGGCCCCCGTGTGGTGTGCCTCTTTCAGAACCGCGACCGTCAGGGAGCGGCCCCCGTGTGGTGTACCTCTTTCAGAACCGCGACCGTCAGGGAGCGGCCCCGTGTGGTGTTGGTCGCTTCGCGGCCTGCCCCTCGCTTACGCTCGGGGTTCTGAAACAGTCGCCTAGACTGTCGCGCACCGAGGACGGTCAGACCTTGTCCGGAACCTCGAAGCCCTTGCGATAGTGCCGGGTCAGCAGTTGATTCGCCTCGGGGTCATCCACGATCGTCTCAGCCTTGGCGTCGACGACCAGTTTGCGTCCGAGGACAAACCCACTCTTCTCGATCTCAACGCCGTTGTCGGCAAGGTGTTCTTCCGTGCGTTTGAGAAGGTCCAAGACCACCGGATCGCTCTCCAGAGCGGTATGCCTCGGGCGGAACGGGATCTTGCTGCCCAGCCGAATCGACATGTTGCAGAGGTGGCACAGGGCGCTGGAATAATGGCCTTCGAGAACATCGGCGTTGAGGTCCGAGACCTTGCGGCTCCGCACGGCCGACAAGAAGTTCACCAGTCGGTCGCCGCCCGGCCCTCGCGTGGCCTCGACGTCGGGAAGCGGAGCTTCTTCCGTGCTGCCCTTGGGATAGAACTTGCCGTTGACAACGTCGCCGGCCTCGCAGTGGAAGATGTTGCCCACGCCGACGTCCATGTAGTTGGGGCTCTTCAGACCGCGAGTCTCGAAGATCAGCTTGGTTTCACCAAAATCCATCACCGCCATTTGCGTGCAGGCCGCCTCGCCCTGGTCAAAGAACCCCAGGCGGCCGCCGAAACTGTACATGCTCTTGGGCAGCGTAGCTCCAGGGATGCCCCAACGGGCGATGTCCATCTGGTGTACGCCTTGGTTGCCCAGGTCACCGTTGCCGAAATCCCAGAACCAGTGCCAGCGGTAGTGAACGATGTTTTCATGGTACGGCTGCTTGCGGGCCGGCCCGAGCCAGAGGTCAAAGTCCAGTTCCTTGGGCGGGTCGACGTATGGCTTGAAACCCAGGTCGCCACGGGTGTTGTGACCGCCGCCGGGCTTGTAGCACAAAGCCCGCGAAACCAGCAATTTGCCAAGTTTGCCCGAAGCGATCGCGGCCACGACCTTGGCCCACTTCATCTCAGACCGGCTCTGCGTGCCGTGCTGGACGATGCACTTGTACTTGCGGGCGGTCTCGACTGCGATACGGCCCTCGTGGATGTTGTGGCTCATCGGCTTCTCAACGTAGACATCCTTGCCTGCCTGGCAAGCCCAGATGGTCATCAACGAGTGCCAATGGTTGGGTGTCGCGATCGACACGACATCAACCGACTTGTCCTCCAGCACCTTGCGGATGTCCTGCATACACTTGGGCCGGTAGCCGGCCTTGTCCTCAACCTCCTTCGCGCGGCCCTCGAACAAGCGGGAGTCCGGGTCGACGAGGTAAACGATCTCGACATCCTTCATGTCTGCATAACCGCGCATATGGGAATGGCCCTGCCCGTTGATGCCCGCCACGGCGACGCGGATCTTCTCGTTGGCCCCCCTTCTAGGAGGCGGAACCGAAACAGCATTCTCTCGGGCTTTCTCCATGGCGGCGCAACCCGCCATGGCCAAGGCACTGAACGATGCAGACTGCGATAGGAAACGACGACGACTGAGAGACATTTGCATTCCTCCGTTTGGATGGACCCTGGTGGGTGATCGATCAAGGCCGCCAGTATAACGGTTTGGCGAAAACACGCCAAACCCGGAAACGCCCTCGAGTCGTCACGCACCCAGTCCAACAGAGTGCGTGACAGTCTAAGCGGGGAGGCGCTATGCCTCTTTCAGAACCGCGACCGTAAGGGAGCGGCCCCCTGCGGCACATCTTTCAGA
>CAZTQK010000079.1:3367-17955 GCA_964615635.1 uncultured Planctomycetales bacterium
ACCGCGACCGTGAGGGAGCGGCCCCCTGTGGCACATCTTTCAGAACCGCGACCGTGAGGGAGCGGCCCCCTGTGGCACATCTTTCAGAACCGCGACCGTAAGGGAGCGGCCCCCGGGCGGTGTTGGCCGCTTTGCGGTCTGGCCTTGACCGACCCGCGAGGATCGGTCAAGGGCCCCTCGCTCACGCTCGGGGTTCTGAAAGAACCGCCTGAATTGCCACACAGTCCTCCCCGACGTGCTTTGCATGCAGTTGTCTGGCCGAGCGGTCCGTGGCCGTGTAGGATTCCCCTGAACGGCCAGAACCCTGCGGAGAAACGAAGAGGGTCGAATTATGTCATTGCTGATGAAGGTTGTCTGCATTTTCTGTGTTGCTGTTTGGAGTTGCCTCTCGTCATCTGCGCTCGCGGATGAGCCAAATGTCGAGTTACTCTGGCCCAACGGGGCTCCCGGAGCCAAAGGTACCGAGGATGGCGATAAACCGTCGCTGACGGTCTGCTTGGCTCCCCAGGACAAGGCCACGGGAGCGGCTGTGGTCATCTGCCCTGGTGGGGGATACGGCAACTTGGCGAACGATCATGAAGGACACCAGGTGGCGAAGTGGCTCAACTCGAACGGTGTCGCCGGCTTCATCTTGAAGTACCGCCATCGTGGGACCGGCTACGGGCATCCGGCGCCGCTGCAGGACGCGCAGCGGGCCATCCGCATGGTTCGCAGTCGGGCGAAGGAATGGAGCATCATTCCCAACCGGATCGGCATCCTGGGCTTCTCGGCGGGCGGCCACTTGGCATCGACGGCCGGGACGCATTTCGACAAGGGCAACGCCGAGGCAGCCGATCCGATCGACCGCGTCAGTTGTCGGCCGGACTTCATGGTCCTGGTCTATCCGGTGATCTCGTTCACAGAGCCGTTCAGCCACGCCGGGTCTCGGAAGAACCTCCTCGGGACGCAGCCGGCCGCAGATCTGGTCGAGAACCTCTCGAACGAGAAGCAGGTCACGCCCGAGACGCCGCCGACGTTCTTACTGCACACGGACGAGGATAACGGCGTACCGACCGAGAACAGCGTGGCCTTCTACCTGGCTTTGCGACGCGCCAAGGTGCCGGCCGAGATGCACATTTACGCCAAAGGCCCCCACGGTTTTGGCCTGGGCAAGAAAGGCGAAGCGGTTGCCACGTGGCCTGACCGCTGTATCGATTGGATGCGAGGCCGGGGTTTGCTTGATCGGAAATGAGAAGGAGACAGTCATGCGTTACGTCACGATATCACTGGCTCTCACAGTTTTCGCCGGCTGCGCGGGGACCCAGTCGCCGACGGCCAGGCCGGCAAAGGAAATCCCCATGAACGGTTATGCCAACACCCGAGTCGATTTCGGAATCGTGGTCAGCGACATCAACAAGGCGGCGGAGTTCTACAAGAACGCTCTCGGACTGGTGGAAGTCGAAGGATTTGATGTCCCGGTCGACATGGGCGGAAACTCGGGCCTCAGCGACAACCGGCCCTTCCACGTGCGGATCTTCAAGGTCGCCGACGACGAGAACGCGACCCAGGTCAAGATCATGCAATTTGAGGATGCTCCGGGCAAGCGAGTGGATAACGCATTCATCCACTCCAGCTACGGCATCCGCTATCTGACCTTCTACGTATCCGATATGACTGCGTCCGTCGAACGAGCCCACAAGGCAGGGGCCGTCATTCTGGCCAAGGGGCCAATTGAACTGCCGAAGGATCTCGGATCGGGCGTCTTCCTGGCTCTGGTTCGCGACCCCGACGGCAACCTGATCGAATTGGTCGGCCCGAAGAAGCATTGACGTGGTCAGACGACGACAGCGATGTCTCGGGTCATCAGGCCTTGGTCGCCTGGTCCAGCAGATCAGACAGAGTCAACCCCTCGACCGGAGATCGCGTGCGCGCCTGCATTCCCGCGATTGCCTTGGCAATCTGTTCGTCGCACTCTCCCGAGGCGGATGTGGATCCGCGCGGATCGCCGACCCTCATCACGTCGAGGACGGCAAGTTGATTCGGCGGCTTGCTCAGCAGGTAACCTGATTCTGCTTCTCGATCCACTCGGATCAGCAGGCCGCCGGCATCCAGCCGATCGATGAGCGATTGGATCGAATCGGCAGGGAGATTGAGCACGGCCGTCATGGCGTCACGCGTCATCGGTCCCTGGCCGGCTTGGTAATTCCTCGCGATGGCCAGAGCGGCGGCCAGCAGGTCCGACGGTCCGAGCACAAGCTTTCCGGCCCGCTCGGCCATACGCATCTCGGAAAGGTTGGCGGCCGTGTGGGCCAACTGGGCCCCGAACAGGAAGATCCACCACGAAAGGTTGAGCCACATCAGGAACAGCGGTAGCAGACCGAGCACGCCGTAGATGTTGCCCTTGGCGACCAGGTTTTTCACATACAGCGAGAAACCCCACTTGGCCACAAGCCACAACGGTACGGCCACGGCCGCACCACCCGCCGCCGCCTGGAACCGGACGACCGTGTTCGGCAGCAGTGTGTAGACCAGCGCAAGCACGATCACGCCCACGATGATCGGACCGGCCCAGCCCAGCGCCATGATCAGCCATGATGCTCCGGGCGCGTCGCGGACTGTCTCCATCGTTCGCTGGCCGAGATAGCTGGCCACGGCCAATACGATCGGTCCGAGGGTCATGGTCGACCAGTACAACAAGACGCGTCGCGGCGTGGAACGATCGCTTCGAGCGCCGAAAATCCGGTTCAGCGACTCTTCCATGGTGGTCAGCAGCGTCAGGGCGGTCCAGATGAGCAGTGCCCCGCCGACCGGTCCGATGCGCTGGAACGTGAGCTTGCTGCTGACATTATCGACGACTTCCTCGATGCGATCGGCGACATTGATGATCTCTCCGGGCGGCGACTCGCCGGGGGCCGTATCCGTGGCGGGCTGGGTCTCCTGCACGGTGATAATCTGCGTGAATCCCGAGGCTTCGAGGAAGCGGTGCAGACCGGCGCGGCTGTCCTCCAGTGCCCCGACGCTCTTCATGACCAGCAGGGCCAGGGCCAACACCGGGATCATGGCAAAAATCGTGCGGAACGACAACGCCGAGCCCATTGCCATGACGTTGTTTTCCCGCAAACGACGGACGCAGAACCGCCACAGCTCGATCTGGAAGAAAATGAATCGCGTGAAGCGTCCGAACTCCTGCCGCGGATTGGACAGGGCCTGCTCGAGTTGCTGCATCAGTTCGCGAATGCTTTTCATGATCTCGATGCGATCCGGCGGTATTGTAGACTCACGACCCGCGCGCCGCAATGTGCCTGTGACCCGGACTGATCGTCGGTCGCGCCCGAGATGCCCACCGTTGATTCCCGACAATCACTTGAAAGCTTGAACAGATGCGTGGTATACTACAAGCTTATTCTGTATGACACATGGCTCCTGCGGCACGGGTTCGCAACACCGGTTCACCGCCCTGGCTTGCCGTAGTCCCTGTGTCCTCACGATGTGTACATTCCGTGTTCAGGTTCCAGGCATCCGTCCTCCCAGCGACGGAACAGCCGGCCGTTGTCGAGGCGTCTGGTCTTTGATCGTACCTCGACGCATTGTGTGCGCGTCTGAGACCTTGAAGTGATGCTTCAGCGATGCGATTTGGGGGGCACCGCTCGCGGGGGAGGTCGGCCATGAAAACTGCCCTGATCGCGACGTACACGCATCCAGTCGCGCTCGGAATGCGTTATGTGTCGTCGTACCTGAAATCCGCCGGCCATGAGGTCAAGATGATCTTCATGGCCTCTCGCCGCGATACGGCCCTGCCTGATTTCGCGCCGGCGGTGATCGAGTCGCTGATCGAGCACTGTCGCGGCGTCGATCTGGTGGGCATGGGGCTGCTGACCAACTCCTTCTACCGAGCCTGCCTCCTGACCGATGCGCTGCGTGGGGCCGGAATCAAGGCACCGATCATCTGGGGTGGCACACACGCGACCGTAGCCCCCGACGAGTGCCTCGATTACGCGGACATCGTGTGCGTCGGTGAAGGCGAGCGGGCGATGCTCCAGCTTGCCGATCACCTGGACCACGGCAAAGACCCGACCGATGTCGGCGGTCTGGCATTCAGGGCGGGTGGCCCGTTCGGCAATCGGCGGGAAGTGCGAAACCCCGTTGACGACCTGATCGAGAACCTCGACGACCTGCCGTTTCCAGACTACGACCTGGATAATCATTGGGTGGTCGACGACGGACACCTCGTCCCGGCCCGACCGGAGAATCTCCGCGGGGCGCTCGACCGGCTCCGCGTCGAGACCACCCGCGGATGTCCCTATCGCTGCACGTTCTGCAATAACACCACATGGGCCAACATCTACCACGGAAAAGGACCGTGGGTACGGCGTCGATCGATCGAGAACGTCCTCCGCGAACTTGAGGAAATGTGCCGCCGATTCCCTGGCATCGGTTCGGTCAACATCGTGGATGACCTGTTCTTTGTACGGCTGGCCGAGGAGATCGCCGCATTCGCCGACGGATACACCCGCCGTGTCGGACGGCCTCTGGAAGTCGACGTCCATCCGGAATTGGTCACCGAAAATAAGATCGCTGCCCTGTCGCGGTTGCCGATCGCCCTGGTCAGCATGGGCATCCAGAGCGGCTGCCCCGACACGCTGTACAGCATCTACCACCGTCACACACCGGTTGACCGGATCGCGGCGGCCATGGATCTGCTGCACCGGCATCGACTTCCGACGGAATACCACTACATTGTCAACAATCCCTACGAATCGGATGCCAACATCATTGAGACCATGCGGTTCGTGGCCGATCACCACCGCAAAGCTGCGGCCTTGCGGATCTTCCCGTTGGCGCTGTTTCCCGGTTCGCCGCTTTACGAGCGAGCCAGGGCCGACCGCTTGATCGGTCCACGGCATGAGGAGGCATACCAGCGCACCTACACGGGCAAGATGCACGTATTCAAGCTCGACTATCTGGCCATCATGCTGCGGGTCGTGATTCATCTGCGTAACCTCGGCGCGCCGCCTTGGCTCGCTCACCTTCTGATCAACCTGGCGACCAACCGTTTTGTGCGTCGCTGCCTGGATCGCAAGATTTCCATGTCGATGCTAATTGGCACCTACTACGTCGGCCGGAAGCTCTACAAGATCCTGGTCTATCAGCCGATTGTTCGCCCGTTGAGTCGGCTGCGCCGATGGTGCAGGGGCGCAAAGCCCGAGTCGAAGATCGATAGCGCCGTGGAAGAACCGATGCCCGCACCACGAGCCGCGGTCAAGAGCGGTGAATCGCCACCCGCCGGCGCCCGGCCGGAGTTGTACAGCCCGCCGGACCGGACCGGGCTGGGACGACGCGACACCACATCCAGCCAAGTCCGGTAGTCTTCCGGCGGCCAGGGAAGCGTGTTCCGAATCCGAACAGAGTCGCTTAGACGAGGCAGAACAAAAGAGCAAGGGTAAGCCGATCATGCATTGACCCATTCGCACCGGTTTGGGATAGTCCGTCCCGATCAAGGAGCCCTAGAATAGACAGGTGGATGAAACGCTGACCTCGGTCCCGTTCCGGGCAGTTGGCTCGATTGTGGAGCGAGCATGCCTCGGCAGGCCGCTGAAGCCACGGTTTTGGAGGCATGAACGATGAAAGCCCTCGGACCTGTTGCAGTCGGTGTGCTGACCGTCGCGGGCTGCGCGTTTCTGGTCATCGAAGTCGCAGGCCAGGGTGGTCTGCGCTCGGCAAAACGCTCATCAGCAACCCAGCCTGCCGCAGGAGTCAAACAGCGCATGATTACAAAAAGCGGTTACGACATCACACCACTGCCGCGTTCCCGAATCGATGAGCTGGCGAAGGATCTCAGCCCGCAGGAGAAGAGCATCCTGCTCGGCAAGGACACCGAACGGCCTTTCTGCGGGTTGCTGCTGAACAACAAGGAGAAGGGTACCTATGTTTGCCGGTTGTGCGGGTTGCCGCTGTTCAGCTCCGACGCCAAGTTCGAGTCCGGGACCGGCTGGCCGAGTTTCTTCCGTCCGTTCGACATGCAACATGTCCGCAATGAGCGGGATACCAGCCACGGGATGGTGCGCACGGAGATCTTGTGTGCCAGATGCGGTTCACATCTCGGGCACGTCTTCGATGATGGTCCGGCACCAACAGGTCTGCGTTACTGCCTTAACTCCGGATCACTGAAGTTCTATCCGGCAACTGCGGAACTCCCGCCGGAATCGCGCCCGCTCAAGCTGCAGACGGCCTACTTCGCGGGCGGCTGCTTCTGGGGGATTGAAGACCGGTTCCAGCAGGTGGCCGGGGTTGCCGACGCCGTCTCCGGATATCAGGGCGGCAAGACGACCAGTCCCACCTACAAGCAGGTCTGCTCCGACCGCACGGGTCATGCCGAGACGGTTCGCGTCACTTTCGATCCGGCCCAGATAACCTACCGGCAACTCCTGGAATGGTTCTTCAAGTTCCACGACCCCACCCAGCTCAACCGCCAGGGCCCGGACGTCGGCTCGCAGTACCGCTCCGCGATCTTCGCCGCCGATGACGAGCAGCTCAAGGAGGCCAAGGCGTTCATCGAGGAGCAGACGGCGAAGAAACGCTTTCGCGGAAAGAAGATTGTCACGACAGTCGATCGCGCGGGTCCTTTCTATGAGGCCGAGGAGTATCATCAGGACTACCACCTCAAGCATGGCGGGTCCTGCCCCCTCCCGCAGTGAACCAGCCAGTTTTCACTGACTCCGCCGACGGGGTGGCGGGGTGACTCCGTCCGCATTCTGAGGTACGATCACCACCCGCGGTGAGATGGACCATTCCAGTGGTCCCTGAGAAGATCCTGCCGATGACGGAGGTGACGCATGCGACTCCTGATCCCGGTCCTGGCTCTTGCGGCGTGTGCCCCCACGGTTCTTGGAGCTGACAATCCGAACATCATCTACATCATGGCCGACGACATGGGGTATGCCGACCTCGGGTGTTACGGCCAGAAACTGATTAAGACGCCCAACATCGATCAGTTGGCTGCCGAGGGCATGCGGTTCACCCAGTTCTATTCGGGGTGCACGGTGTGCGCGCCCGCGAGGTGCTGCCTCATGACCGGTCTGCACACCGGCCACTCGTGGGTTCGCGACAACAAGAGCGCGATTCTAGAACGAGTGCCTTTGCGTCCTGAGGATGTCACGGTAGCCGAGATGCTGAAGCAGGCGGGCTACACCACCGGCATCACGGGCAAGTGGGGGCTCGGCGAGCCCGACACCACCGGCATCCCCAACAAGAAGGGCTTTGACTACTGGTTCGGCTATCTGAATCAGGCACACGCCCACAGCTACTATCCCGACTACCTCTGGAGGAACCAGGAGAAGTTCACGCTTGAAGGCAACAGCAACGGCCAAGGCAAGCAGTACTCTCACGATCTGTTCACGCAGGAAGCCCTCTCCTTCGTCGAACGCAGCAAGGACCAACCGTTCTTCCTCTACCTGGCCTACACGATCCCACACGGCAAGCTGGAGGTTCCCAGCGACGCCCCGTACTCCGACAAGAACTGGCCGCAGCCGTGCAAGAGCTTCGCCGCCATGATCACACGTCAGGACGCCGATATCGGAAAGCTGATGAAGCTGCTCAAGGACTTGAAGCTTGACGAGAAGACCATCGTGTTCTTCTGCAGTGACAACGGCGCGCCGGGAGGCAGCGGGACGTTGCAGCATTTCTCCAGCAACGGCCCGTTGCGCGGGACAAAAGGTCAGCTCTATGAAGGCGGCATCCGCGTGCCGATGATCGCCCGCTGGCCGGGAAAGGTCCAACCAGGCACGATCAGTGACCAAGTCTGGGCGATGTGGGATTTCCTGCCGACCGCCCTCGAAATCGCCGGGAAGGAACCGCCGAAAGGAATCGACGGCATCTCGATGCTGCCGACGCTGTTGGGCAAACCCCAGGAGCAGCATGAGTTCATGTACTGGGAGTTCAATCAGGCAAAGCTTGTCCAGGCCGTCCGCATGGGCGACTGGAAGGCGCTCAGGCAAAAGGGGAAGAATACCGAGCTCTACGACCTGAAGAGCGACATCGGCGAAAAGAACGACGTCGCGGCTCAGCATCCGGATGTCGTGGCCCGGATCGAGGACTACCTGAAGACCGCGCGGACAGAAGCCAAATACTGGCCGACACATTGAAGCGGGCCTGCCGACACGATACACTCTCGCAGGATCTCGCGGAGCAATCGACCATCACGCCACGAGGAAACGAGGGTCGGCAATGCGTCTACTTCCTACGGTCGTGAGCCAGTGCTGCGTCATGCTGGCATTCCTCGCTGCGGCCACCGGTGCGGAGGCTGCAGCGACCACCTCGGCATCGACCCTGACGCAGCCGGCGGACTCAAACACCCACAACCGCCTGATACTCGAGCGTGTGCGACGGCAGCGGCCCGGCAGGACAACTGCACGGTTCAACGCCATACCCGATCGAATCGCCGACATCCTCATCGAAAGACACCTCTACAAGGACGGCGAGGTTTGGGGATTGGCCAAAACCGTTCCCGACAAGGGCTACCCATACGACGAGATAGGGTCATGCACCTTCGCCGGCCTCGCAAAGCAATACAATCTATACGACAAGGTCGGCCCCTTGGATGATGATGCTCGCGCCAAAGCTCTCAGGTTCTGGCAGAGCTGGCAGAACCCGGCCACCGGCCGGTTCAAGGACCCG
This sequence comes from uncultured Planctomycetales bacterium, assembly GCA_964615635.1. GTDB lineage: Bacteria > Planctomycetota > Phycisphaerae > UBA1845 > PWPN01 > JAUCQB01. The sequence goes on from CAZTQK010000079.1 coordinate 12,020, forward strand.
CGAGATCCGAAGCGGGAGGTGAATGAGAAATACGTCGTGGGCCTTATCCGTCAACTTGGTGGTGAACCCTTGTACACATGGACCACCACAGGAACCAACAAGAAGATCGAAACGAAAACGTTCCTCGATCGCACGCGCAAGGACCCCGATTGGGTCAATGGCGGTTGGGGCGTGGGGTCTCACACCGGCCTCCAGGCGGTCGAGATCTTTGAGGCGATCAACAACGGCCAGGTCGAACTGATCCCGGATCTGGAAAAGGGGATTCAACAGATTCTCTCACACCAGGACGCCGGCGATGGTCTCTGGGGACCGCCGTCAGCAGAGCTCATGCGGCGCATCGGCGGGACGCTGAAAGTTGTCGGCCGTCTCTATTTCAAGATGGGCATGCAGGTGCCTCATGTCCGCGAACTTGCCGACGCCATGATCGAGCATTCCCGCAACGGCGACTGGTACAAGCACGGGGCGGACTCCTGCGTCCCCAGAAACGCCGCCGAGGTCGCCGCCTACTGCCTGGAAGTCTCGGATTACCGGCGCGAGGAGCTGCTGGCTGTGCTGGAGTCGCTGGCCAAGGACTACGAGTCGTGGGTGCTGCCGGATGGGCAGACCCTGATCCGGCGCGGAGACCCGGCGAGCGTGGGCCTTCAGTACACGACCATCTACGGGCTTGGGATCATCGGTGCCTACCTGCATTGGGACGATTGCCGTCTGCCCAACCCGCTGGCGGACAATCCCCGCGGGCAGGGATACCGGTATCAACTGGTTCTGCGGCCGGACGGCTCGGTCAAGATGACAGACACCGGACTGACAAGACCGGGAGGAACCGAATCGCCATGACAAGGTGTGTTAGAACCCGGCTCGCCGTGTCTCTGGTTGCTCTCGCCGCAGTCAGTCCGGTCGCCATGGGCGCCAGGGGAACTCTCACCGTCCCCTGGGTCACCGGTCGTTCAGAAGCAAGACCGTTTGTCGGACATCCAGGCTGGGTGGAGGTGTTCACGAAAGGATACGGCGTGAGCACGTCGGCGCGCATTGATGACAATGCCACTTTTGAGCTGCCTGATCCCACGAAACCCGTCTGCCTGATCGCCAGTCTCGACAAGTTTGAGACTCCTCCGATCATACTCGGCCGATGGCCGACCGCGCCGGGCAACTATGACGTCTCAATCCCCGTGGAGTATGCCTGCCTGCCGGTCGGCTTTCCGGGAGAATGGGATCCGAAGCAGAAGGTCGAAGGCCGGGATCTGTTTCAGGCATTTGTGCCGCGATGCACGCAGCTTTACGGCGTGCTTTTCTTCGGCGAGGCCCGGGTGGCCGACTGGGGCAACGAGGTACACGTGATGCTCCACAAGGGCGTCCCCAGCGATCAGCCCATTCCGATGAAGGACCAGGTCTCGCCCGACCCCGGCTGGGAGGGCAAGATCGATCGCGTTTCGACCAACCAGAGCCGCGAACCCTGGCTGCGCATGGGCTGGCGGCACGGCAATATGCCGGTCGAGCCGGGGCAGACCTACGTGCTGGAGGTCGAGGGCTATCGCTCACATAGCGGCATGCACCACGAGACGGGTGCCTTCATTCGACCGGACAAGGGTGATGGGTATCCCGACGGGCGCGCGAGCGTTGGCGAACAGAAGACGGAGGGCGACTTGTGTTGCCTGATTTTCGGCAACGCGCATGGCCAATTGGTCGAGAACCACATCCGTTGCGAGGAGTGGGAGGTCTTCATTCCGCGGCATCGTCCGACCGTCGACTGGGGCCAGACTTTCGTCTCGCACGGCCAGAGCCTGGCGGGCATCACCTGTTGGGCCGCCGTCGAGGGCGATGGCGAAGTGAAATGCGAAATCCGTGTGCGCGAGGAAGGCCCGTGGGGCAAGATGCTCAAGCCGGCCAAGGTGGCTCGCGGTCTTGAATCGCCCGCCCGACCGCTGATCCGTTATCCCGATACGCCTGCACCGTTGCCGGGCCATGAGGCATGGTACAAGCTGCCCGCTCGGCTGTTCCAGGTGGCGTACATGCCTGACGAGATGCCGCTGACGCCGGGCAAGACCTACTATGTGGAACTCGTCCCGACACGCCCGGTCATGATGTACGCCGACGGTGACTTCTACCAGGAAGGCTACGCCTACTACGAGGGACTGAAGGTGGACCGGGCGATCGCCGGACGCACAACCAAGCATTCCAAGCGATGGACGCTTGCGATGAGCATCGTGACCTACGCCAACAAGAATGGAACACCCGAGGGACGTTGAATCGTCAATCCCATGCACTTGTCTTGAAAGGTGCAAGCATGCGACTTCAATGCTGTCCGGCACGTACACTCGTAGCGATGACTCTGGCGGTGGCCTCAAACGTCGCCGTCGCAGGCGAAGGCACGTTCACCATCCCCTTTGTCACCGGCCGACAAGGCACGCAGCCGTTCAAGGGCCATCCCGGCTGGGTGGATGCTTACCCCGCCGGTAACGGCAAGGGTATCTTCGCCCGGGTCGACGACAAAGCTTCTTTCAACCTGCCTGACGCACCGAAAGGCACACCGACCTGCCTGATCGCGATGTTCGACAAGATCGAGACGCCACCGGTGATCGTGCCCGGCTACGTCAACAGGGATGGCGCGCAGGTGCTGATCCCGACGGAGTACGCCTGCGTGCCGGATGGCTATCCGGACGTCTGGGACAAACAGTACATGCTCCGCGGCAAGGACTTCTATCAAACGATCAAGGCGAACTGCACCCAACTGTACGGCGTGAGCGCTTTTGACGGCCCGAAGTTCTCGTGGTGGGGGAACAAGATCAACGTCAGCGTCCACAAGGATCGGCACGACGGGGAGCTGATCATGGTCACCGAGGCCGGCGAAGGGGCTTCGGAACACGTCTCAGCGACACACAGCGACCACGAGCTTCCGAGGATCGGCTGGCGGCACGGCGATTTGCCGCTGGAGCCTGGCAGAACGTACGCTGTCCGGGTCGGCGCCTACCGGCACGGCGGCCCGCAATACCGGCTGGATGCGTATCTTCGTCCGGACAAGGACGACGGCTACGCGGACGGCCAGGTCTTCGTGGACGGCAAGCCCAGCGAGAGCGATCTCTGCTGCCTGATATTCGGCAACAGCCACGGGCAACTGGTCGAGAATCACATTCGCAGCGAGGAGTGGGAGCTTCTCATTCCCCACTACCAGCCGTCGAAGTGCTGGGGGCAGTCCTTTCTCTCACACGGTGTCAGCCTGGCCGGGATATCGTTCTGGGCGGCAGCCGATTCTGACAACATCGAATGTGAAATCCGCATCCATCCGGACGGCCCATGGGAGCACCCGATCGGCCCGCGCAAGCTGGCGGTGGCCCACGAGTCGCCGCTGCGGCCGAGAATCCGCTATCCCGAGCTTCCCAAGCCGGTGCCCGGTCAGGAGGCCTTGTACAAGCTGCCCAGCCGACTGTTCCAGGTCGCGTATATGCCCGACGAGATCGAGCTCAAGCCTGGCAAGACGTACTACATCGAAGTGATCCCCACGAAGCCGATCATGATGTACGCCGATGGCGACTACTACAAGGACGGTTACGCCTACTACGAGCGTCTCAAGGCCGATCGAGCTTCCGGCGCTCAGCCCTACACCTTCCATTCCGAGCGCTGGACGCTAGCGATGAACATCGTGACCTACGCCAACAAGGGTGGAACCCCGCTGGCCGCCGCGCCCGCGGCCGCACCGAGTCGGTGATCGAAGGGACTGATGGCCCCGGTTCTCCGTGAACTTGGGTTATGGCGTGTGAATTGTCTGTGAGCCGTGTGCCACTGCTCTGTGTGCCGTGTGCCACTGCTCTGTGAGCAGTGCCCTGCATTCTCACATCTGGGCTGACCCACCGGGTAGCCCGGATTCTATGTTAACCTGGCTCACGATTCGACGTCTTGATGACCCGCAGACCTTATTCAGCGAGCCACGGACCCGCCGTTGGCGAGACTCGCCGTGGCGACGCCTATTGTCGTAGCTTTCGTTCAGCGGTGGGCATTGTCACGATCCTGGACCAAACCGACCAGCCAGGATGCCCCCAATCGAGATGTCTTCGTCCATCTCCTCCCAGCGGAGGGCCCGGCCGCGAGCTTCGATCCGCACCTGGGCCAGCAGGTCATCCTGGGCATTGCGCAGGCGAGGGAATCGCTCTGCGGGGAAACCGATTTCTCTGCCGTCTTCCAGGGCGACCCAGACTTTGCGGTCTGCGGCCCAAGCCCGGACAGCTCTCGGGATGTTTGTGATCGCGATCGGTTGGTCCGGGGTACTCATGGTTTCCTGCTCGCCTCCATTATACCATAGCCGGAGGCGGTAGTTCCGCGGAGTGAAACCGTGACACGACAAACGCGGCCGTTGGTCTATCTTGAGTCTGGCGTCGAGATGCTCGACCGCTGCCACGATCTGGCCGTCGAGACGCTCTGCCGCAACATCAAGCCTTGGCAGGACGGCCTGCTGGACGAGCCCGCGCCGGCGATTATGGCCGGCCAGACCTACAAGTCGCCGTGGACTCGCGACTGCGCGTTCAATGTGTGGAACGCCGCTGCCCTGCTAACGCCTGAGGCCGCGCGAAACACCCTTCTCAGCACGTTGATGGATGATGACGGGCTCATTCGCATCGGCGGCCAGTATTGGGACGCGATCGCCTGGACAACCGGGGCGTGGCACTACTACTGTGTCACCGGCGACGATGAGTTCCTCGAACTGGCCCACGCGGCGACGGTCAACTCGCTGCGATATTTCGAAGAGACCGAGTTCGATCCCGATACAGGCCTGTTCCAGGGTCCTGCTAGCTACGGCGACGGCGTGGCCGCGTATCCGGAACCGTACAATGATGCCGGCGGCTCATCGGGCATTCTCGACTGGCCAGCCGCTCATCCGGAGATCGGCAAGATTCGCATGAAGGCCCTGAGCACCAACTGTCTTTATGCCAACGCCTATTGGATCGCCAACCTGATGGGGCAGCGACTTGGCCTCGATGCTCAGGTCAACGAGTCGATACGGGTTCAGGGCGATGCCGTCCGCGAGGCAATCAACCGGCATTTGTGGTTGCCGGAAAAGGGTCGTTATGCCTACTTCACCGATCCCACCGGCCGATGCGAGCAGTACATGGAGGGCCTCGGCCACGCCTTCGCGGTCCTCTTCGGCATCGCGTCGGCCGAACAGGCCCGGGCGGTGCTCGACCATCAGCATGTGTCGCAGTACGGCATTCCCTGCGTCTGGCCGGTGTTCTCGTGGTACGCCGGCCCGGACGGCATGAGCTTCGGCCGGCATAACGGCACGATCTGGCCGTTCATCCAGGGCTTCTGGGCCTCAGCGGCCGCGATGCACGGCCGTGTGGACCTGTTCGACAGGGAACTGACCGACCTGGCCGACATGGCCGACCGCTACCACGAGTTCAAGGAGATCTACCATCCGATTACCGGCGAGCCCTACGGCGGCCTGCAGGTCGACCGCGGGAACGTGCGCATGTGGGTCAGCGAGCCGCACCAGACCTGGAGCGCCACCGGTTACCTGCGGATGATCTACCACGACCTGTTCGGGATGCGCTTCGATCCCAACGAGTTACGTCTTCAACCGTTTGTCCCGCCGCGATTTGAGGCTTTGCGGCTGACCGGCATCGAGTATCGCGACATGACCCTCGATATCACGATCCGCAACTCCGGCACGCGTATTGCCTCCTTCACGCTGGACGGTCAACCGCACGAACAGTTGATACCGGCCACGCTCGATGGACAGCATCAGATCGTGATGGACATGAGGTGACCTCCGGCTTCGACGGCACATCGCTGCGAGGTGAGTGTTGTTTGCCTTTGCGATGGCGGCGACAGCGATAACGTGCTCCCGCACAATTCCGTGCGATGTTGCCAGTATGGAGAAAGGCTCGGCCGCACGTTCTGGACGATCAGCAAGCCCGCGATTAGCATGGCCTGCAGACTCAGCAAGACAG
>CAZTQK010000080.1:0-17952 GCA_964615635.1 uncultured Planctomycetales bacterium
GTGCAGCCGCCGCTTCCGAACAGGGCAAGAGCGAACACGAAAAGCAAGCACTTTCTCATCTGAGGCAAAGCAGGCCTCCTTTGTCCCGGCGTTGCCGAGACACCCGTGCCCGGCAGCGCCGCGGGTACATCTTCAGGCACTCTACAGCACATCTAACCAAGTCCTGTTCCGCTGTCTGCGGACCCGGGGACTCCTGGTCTCAGCGAGTGAAGCGGAAGTAGCGCCATTGGCTCCAGGGACTCTCGCCCGTCTTGTCGATTGCCTTGACCCGCCACCGGCCTGGCTGAGCGCCAACGAACCGGATGTTCATTGTAGTTTTGCCCGTCCGATAGGTGAAGAACGGTTCGGGTTGCTTCGACCAATCGCTGAACTCCCGGTCGTCATCGCTAGTGAAGTCTTCCTGGACAAGGTATTGCACGTCAGGCGGTGTTCCCGGTGCAGGTGACCATTGCAGGACGATCTCGCGGGGATAGTGCGCATAGACGAAGCTGTCCGGCGGCTTGATGAGCACTGGTGGGGGCAGCGCGGGGTTGATCGGCCCGTCCGGGCGCCGGGCGATGGCCTCGAGAAAATCCCCGCCGACTCGCAGCGTATCGGAAACGTCCTCATACTCATATGGGCCAGCGGGTCTGGAGGCCTGCGGGAGCGGCCGGCGGTACCTGACCACTTTGCCGGCCGAGTCGAAATAGACCACATAGGCCCTGGGCGAGGGTGACAGAATGTTCTCGGCGAGTTCGAACTCCCCGTAATGCCATCGCTCGTACCTGCCGTCGAAGGCCTCCAGGATCACAGCTCGCGCGATTACCTCGAGGGGACTGGTGGCCGGCTGCGTACCGACTGTCATCGGCCCGGCCTGGTCGGGTGGATCGCCCAGCAGCGCGATCACCTGCTCCTTGGTCATACCGCGCCGGAGTTGATCCCAGTTGCGAACGTGTCTAGGGGGTCCGGCGGGCGCGGTCGTGCAACCGGCGGCGCACAGCAGCAGCAGAAAGACGGGGCTCCAAGTCTCTTTCTCAAAAAGCGGTCGCATGATAGTCCTTCTTTCGGTTTCACTCCGACGCAACCTTGCCCGGCAACCCGCCGGCCCGCGTACGATCATCATACAGCCACACGGTCCGTGATGCGTCCGGTCTCGCGACCCCACTCATCCGCTGCTGCCCCTCGACGAGCTCGGGACGAAGCGGATGGACGGGCCACCCGGTCCACCAGCCCATCATCCGGCGAACTCGCTGAAACCAGGGGAAAACCGAAGATCATCAAAGTGAGCTGCGACCAACTGGGTCATCAGGTCCGGTGAAACGAACAGAGCTGTTCGGCCAAAATGCCACAATCTGATTCCTGACACGTCACATAGATCGATGTTTTCTGGTGTCAACTCGTTGATGCACGTCAACTCAGAGTAATCACACCACTCCTGACCAGTCGACCGCCGCAGGATCGTAACGCGGCGCAGCTTCGCGTCTGGAAGCCGAAGCTCGCTGAGGAATGCGGTCAAGCTCCTATCGACAAGCAAATGATCAGGGCCGTCAATCAAGCTCGGGAACGGGCCGGGGCGGATCACCTGAAACGAGCCGTCCTTGAGACGGAAGAGCTGCACGGGGCACTCGCCCGACCAGACCGCAGAAACACAGAATGGAAAGTGCGTTGGCGGCATGATGCTATTCTACCCGGCATCTCCGAGACAATCTTGCCCAGCAACGTTGCCCGAACGGATTCGCTGATTGGACAGTACCCCATCATTTACGCCTCAAGCCGGCTGGGACAAACTCTCGATCAGGCCCGGCGGAACGCTGGCGGCGTGGATGTGCGGGAAGCCGCTACCGTCGGAGTTGAAGACGACCCATTTCAGGTCGGGCGTCAGGTAGGCGTGCGGGTGGGTGTTGGCGTCACGTTGCATGGATGCCTTCGATTCGCAAACAGCCGCCGTGCGGCCGGTCTGGAGAGAGCCGATCACGATCTTGCAGGTGCCGCGCCAGTCGTCGCAGCAGAAAAACCGCCCGCAGCGTGACACGTTCACGTGGTTGGCCTGGAAGCCGCGGGCCGCGACGCGTGCCGACTCACCGGGACGGACACGCAGCAGGTTGCCCTTCTCAGGAAGGTAGTCGTCACGCGCAACCACCGAGAATAGAATCTCGCCGCTGGTCGCGATCCAGGCCTCGTGGCCGGTGATGAACGTCGTGTATGGGTGGCCGACCTGCAACCCGGTGCGTTTGGCATCGGGGACCGACAGCAGATAGAGGGTCGCGCCCTCGGGTCCGATGGCCCGCTCCCGAACTCCCTCGGGTGAAAACTTGCTGCCCCGGTTGTGCTGGATCATCAGCCGGTCGCTGCGGCTCGGGTCGAACTGCGGATGCGTGTTGTAGTTGTACCGGTCTTCATCGATGACAATCTCGGTGCCCTTCCGCAGATCGACGAGGAGAATGCCGAATCGCTTGTACTCCTGGTCGAGCCGCTGGCCGCGGGCGTAGTACCGGCCGTCGGGGGATACGGTGCCGAGACTGCCGGCCACGGCCGGGTACCGCAGGCGAAAAAGGGTCTGCGGCTGCCCCTTGGACAGGTCGGCTCGCACCAGGTCAACCTCACGGCCGGGTGTGCGCTTTAGATAGTAAAAGATGCCTTCGCGGGTGATCGCGCAGCCGGTCATATTCCAGCCGACGTCCAGGAGGTGCTGCTTCCAGGTACCCAGCTCGACGACCATGAACTCGGTCGGGTTGTCCTTGTTCTCCTTGCGGTTCTTTCGCTCGTAGACGAAGTATCGCGAGTCCCCCGAACAATACGGCAGTTCGCAGTAGATGTTGGATTGAGGTCGCTGCTCCGTGGTGACTTGCCAGATCTCCGTGCCGGTGCTGAGACGCTCCACGATCAGGGGCCTACCGGCAGCGGCGGGTACGGCCAGCGTTGCTGCCGGCCGGGTCTGAGCCTTGCCGGTTTGGGTCGAGATGACTGTTCCGGCGGCCACAGCCGCGATCTGCTTCAAAGCTCTCCGGCGAGTGATTCTCGTTCGATTCTGACTGGGCATGGGTAGCCTCCTCCCACAGACTCCGCGGACGTCTTCAAAGCCCGCTCGTACGCACCGCGACCGTGCTGCACCACCATTCTATTCGAGTTCTCCGCTGCCGCATAATCACGGACTCAGAGTCGGGAAGGAATCGAGGTTCCTGTGCGGATCATCGATACTGTTCAACTGCGTTCTCAGCGGAATCGATCATCGTGACCCCACCCATCCGCTGCGGCGGATGGCTGGGCCACCCTGTCTTGAGTCTCCCGCTTCCGCGTAATCGCGTTCCCACATTCAAGAAGGACCTGGGCCACCCAAGCGAGGACGGCCGTCGTCGGCGAAATCGACCCGCAGGATCCCCGGCCGTTCACGGAACGGGGCGTCGGCGCTGATGCCGAAGAAGGTGCTCCACCACTGGCCGTCGGCATCCATGAAGAACATGTTGTGCCCGCCGTGGAGCACGGCCACATGACTGTCGCTCCAGGGGCAGTCCAGCGTCGGGGCACTGGCGAGCATGCAGTGGTACTGTTCGCCGATGAACTCCGCGCACGACAGGTAGTATCGACTATTGACCTTGAAGAGAAACGCCCCCTCGAAGCCGACATGATCGGCGTTGGCCGGCTTGAGCAGGCGAGGCTCCTCGGCCAAGCCGCTCATGTCATCCTTCATACGTGCGATCCGGCCGTTCTGATAAACAAAGTAGACCTTGCCGTCGTCGTCCTGGAACAGCGATGCGTCAATGTCCTTGGTCAGCGGGCCGTCGGGTTTCACATCGACGTATGGACCTTCCGCCTTGCCGCTCGTGCTCTTGAGAAGGCCCGTTCCGCCGCCGGGGTAGTTCACGCAGTAGGCCAGCCAGAAAGTGCCCTTCAGGTAGTGCAACTCGGGAGCCCAGATGGCCCGGTGGCCATCGACGACCTTGTTCTGCCAAGTGGCATCTTTCTCAAACGACCACACCAGCCCCAGCGGCTCCCATGTCGCCAGGTCTTTCGATTTCCAGATGCGAATCCCTTCATTCGTCTTCCACCACGTCGGGGCGCCGGTCGTGCCGGTCAGGTAATAGACACCGCCAACACAACAGACGCACGTATCGCGAACCGGATAGTCGAACAGCGGTTTGAAACCGGACGGCGGCGTCACGTCGGCAAGTGGAACGGCAACGCCGCGCTCTGCGGAACTTCGCGCGGCATCGAGGATCTCAGTGGCGATCATGTTGACCTTCAACGACGAAGGACCGGAAGGCGAGACCTCACCCCGGACAACAGCCGCGAGGTAAGAGATGGAGTCCTGCATCGGGGCGGGAATGGGTTCGGCTTTGCCCAGGTTCTCGGCCGCATGAAGGGTCCTCATCCGATACATGTCCCGTTCAACCGTCAGATACTGCCCCTGCTCTGCGTAGATCTCCATGTCCTTGCGACTGAAGGGCCAGTTCCACGACGCCTGGATGATCACCTGGGCCTTCGGATAGGTCACCACAATCGTCGCCTCGTCATCGACGCGCTGATAGACCGGGTCTGATTTCAGCTTCTGCGTCACGGCGGTCACGGACAGCGGCCGTTGCCCGCCCAGCAGATAGGTTGCCAGGTTTGCCCCGTAGCAGCCGAAATCGTACAGTGCCCCCCCGCCGTTGCGGACCGGATCGGTGAGCCACTCCATGAACTCCCTGGGCATACCGATCTCTTTGGGACCCTGGTGGCCGTCGTGGACCACGATCTTGCGGATGGACCCGATTCGTCCTTGTTTGGAGACCAACTGGTAGGCCGCCTCGGTGTTCGGATACCAGGTCGTCTCGTAGTTCACGATGACGTGGATCTTGCCCTCGCAGGCGGCTTTCTCAATCGCCCGGGCGTGTTCCATGCTGGTCGCCAGCGGCTTTTCCATCATGACGTGGATGCCTCGCAGGCCACAGGCTTCCACCACCTTGCGATGATCGAGCGTGTCGGTGAACACTGCCACCGCCTGCGGCCGAGCGGTATCGAGCATGCGGTCCAGATCCTGAAACCACATTGACTCCGGGAGACGATGCCGGCCGCCGTAACGGCGAAGCAGTTCCTCGCGAGGCTCGGCCAGACCGACGATCTCGATGTCGTCCCGTCTGACCACATCCTCCAGGAAACCATAAACGTGCGCGTGAACAAGCCCGACGACGCCGATTCTGACCTTATCTGTCGCGGGGGCCGAGGCGGCCTCGGACTGCGAAGCACCTGCCCTCGAGTGGTCCGACGCCGACGGCTCGAAGCATTTCATGAGTTCCTCGGCAAACAGACGGTGGCCTCTGTCGTCCGGGTGATTCAGCGTGTTCCGAAGCAGCGTCACATACGGCAGGCCTTCCAGCCACAAATGCGCCCACCGCGATGAAGCATCGGCAACCGCGAGGTGATGCTCGTCGGCGAAGCGATGCAGCGACTTAACGTACTCACGGCCGTCGCCGTCCCGGATGGACTTCATTCCCATCCAGTGCATGGCGGTGAAGTGCGGGGCAATCAGCACGACCTCGGTGCCGAACTCCTTCACGCGACGAAGGATGGTCGAATACGTTTCCTCGACGGTCTTCCAGTCCATGTACGCGTCGTTGACGAACTCGATGGTCAATACATCCGGCTTGAGTGCCGTGACGCGTTCGAATTTGATCTCCTCGGCTCTCAGGCTCGGAACGGTCTTGAACCAAGCGTCGGTGAAGGGCTCCATCCGCAGCCATTGCCCAGAGCTGGTCCCACCGTAGCTGACATTGACGACGTTGATAGCCGCATTCTTCCCGTACTTCTCCTTGAGCATTGACTCGAACACATCCACGTACCGCAGTGACGGCCGGCTGGCATCGCCTCCCGCGGTGACCGAGTCGCCCAGACAGACGACGGTCAGCGGTCTGCCCGACTTGATCTTGTCCAAAGCACGGGGCAATCGCCCGCGCGTCGTCCGCGTCGGGGCCATCGTCCCGCGCTCCAGGATGGGGAACAGGTGCTCAGCTTTGAGGTCTTCAGCTCCGCGCGGCCTGAACACGTTGCACAACCGGACCGTTCCTTCCGGCGCATCTGGCGGCAGCGGCACGGAGATATCAGGCTTGCCCTTGACCAGAGATGGCCGTCCCTGGCGATCGACAAGCACCGAGTCGATCCGCATCAGACGGCAGCGGTAGCCGGCGTAAACCGTGTCGTCGGGGCCGACGCGAGGCTCGGGGCCGAGGCCGACCATGCCGAATTCTTCCGCGATGAGATAATCCTTCTTTTCGACCAGCGGGTCACCACCCGGCGTTTTTCGGATCACCAACGACCCAGGCACATAGGCGAAACTGGCGTTGATGCCCCCGCCGGCCCGAGCACCCTGCAACGGTCTGCCCGTCGACCATGCGTGCGGCTTGTCCTTGCCCAGCTTGAGCGGTTCGTCTTCGATCACGCTCACATCGGCCGGATCGATCGAAAAGGAGGCCGCCTGCCGGACCTCGACATCCTGCCCGGCCACAGAATAACGGCCTTCTGCGATCGTGAGTGTCTTGCCGCTCGCCGAGACCTTACCCAAGAAAGCCCTATAGGCTTTCTCGACTGCGGCAGGGTCGCCGGCCGCACGGGTGGTGACCGGCGGTTCCGTGGCCCCCGTCAGCGCACCGACCTGCCCCGCAGATGCGAGAATGAGCAACAACGCATAGCACGTGCGTAACCTCACACAACACCTCCTCAAGTACGATGGCTTATCGCCTGCGGATCTTACCCGGTCGCCGCACGCCCCACGGCCAGGATTCATTCTTCGCGCCCGGCCTCGCGGACACGAATCCACCGGCGCAGCGTGATCAGCCCCACTGGACAAATCGTGGTAATCAGGGCGATGATCAGCCACATGGTTTGCGGATCGCGCGGGCCCGATTCCGGACAGTAGCTGGCCAACAGCGAGCCTGAAACCGTCCCGACCAGGAGCTTCGCCAGGAAGAAAGGCACGTAGGAGAGCGCCCCGTAGGAGGCCTCTTGCCCTTTCGGGGCGATGGAGGCGGCATATTCGTACACCCGAGGTGAGTAGAAAGCCTCTCCCAGCGAGAGAAGCACCACGTACAGACCGATCATGACGTAGTAGGGATGCACTTCACCGGAGAGACCAAGATATCGATAGCCAATCCAGCGCACCAGCGCGCTGCCGGCCAATGGCCCAAACCAGGACAACGGCAGAGCCATCACGAAACCAGACGCGGCTGAGATGATGCACCCCACCGTGACTGTCGTGTATGCCGTCATCTTCCGTGTGAAGAGGCCGACAAGCGGCACCAGGACGATGATAAGGTACGAATTCATCTCCGGCAGCCGCAAGATCGGAGCCCCCGCGCCAAGCTCGCGGATACCGAACTTCGGGTAGACATAATCCATTTGCATGAAGATGAGTTTCACGAACGCGATCAGCATGAGAAAGGCCACGAGGCTGTAGAAACCACGTTGGCCTGCCAGCTTGGCGTACAGCCGCCCTGTCTCATACAGCGTATCACGTGCCGTCAGCCGCAAGACGTTCCAGATTTTCTCATGAGGGTATTTCGGCTGCTCGGGTACGATCCTGACGCCTTCGTCGGTCGCCTCCGCCCCCGTGCGTATGCCGAAATACGCAATCGGCAGAAGACACAGCTCCAATCCCAGACTGACCAGAAAGAGTGTCTGATAGGTGGTGATCGTCACATCCACCAGCGGCAGAGTGAAATGACCCTCTTCTCCCATGCCCTGTCGGATGTAGTCACAAATCCGAAGTGCGAAAGCAAAGCCGAGGTTCATGATCACGTACAGCAACGAGAATGAGAAGGATCGCTGGGCCGTGGTTGTGTATCGTCGAACCGCGGCGATCAGAACAGGAGTGGCCAGGGCCTCCCCGAGGGCCAACGGGACCAGGCCGGCGGCCAAGGCCAGCCACTTCACGGTCGTGAACGTCATCACGAAGCGGGCGAAGATGCAAACGCACACTCCGAGAAGAAACGCCTTGCGTAATCCGATCGCATCGGTGAACGAGCCGATCAGCAGGGTGAAGACCGTCATGAGGATCGACCACGTCGCCACCAGGCCGAGCGCTCGCTGGTCGCTGTAACCGAAGTCGGCTGTCAGCCAGAGCACGAGAGTCACCGCCATTACCTTGTACGCCGCGACAGCCAAGAACTTGAAAGCGAAAGTGACCCACAGTTCGCGCATCACCCCTCTCAGAACGCCTCTGGCCCGTTTCGGCAGCGCGGCAAGTCGGCAGAGGAAGCTCATCTCTTCTTGTGCGTTATCCGTCATTTTGGCTCCATGTGTTCTGCCGGACGTCAGACCACCAGTTGCCGTGCTCGGCAACAAAAGGTCAACACGGGATCAGATGACCCTGGATTCGTGCCTGCTGTGCGGTACAAAGAATACAGGCTGCCGCGGATTTTCGCCAGGAAGCCGATTGGAGGGCGGCCCGGCCAGGGACTGCGCCGCAACGAGCCCCGAGCCTGACACCTTGCAAGAATCCGAGTTGCTGGTACTCTTAGACGCGGCATGACGCCGATGAGGCAGTATTGAATGGCAGGTCCGACGCATACACACAAGCCGGCTCCCCCCGTCGAGGAGCGGCCTCCCGCAAGGATCCACATTTTGCTCGCTCAGGAGGTCCCTGTGGGTCTCGTGTTCCGGCGGGGCCCGTCCAAGCAGGTCTGCGCCATCGGCTGGAATCGAGCCAATGACACCTTTACGGTCGGCCAGTGGCTCAAGGGGCGGATCTACGAGCGCCGCAGCGATCTATCGCCTGACGGACGCTACTTGATCTACTTCGCGTTGAAGGGCAAGCCCGGTACGGATCAGAGCACCTCCTACACCGCCATGTCGAAGACCCCGTTCCTCAAACCCATCGGCTTGTGGGAAAAGGCGGACAGCCAGCACGGCGGCGGCCTTTTTCTCAACCGGACCACCTACTGGATTAACGATGAACGCAGCCACAAAGCGGTTACCACCCCGCGGGATCTGCGAAAGGTGCCCCATTATCGGGGCGAAAACTCCTTCGGCAGCGAGTGCGCCGGCGTCTATTTCCTCCGGCTGCAACGCGATGGCTGGACGCTGAAGGAAACCCCGACGGAATCAGAGGGAGGCAGCGTGGCCGTCTTTGAGAAGCCGGCCGGGGCCGGTTGGGTCCTTCGCAAGACCGCCCATGTGACGCCTCTGAATTCGCCTGACGCACATGAGTTTGTGCACACGTCGGCCGGCACGCGGATTGACCTGCCCGACTGGGAATGGGCCGATATCGACCGCAACCGGGCTGTCTGGAGCACGGCCGGCAAGCTGTTCGCCGCCCAGATCGGCGAGAAGGGCCCCGCCGAACAAAAGCAGCTCTTTGACTTCAACCCGTTGCGCTTCGTAGTGCGCACAGCCCCCTATTGAGTACTGGTGCTGGGCCGTCGTGGGGGTGCCTGGCCTCGCACAGGCCGGGAAGTCGGCTCCGGCCAGGTCGGACGTTCCTTCTCGACTTCACGCCGTACCTCCTTGAGCTTGGCCAACAGCTTTTCCACCCGCTGCGCCTGCGAGCGTGCGAGGTCGTTTTTCTCGGCGGGGTCATCCTTCAAGTTGTACAGTTCGATGTGGTCCATCGGTTCATCCGCCAAGAGCTTCCAGTCTCCCTCGCGTACGGCCAGCTTAGGTGCCCCAATGGCCAAAGAGTACCACCAGAACAGCGGCCGCTCGCGAATAACCGGTTCGCCCCTGAAGACCGGCAGAATAGACGCGCCGTCAATGATTCTGTCGCGAGGCGCCGGGACACTGGCCATCGAGCACAACGTCGGAAACACGTCGGCCCCCATAATCGGTTCGGCGCTCACGGTCCCGGCCTTGACCTGCCCAGGCCAACGGATGATTCCGGGCACGCGAATCCCACCTTCGTACAGATGCAGCTTCATGCCTCGAAGCTGACCCGGAGAACCGTGCGATCGCTCCGCCCCGCGGTAACGATTGAGCGTTTCGGGTCCGTTGTCGCTGGTGAAGAAAACGAACGTGCTGTCGCGAAGGCCAAGCTCATCCAGTGCAGCCAGCAGGCGGCCGATCTCGTGATCCATCTCCGTGACATTCGCGTAGTAGATGCCTCGCTCCGGCGGCTCAATATCGGCATACTGCCGGACGAACGGCGGGCTGCTGGCCACAGGTTCATGCGTGTTGTGGAACCAGGCGAACAGGCAGAACGGACGGCTTGAATCACGCTGACGGAGCCAGGAGATCGCCTCGCTCACAATAAGCGCACACGAGGAGCCCGCCTGTTCGCCCAGCGGCTTGCCGTTGCGTACGAAGTTGCGCGGGTTCATATGGCTGGGGCCCGCGTTGTTCTGCGTGGCCATCCAATGGTCGAAGCCATGGTCGCCGGGTTGCGGCTGTCTCTGCGAGTTGAACATCCCATTGCAGTGCCATTTGCCCGCAAAGCATGTCGCATATCCGGCGTTCCGCAGAAGCGTCGCAATCGTCACTTCGCTGCGCCGGAGATGCATCGGCGAACCCTGGGGAATCCAATCGTAGATCCCACACCGGTATGGCGTACGCCCGGTGAGCATTCCCGCCCGAGACGGTGAGCACACTGGTGCCGCGGCGTAGTAATCTGTGAGCCGAACACCCTCTGCCGCCATCCTGTCCAGTACCGGGGTCTTAATAGACGGATGGCCGTAACATCCCAGGTCGCCGTAGCCCAGATCGTCAGCCAGCATGATGACAATATTGGGCGACCGTTCCGCCCCCGCTGAGACAACAGGCCCCAGCGTCAACAGGCACAGGATACTCCTTATCATCGCTTGATCTCCGGTACTTTGAGGTCAGCCAGCCATTCCGGCGTGATCCGCTTACCGAGGAGGAAGAACTTTCTGTCGGGGTGCCACAGCACGAAGTTGCCCTTTCGCTTCGTGACGCTCGGGTAGACGCCGATGTCAGTGCGCTTCAGCGGCCCGATGCCCATGCCGTCATTGTCCATCAACTGCTTGGACTCGCTGAACCAGACCGGTTGATCGGCTCCGGGGCGGTATTCCCCGAGAGCGATGAACGCCGGCCGGCGGTTTCGACCGGTCTCCTCCGGCTGGCTGCCCTCGAACCGCCCGTCGTTATTGTGGTGCAGCAGAACGTAGCGACCCGGCTCATGCTCGTAGATCGGGCAGCAGCACAGCGGTTCCAGAATGGGCGAACCATGATCCCTGCGAAGCAGCGGTCGCGGATCGTCCCACGTTTCCCCATCATCAGCCGACACACTGTACCAGATGTACCCCGACATCGTCCGCATCACGCAGAACAGCCGCTCATCGGGCAGGCGGACCAAACTGGGTTCCTGGGCAACACTCAGCAACGGGTTGGTATAGTGCGGGACTCGCAAAGCATCCTTGCCCCAGGCTGAGTAGCTGATGCGGATATCCTTGGGCTCAGGGTTTTCGTCGACGTTTTCGAAGCGCATGAACTCCACGACGGTCTCGGCGGCCGTCCAGGTGTTCTTGTGCGGCTTGGTGCGAACCGCCCGGCTCACCCACCGGCTGAAACCGGTGAACCAGCGTCCTTTGAGGTCGCGAATCGGCTTCTGCCAGACGATCCAGTTGGAGGGGACCTTAGCGTCCGGATGGTCGTGCGGAGAGCGCGGCATCGGAATGGTCTGCGGCGAGGACCATGTCCGGCCCATGTCGTCGCTGAAAACCGCGTCCATCGTCCCGGTGATTTGATGGACGACGTCATCGATGCCCTGGTACTGATTGTAGACGACATAGATGCGGCCGGATCGAGAAACCAGGGGGAAGCCCCAACTGGCCATGCGGCCGTCGCCCGGCCGTGATGGACCCACGATCCGCTGCGGCGCCGACCAGGTGACTCCCTCGTCGGTTGAGCGGGCAAACACGATGCGATGGTCACCTGCCCCCTCGTAGCTGCTCTGCGTCCAGACGGTCATCAACGACCCGTCCGGACCGTCGAACACGAGGAAATGCTCGTTGCCAGTGTCGAAAGTAGATCCGTCGAGGCTCTTGGGCCGGTACACGACACAGTCCGGCCGGCTCCGGAGAATCTCGCGGTCCAGGATTGCCTTCACCTCAGCCGGATCCGCAGGCTGCGTAACGCTTACAGGCTTGGCGGCCGCAGGCAACGTCACCGCCAGGAGCGTCGGCCACAGAAGTACGTGCGTCATGACTCGTGTCACCTCAGTCGCAATAGGCTATCCGGACTACACGCGAAAGTCACCCGCAGGAAGCCTTCAAATCCGGACTCAGCGCCCGTGGGGCGTTGATCGGCATCCGTGATCCGGTCACAATAGTACAGCTTCTGACCTTCTTCGCGGAGTTGACATGACAGGGGAGACGATACTCATGGTTGATCGCATCTCGGACAAGCATCCGCGAGGCTCACGCAGCCGTGCGAGGCTCGCAGCCACATTCCGCTCAGCCGTCCTGGCGGCTGTCCTCACATCCGTGTTGCCGGTTCTGGCTGCTGCCGAGCTGTTCAAACACAACGCCTGGGAACTGGACGGCCCAGTAGTGCCGCCGTGGAAGACGATCACCCCTGATCCTGCCTATCATGGCCAATGGCTGGTGGCGGGCGATCTGAACGGCGACGGCCAGGCGGAAATCGTCACCGCACGGCAGGACAAGCAGCGGGTCACGACAGTGCTGGCGACTCAACTGGACGGATCGGTCCTCTGGCGATGGGGTAAGGCCAACACGGGCGCGCCACAACTCAGCTACGACGTGCCCGTCCAGATTTACGATTTGGATGGGCAGAACGGACCCGAGGTCTACCTCAGTATCGAAGGTTACGTGCTGGTGCTCGAAGGTCGAACCGGCAACGAGGTGCGCCGCCTTCCGCTGCCTGAGGGACTCGCCGTCGCTGATTGCATCACCTTTGCCAATCTGCGGGGCGGAGCGCACTCCCAGGACATCATCATCAAGGACCGCTACAGCCAACTGTGGGCCTATACCGATGATTGGCGGCTTCTCTGGCACTGGCGCCCGCAACGCTACAAGACGTGCCACCACCCAACACTCGTTGACATCGACGCCGACGGTCGCGACGAAGTCATGGCGGGCTACACGCTGCTCGATGACAACGGCCACGAGCTCTGGACCATGACTTCGGACAAGGTCGATCTTGGGCGCGGTCATTTGGATTGCTGTGAAGTCCTCGCCTTCGGTAAGACGCCGGCTGAGTTCCGGTTGCTGGCCAGTTGCTGCGGGGCAGACTATCTGGCTCTCCTCGACGGCAACGGTAGGACGCTCTGGGGTCTGGCGGGGCGGCATTTCGAATCGATCGACGTGGGACAACTCCGGCGCGACAAGCCCGAACCACAGATCGCCGTCGACATAGCCCATCAGCCCTACCAGAAGGGCTCGATCGAGATCATTGGGGCCGATGGCAGCCTTCTGGGCAAGTACGTCTGCGGTGACAGCCGCCACCATCGCCTCATCGACTGGGATGGCGATGGGCTGGAGGAAATCCTTGTCGGACAGGAGCAGCGTCTGCTCGACGCAAGCGGACGGTGCGTTGCCCGCTTCGGCCCCCTCGACGCGTTTCGCCGCCCCACGCCGGTGCCGCCGGATGAAGACCACGAGCCTTTCGCCATGGTCGGCGATCTCGACGGCGACGAGCGTCCGGAGATCATCCTCTATTCGGCCAAGAAGATCTTGGTCTACCGTAGCGAGAAGGCCGCGAAAGTCCCCGCCCTCAAGCTGGGCACGGGTGTCAACGTCACTCTCTATTGAGAGAACGCACAAAAAGAGTAGGGCATGGTCGGAGCCGCCCGCGGCGGCGGAGACCTGCCGATCCGCTCGCCCCCGGAAGCCCTCGCCGGCTCGGGCTCAACAAGACGACAGGTCTGGGTCGCCGCGGCGACCCCGCCAGGACGAGGCAGGCTCGACCCTGCCCTACCGTCGGGTACGGGCGTCAATCTCGCTCTTTACTGAGGAACAGGCGAATCGCATGGCACAGGTTTCCGCCGAATTCACGGGCCGACTCGGGAGTAACCGTGGTGCCTGATGCAATCGCATACGGGACCTCGATCGTGCAGGCTACCTCGATGCCCGGGAGCTGGGCGGCCCAATCGGCCATCGACCTGCCCTCTCCCAGCTTGGCCCTATTGTTCCACTCCTGACCGAAGGGCAGATTGTCCTTTGTGTGGTAAGGCAGCCCCGCCACAGGGAGCGATTCAAGCAGGCCCGCCAGCCGCTGCGTATTCTGCGAAATACGGTCCTCGGGCTGACCTACGAAAAACACCTTCTCGTTTCGCCCGCCGCGGATATAAGGACAATGCAGGTCCAGCGCGATCTTGAGTCTGCCGTCCGCCCAGCCCGGCACTCGATCCCGCAGAGCGGCGACTGAGGGATAGATGCTCGTGCCGTCATAGTCACGGTTCGGGTCGCGCGGTGCGCGGAGCTTGCCCTGGTCACCCTGCTCGACGCCGTCCTTGTCCACGAAAGGCACGACCATAAACTCCACGTGCTCACGGAGCCACTGCTGCTCTTTATCTCGCACCACTGCTCGGACAAGCCCTTCGAGCACGAAGCTCGCCATGCTCTCGCAGGCGTGGTGACGGGCGGTGACCAGAACACGGTGCTCGGCCTTTCCGTCAAGTCTGCCCGCGTGAAGCACCTCCACGTCTCGGCCTTTTCGCGTCCGGCACAGCGAGCTGACCTTCAAACTCGGATCGCTTTGCAGCGCATCGACGAAGGTTTGTAAGTCAGACGCCTGATAAGGAGTGGTAAACGCGAAGCGGACCTCGTCGGCCGTCTCGGGGAAGCGGAAGGAAAACGAGGCCCCGTCCACCGCCTCGGCCCCCAGCCAGGACCATGTCCGCCCGCCATCCTTGCTGCAGGCCGGTCCCAAACGGCCGATGGGGTTTCCATCCGTGAACTCAAAGGTGAGAGACCGTCCGCCGGCGCCGCGAACCCGGAAACACCAATAAAACCACCAGCGAGGCGTGTCGCGAAGATCTTGACGCAGCAGCACCCGGTCGCCGTTCATGCGGTCGACGATGATGTTTCCACCCGGGAAATCCGCATCAATCCGCAGCAGGCGATTGACCGCGTCGACCTCGCGAATCGCAACGCGGCTTCGCACCAGCTCCGTCCGCATTTCCTGCAGTGCAGGTGTCCGCCGCGGATCGGGGGCGAGGTTTTTCAACTCGCCAGGGTCTGTCGCAAGGTCGTAGAGCTCCTCGAAAGCGGGTTGCGGAGGCTGCGACGGATGCCCGTGTGTGAGGATGTACTTGTGGCGATCCGTGCGAAGCGCAACCATCGGCCAACTCCCCAGTTCGGGTTCCATCGCTTCGTAGAAGATGCTCTTGCGCCATGGGCTATCCCGGCCGGGCACATCATCCTTGATGACCGTGGCGAGGCTGTGTCCGTGCAAGCCATCGGGCCTGGGGACTGCCGCCAGATCCAGAAGCGTCGGGGCGATATCGATGTTCAGGACCAACCGGCGATCCGTGCCGGGCCTGACCCCCGGGCCAACGACGATCAGCGGCACGCGGATCGACTCCTCGTAGGCAGGAACCTTGCTCGTGAAGCGGTGCTCGCCGAGAAACCATCCGTTGTCCGAGGTGAAGACGACGTAAGTCCTGTTCCGCTGCCCGAGTTCATCGATAGCCTTCAGGATGCGCCCGACGGCCGCATCCATGTCCGAGATGGCCGCGTAGTAGTCACGAATGTGACCCAGAACCTTGTCTTTGCGGTCGTATCCGTAATCCTCGATCGCTTTCACCCGATGCCTGCTCTGCTTGAGATAGGCAGGCTTGCCGGCCAGATCATCCTCCCACGACGCCGGTAGCGGAGGAGCCACCGTTTCATAGGACCGCAGCGTGTCCGGCCTCGCGGGCCAGCGAAAGTCAGGGTCCAGATGCGGTGACTGCGTGCAGACCAGCAGTGCGAAGGGCACATCTCCGGTTGCGGCGTCCCTCAAGAACCGGACAGCCTGATCTGCGACGTAATCGTCGATGAAACCGTCGACCTGTCTCTGCTGCCCGAGCTCAATAACCAGACGGCCGTAGTATGGCCCGTTGGACTCGAAACTGGTGACATGATCGAAGCCGACGGATTCCGGTGGGTTCTTGAGGTGCCACTTACCCACCAGGGCCGTTCTGTAGCCCGCTGCCTTGAGCACCTGCGGCCAGGTTTTCTCGCCTGGCTTGAGCGCCGCATCGGCCAAACCGCCGACGCCGTTGGCGCTGCCATAACGGCCGGTC
Organism: uncultured Planctomycetales bacterium; assembly: GCA_964615635.1. Classification (GTDB taxonomy): domain Bacteria; phylum Planctomycetota; class Phycisphaerae; order UBA1845; family PWPN01; genus JAUCQB01. The sequence continues at coordinate 16,148 of CAZTQK010000080.1, forward strand.
AGCAGGGCCGCCCGGCTCGGACTACAGATGGAGGTGGTGACGAAAGCGTTCGAGAAACGCATGCCGGAACCGGCCAATGCATCGATGTTCGGCGTCCGAATGTGGGGATTGCCCGCGCAACCCATCGCGTCGGCCCGCTGGTCGTCAGTCAGGATGACAACGAAGTTCGGACGCTCCACGCGGCCGGCTGCGGCACGTTCTGCCGCAAGACAGGCAGTCACGAGGGTCAGGAAAAGACCGCTCACAATGAGGAGCTCTATCAACGTCAGCGCCGCGCCTTGGTATGCTGAAAGACGATCCGCCTTGCGAGTCGTCGGAGGAGTTTGACTTCGATGCATCATCACCCTCGCTTCAACCAGGCTGGTGTCCGGCCAGGCGCGGTGTGATTCTATCCAATGGGTCACCGGAAGTGTAGCGGACATCGCCGGCAAGACGGCCAGCCGGGCGCCTGGCTCGTGCTCGTCATTCAGAGTTGGTCATTCGGATTCCGTCATTGATTGGTCATTGGGGTTTCGTCATTGCTCATTGCGCCTCTCCCACCGCCCGCATGAAGCTAGCCGCTCGTCTTCACGCTCCCCCCGTACGCGGCGTCGCCGGCCCCTCAAGGGTAGATCAACGAGTCGGTATCGCTCCAGGGGGTTTCGATACCCGTAGGTGGTGTGCCCTGGATTCGCGGCCCGAGGCCGTCCGCAGCCGACCAGCGGGTGTAGATGTTGTCATACCCGACGCCACAGATCGGCTTGGCCAGGAAGTCCGCATGCGTATCTGCGAACAGCACCATCTGCCCTTCGCCTCGGTGGTTGGGCGAGTTCCAGGGCATCCATGCCTCCGGCGGAGAGTCAATTCGCAATGTGTGCATGCCAGGATTCTTGGCCTCGTTCTCCAATGCGGCTCCGTAGGGCCCCTTGTCGGCGGCCAAGGCCATGCGTGAATCGCATTCAGTCGTGGGCCGGCCGTGCTTCCCGTAGGGCACCTGATAGCCGTAGCTGATCTCCCGCCATGAGCGGAAATCCCAGTAGTCGGCGGGATTGTCCTCGTCGTTCGGCTGGTCGTTGGCGGATGGGCAGATGAATGATCTCGGACTCGTACCACCGGTTCTGACGAGACACCATAGATTGCGAGTGGTCGACATCTCGGTGTCCTTCTCGGTGGTTTCGCCGGACTTGGGATCGCTCCCATCACCACGATGTGTCCCGATCATGCCCGGGGCGTACTTCACGCGCCCCACCTCGTCAGCCTCGGCCGGCACATGAGCCGCAATCGGGTAGATATCACTGTTCTCGACGGCGTAGGTGTAGAGCCCTTTGCCCATGCCCGAGACATTGGCGGCACAGGACGCGCCGTAACGCCGTCGCGGGATGCTCGAGGCCGAAACAACCAGCAGGGCCGCCAGGAGAAGGATAACCCCAATAACGATCAACAATTCCGCAACGGTGAAGCCCGGCAGACCGCGGAATCCTGAAGCAGCACCGCTGGGTGTCGTGCGCCCGCTGTCAGCCGAGCGTGCGGAGGGAGTCTCGGGTTGCCGGAGTACCGCCCATGTGCGTTGACACGGGCAAGGCGGTCTGCAGCCATGCGAATAAAAGGCCACCTGCCCCATCATGATCCTCCCTTTGACAGGAACCACAGAGCAGCCACACACCATCTGATTCTATTCAACCGATTGGCGGAAGTATAGTGGATATGCAGAACCACGAAATCGCTCAAAGGAGCGGCCGTTTCCAGCTTCGTCCCCGCGGGATGAAACGAGAATAGCCCAGCGATTCAGGGCCTGTCGATTTAATTGGCCCGCAAGTTGCTTGAGG
>CAZTQK010000081.1:0-17797 GCA_964615635.1 uncultured Planctomycetales bacterium
AGAACATCTTGCTCCGCGTCGCCAGTTGCACGTGGATCTCCAGGCCGATGATCGGCCGAATCTTCAGTTGGCTGCGGTCCATGGCTCAGTCTCGCTCGTTCACGCTCGGACACCCGACATGTTGTACCGGATCTGAAGCAATGCTGCCAGCAGGCATCACAGTGGGCAGCATCTGCTGCGGGTGGACACGAGTCTCCCAACCCGGATCGCTGAACGCCGACCACCTCTCAGGAACCGGCGACGTCCCCATTCTCGCGTTCAGAGACGCCCTCCTGCGTGGCCCGACAGTACCCAGCCAGCTCATCAACAAAAGCCGACAACTGGGCGTGATCTGTGAAGCCTCTCTTCGGGATTATGAAAGCTGATATGGAGGAGTTGTACAAGAAGATATGGTCATCCGCTACTGCGACCTTCTTGATCGCATCCCATTTCTGTTGGGTGACGCCTGAACTGTTGGTCTGGCACATGCCCTCGGGAGTGATCTCGATACGATGAGCGCCGAGCACGGAAGTATTGTCGCCTTCGCGCCACATCGCGCGGATCTGCCGGTTAATCGATCGCTTGCGAAGCAGTGGGAAGACGACCAAGTAGACCGGGGCGCCCAAGAACAGCGGCAGCAGGTCGCGAATCGACTCCAGCCAGGTACGCTGCGGGGTGACCGCCAGACGAGACAGTGCGAGGCAAATCGCAATCCAGATCAAGGGAGGCAGCAGCAGGCCTCTCCAGTACGCGCGTCGCATCATCGGCGAGTAACGCAAATGATAGAGGTTGAAGGCGATCAGGTCGTCCATTGAGAGTGTGAAGCTGACGCTCATGAGCAACCTCGGTTTCTTGAGGTCCCATCTGCCAGAAGAAACATAAGGGATTCTTTCGTAACCAAGAACAGCTACTGGCCGCCTCGCTGCTTGGTGCCTCGCTGCGACTTGCGGCCTGCCTGCTCCCGGCCTTTGATCCATAAGAAATTTAACGGGCGCCTCTCGTTCGTCAAGGTCGTTCAGAAGGAAACTCCGTGCCGCTTCGCTGCGAGTTGGACAGGTGCAGGGCGTCAATCCGTCGTGGATTCCCTGCCGGTGACGATCGCATCACGGCAGAGAGGCCGACGAGGGCGTCGGCCCAACTCCGTCGACAGACCTGGGTTGGTAACCGTTCAGGCGGCCTGACAGGACCGGCATGGGCATGTCTTGCCGGTTCTATCTTCCCAGGCCGCGCTGTGGGTATACTGTCAGACAGGCGGCTCCGGACGCTGAAGGTCCTCGAAAGGGTGTCTCGCGATTCAACCCTGCACCGCAGCGCCTGCCGCTGTCCGTACGAGAGGTACACGAGCATGTCGGGACAGAAGCGACTGAGAACAGCAGGCACAAGATGGTCGGTCAGGCACGCTCGCTGCGGTAGAACGTTCCTGAGCGCCGCCATGATGGCGGTCGTCGTGAGTCTGGCCACGCCTGGGCCGATCCAAGCGGACTGGGAGCTCCAGACGGTAGACAGCGGGACTACGGCCGTGGCCCTCGCTCTCGATGGGGACGGGATAGCGCATCTCTGCTACTTCACGCCGCCCGTTGATCACCTGTCGGGCACAACGGGTCATCTTCTGAAGTATGCCAGCAACGCCGGCGGGCCCGGCATATGGACCACCGAGACGATCGAGACGCTCACGGAAACCGGCGACGGCTGTGACATCGCGGTAGCCGCCGACGGGACCGTCCGTGTTGCGTACGTCGTCGGCGACGACCTCAAGTACGCACGGAGGGACGGCAGCTCGTGGATGGTGACTACAGTGGTTTCAGGCGGCGTCAAGTGGCGCTGCGCGCTCGCATTGGACTCCAGCAACACCCCTCATATCGCCTTCAGCCGATTCAGCGACTACGACGACCCTCTCGATCGGGTGATGTACCAGGGTTTGCCCTGTTACGCGACTTGGAAATCCGGCGCTTGGCAAGAGACGGCGCTTCAATGGGCGGCGGGCGAACCGGAATACCTGCTGGACACCGGCGAGTGGCAGGATATCGCGCTGAGCTCCGACGAAACGGTCTATGGCACATGGAAATCGGCCTGGACACTGAGATTCATGGTTCCGCTCTCTCATGACCCCAGCCAGTTTGCGGGTTATCAGGCCGGTCTGCCCGGCACTGCGAACCGGTTCCGGATCGACGCATCCGATGACTTCTACGCGGCCGGGATCGGCAGCGACACCGGAGCCGTCGTCTTGGGGCGGAACACCTCCGACCCAAGCGACGAAACGTCCTGGTACTTCTTCTGGGAAAGGTACGAGCTGGACAACACCGGAACCGACTACGGCGATGACAGCGAGCAGCATCTGGGCCTGGCGGCCGACTCCGAGGCGGGTGCGCATCTGGTGTTCTACGACGCCATAGACAACGACCTCAAGTACATATGGCAATCGGCGTCCTGGGCCTATGGAGCGTCAAGCCCCATCCAGCGCATCCACCCCTGCTTCACGGAACTCGTCGACAGCGACGGCGACGTGGGCCGCAGTGCCGACATCAGCGTCGACGGATCGGACGACCCGCACATTGTCTACCTCGACACCAGCAACCACGCGGTCAGGTACGGCAAGCGCATGGCGTTCTCAGGCCCGCAACTGCGCGTTCTGCCCTCGCGGTGGGACTACGGCCACGCGCAGATCTGGCCGATCGAGAACCGCAAGGAGTTCATCATCATGAACCCCGGCACGGAGGACCTGGTGATCACCTCCATCGACGTTGACGACGTCACTTCATACCCCGCAGGTGGTGCTCCGCCGTTCCAGATTTGGGCGGTCAAGCTGACTGAATCACAGGTGCCGATGGGTGATCTGCCGGCGACGATTCCGCCCGGGGAGCACCGGACCTTCGGAGTCATCGCCTCCCCGGATACCATCGCCAGAACCAGAATGGGAGAGCTGATCGTGCGTTCAAACTGGGGTGACGTGGTCGTCTCGCTCAAGGCTTACGGGGTGGGAATCGATCGAACACCGGGCGGGTGCGGCACAATCGGGCCTGTTTCGGGAATCGCAATGGTGGCCGGTTTCGCTCTGTTATCGATCTGCGGCCGCAGGCGACGAGACTGATGCCGGTCTGCAACGGCGGGCCCGGCTTCGCCAAGGCTGCACCAGGAGAGCAAGCTGTCGGCGGCACCTGGGGAACACACGCCCGTCAAATGCGTCACTGACCCGGGGTAGCATGTCCGAGCCTGTTCGGTTGCGGCACGGGCGATGGCCGTCTAGAATCCGTACCCAAGTCGGTCAACGATCGGATTGAGGCAGTGCAAGACCCGAGGGATGAACATGAGCAGCGAGCAGAGTATCGATCGGCGGGATTTCGTGAAGCTGGTGGGTGCCGGGCTGATGGCCGCAGGAGGAGCACGCCTGGCGGTTGGCGCGGAGGATGCGACGGCCAAGCCGGCGGCGAAGTTCAAGAAGGCCATCGGCTACGAGATGGTCGGCGAGGACCTCCCGGTGCTCGACAAGTTCAAGCTGCTCAAGGAACTGGGCTTTGACGGTGTCGAAGTCCAGAGCGGCGGACGGCCGGACCGCGAGGAATTCCTCAAGGCCCGCGACGCGACCGGTCTCGAGATCCACAGCGTGATGAACCCCGACCACTGGAAGAAGCCGCTGTCGCACCCCGATCCCAAGGTCCGCGAGGAATGTCGCAAGAGCATGCAGGGCTCGCTTGAGGATGCCAAGTACTGGGGCGCCGGCTCCGTTCTGCTCGTACCGGCCATGGTCAGCAAGGAGATCGCCTACGACGAGGCCTATACCCGGTCTCAGGCCGAGATTCGCAAGCTGGCCCCCATTGCCGAGAAGCTCGGCGTGGTCATTGGCATCGAGTTCGTCTGGAACAACTTCCTGCTCAGCCCGCTGGAGTTCGCCCGCTACATCGATGAGATCAACTCGCCCATGGTCAAGGCGTACTTCGACTGCGGCAACGTGGTCCGCTACGGTTGGCCGGAGCAGTGGGTCCGCATCCTGGGCAAGCGGATCTGTAAGATTCACATCAAGGAATACAGCCGGCAGAAGGCAAACGAGGAGGGCGTTTGGGCAGGCTTCGACGTCGAACTCATGGAGGGCGACTGCGACTGGCCGTCGGTCACCAAGGCCTTGCGTGAGGTGGGCTACAGCAGCTACATCACCGCCGAGGTCAAGGGCGGCAAGAAAGCTCGTCTGGCTCAACTCGCCAAGCTGATGGACAAGATCATTGCCGGCTGACGGGTCCGTTGGCCTTCCGGTTGCACAACGTTCGCCGAGAGAAGTCTGTTCTTGCCGCCAAGGCCGGTGGTTCTTCGGTTGCGCCCATCTGCTCCCGGACATCACCGGCAGCGATCTTGGCAGGCGATGACAACACACTCCTCATTCTCGATTCTTTATTCGCGATTCTCCATTCGCCGGCGTTGCGGTAGGCAACGCTGGGGTTGGATCCGTGCTGCCGGCCGTCAACTCTGGGTCTCTCGCCACGAAAGCTGCCTCGACAACTCCCCGTTTCGTCACGTGATTCGGGCAGTCTGTATCGTCGCTGGATCATTTGTCCTGCTCTGCTTATCGCGTTGATTTGCCATTCGGCTCCTGGTCTTGCCTGGAAGTGGTCGTTTGCCCCACGGTGGCCTAGGCTCGATTTGTTGTTGCGACGGCGTTGCTTTGGTTGACCTCGCAGCCGCTGCTGATCAGAAAACAAACGGGCAGCGATGTCGCCCGTCAACGAAATCCAAGCCGCCGCCTCAGGCATGGGTCTTCGGGGTATACCCCTCGGTCCCGCCTGAGGAAACACTTCCGCCACTCGCCACCGGGTCAGGGCCGGTGTCGAAGCAATCCCCCAGCGCCCTGGAACCTGACGACCGGCCACCCACAGGTCGCCAAGTGTTCCAGGGCGCATCTCTTTCCACTTGCGCTCTCGCCTTCAGTTCGAGCGGCACCCGCGATCTCGTGGCCCTGGCGGAAACGGCGTGAGAGCCGCAGCGTTGAACTACCTCGGCCAAGCGGTTAGTCTCATCTGGCTTAGGGCGGCAACGGCATACTTGGCCGCCCGACGGGAACGCAATCTGGTCAATCTGAAGGGTGAATCATGCACAATCGGCACAAGTCGAACGATAGCACTGACGCGGTATCGCGACGCAGTTTCCTGAGTGGGACGATGGGAGCGGCAGCGGGACTTGCCGCACCTTACGTCATCGGGTCTCGGGCCAGGGCGGCCGAGACACGGCCGGCAAGCAGGCCCGTGAGCGCCAATGACAAGATTCGGATCGGGCTTATCGGGGCCAACGGCCAGGGCAACTACAGCCTCGACCAGTTGTTGCAGCAGCCCGACGCAGTGATCACCGCCGTCTGCGAGGTATTTAAGGATCGCCGCGACAAGACCCTCGCCAAGTGCAACGGGACTGCCAAGCCGTACAACGATTACCGCGACGTTCTCAGCAGCAAGGACGTCGACGCGGTGGTGATCGCCACGACACCGCACTGGCACGCCTTGATGGCCATCGAAGCGGCCGAGGCGGGCAAGGATTTCTACCTGGAAAAGCCCATGACCCTCACCGTGGGCGAATGCCTGGCAGTTCACCACGCGGTCCGCAAGCACAAACGCATCACGCAGGTAGGCACACAAGTCCATGCCACGGCCAATTACCGGCGAATTGTCGACGTCGTCCGCTCGGGCATTCTCGGGCCGATCAGCATGGTTCGCGTCTTCCACGTGCGCAACCAGGGGCCGGAGGGCATCGGCAAGACGCCACCGACGCCTGCACCTGAGGGGCTGGACTGGGAGATGTGGCTGGGGCCGGGACCTAAACGGCCGTTCCACCCGGTGCTCTTCAAGGATTCGGCGCATCATCCGTCGTTCATGGCCTACAGCGGCGGCTGGACGCCGGGCATGGCCCCGCACCTGCTGGACCTGCCGTACTGGGCCCTGCAACTCGACCATCCAACCTGCACCAGCAGCACGGGCGGGCGATACATCATCGACGACGACGGCGATGCGTACGATTTCCAGCAGATCCAATGGCAGTTCCCGAAACTGACCGTGTGCTGGTGGACCTCGCTGGTCAACAGCTTCGGGTTCGACACGCAGGGACAGCCTGGCGTGCACCGCCGGCGCGGCATTTACTTCCACGGAACCAACGGCACGCTGATCGCCGATTACGGCTACCTGAAGATCATTCCCGAGGGCGACCGCATGGAGGAGGAGGACGTCGAGAAGGTTGAGAAGGTCACCCCCGACTCGCCGGGGCACCACCGCGAATGGCTCGACGGCATCCGCACACGCACGCCGCCGAGCTGCCACGTCGGCTATCACTACAAGGTCGACATGGCCATCAACCTGGGGATGCTCTCGCTGAACCTCGGGCGGTCGGTGCAGTTTGACCCGGTCACTGAGACTGTATTGAACGATCCCGAGGCCAATCGGCACGTGAAACCGGTTTACCGCGAACCATGGAAGTTCCCGGCTCAATACATGTGAGACTGTTGTGTCCGGGCGAACACCGGGCTGTCAGGCCTCGCCTTGCGGGCAGTCGGGAGTGACCAGGGCCAACTCGGTAGAGAATTGGCCGTCCGTGTCAGTCGAATCGGTGGTCGACAAATGTGAGTTGATCATCGCGATGAGCTTGGGCCGGTCGATGGGCTTGGTTGTGTAGTCCGTGCATCCCACTTTGATGCAGCGTTCGCGATCCGAGGCCATGGCGTGAGCGGTCAGGGCAATAATGGGCCCGTCGTACCCTTTCTGTCGCAGCCAGGCCGTAGCTTCGTAGCCGTCCATGACCGGCATCTGCATATCCATAAGAACAATGTCGAACGGGCGATCCTCCTGTAACGAGGCCAAGGCCAGGTCGACGGCGCTTCTGCCGTTCGAGGCCACAACCACCTCGGCGCCCGCCTTCCTGAGAACAAAGGAGATCAGTCTCTGGTTGTCAGGGCCGTCCTCGGCAAGCAGTATCCGGCAAGTCAAGGATGGAAGCGGTTTCCCATGGCTCTTGGCCGGGGCAACGGCCGTGGCCGAGGATGGATCTTCGACCATGCTGACCCCATCAAGCGGCCCCGTGGCGATGGTCACGCGGAACTGGGAACCGGCGTTCAACCGGGTGCTGATGAGGACGATATCGCCGCCGAGCATCTGGGCGAATCGCTTGCTGATGACCAGTCCGAGCCCTGTCCCGCCGAACTGGCGGGCGGTGGATGTGTCGCCTTGGCTGAAAGGCTCGAACAAGCGCGCAGCCTGATCAGAGCTCATGCCAATCCCCCTGTCAATCACGTCGAACTGCATCAGGGGACTGTCGCCAGGCAGGAACGTGGCCACCAGCCGCACACCGCCGACCTCGGTGAACTTGATCGAATTGCCGATCAGGTTGATGAGAATCTGACGCAGCCGCGTCGGATCCGTGCGTATGGTGTCCGGTATGGGAAGGGGGCACTCGATTTCGAAGCTGAGGTTCTTGCCATCCGCACGGACTTTGATCATGGATGCGACCTCGGCCAGAATCTGACACGGCGAGCAGCGAATGCTCTCGACCGTCATGCGTCCGGCCTCGATCTTGGACAAGTCGAGAATGTTGTTGATGACGCTCAGAAGATGTTCGCCATTGCGGTGAACGGTCTGGATCGCCCCGAGCCTCTCCTGGTCCGAAAGGGTCGGATCGAGGAGGCTTTCGGTGAATCCCAGGATAGCGGTCATCGGCGTACGGATCTCATGGCTCATGTTCGCCAGGAATTCGCTCTTGGCCCTGCTTGCGGCCTCGGCCGCCTCCTTGGCAGCGTGGAGATCGGCCTCGTAGCGATGGCGATCGCGTGCCTGAATCGCAAGCGATACGAGGTCGGCCAGAGACCCGACAAACTGCTCCTCATCCGGGGCCCAGGCGCGAGGCCGGCCGACATGCTCATGACACAAGACGCCGATCAGCTTACCGTCCCGGCGGATCGCACCATCAAGCCTCGACGCGATTTGATGCGGAACGAGATAACCATCGGCAAAGTCCTTTGTTCGAGCATCCGTCCGAGCGTCCTGGGCGACGATGACGCGTGAACTCCGCAGCGCCTCGAAATAAGCAGGATGATCAGCCACGAGCAGCTCACCTCCCTCGGAGTGCCGATTCGAGGCCTGCTCATATGCATCAACGCAAGTGAGCTTCGTCTCTTGACCGTCCAGAAGCCACACGCCAGCGCGTTCGACGTTCAGGGTGCGTGCGGCCGACTCGGTGATCTCCCGGATGGCGGCCTCCAGGTCGCCGGTGATCATGACATTGTTCGTGGCCAGGCTGACCAGCACGTCATTCTGCGCACGCAGACGCCGTTCGCTGTCCCGCAGGGCCTGTTCGCTTCGCTTCCGCTCCGTGATGTCCGTGAACATCGCAAACGAACCTATCTTGACACCCTGTTCATCGTGGAGCGGCGTGGCGTTCACCTGGCAGGGCACGAGGCTGCCGTCGGGTCTCAGCAACGAGACCTCGTACGAGCCCGACTCTCCTCTCGCCCGCTTCGCAACGTTCTCCTTGAATAAGCGGGTGTTCTCTTCGTCCGTGAAGTCGAAAATGGGGTGGCCGAGAATCTGGTCCCGCGTTCGGCCCAGGATCTGGCACATAGTGTCGTTGAGGTCCAACGTGTTGGTCTTGTTGTCGATCAGCCAGAAGCCCTCGGTGCAGGTCTCGAGAATCCGACGGATCTTGCGCTCGCTGTGTCGTAAGGCTTGTTCGTTCCGTTTTCGGTCGGTGATGTCGCGAACGATGGCCTGGATGTATTGCCGACCGGCGATCTCGATGCGGTTGAGACTGATCTCGACGTCAAACAGCTCCCCGTCGAACCGCCGGTGTGTCCACTCGAAGAACTGCGGGATGCCGGCGAGAGCCGCCTGGATCCGCAGGATCGATGCTTCCTCCGAACTCCGGCCGTCCAGTTGGCGGAGCGGAGAGAAGTCCGCGGGAGGATGGTTGATGATTTGCTCTCTGGTGCAGCCGAACATCTCCAGTGTTCGCTGATTGCAGTCCACGAAAAACTGACCGTCCATGATGAAAATGGAGTCGTTGGCCGAGTCGAAGAGAGTCCTGAACTTCAGCTCATTCTCGCGGATGGAGTCCTCCGCCCGACGACGCTCGGCGATTTCCGTTTGCAGTTGCTCGTTGGCCGTCTGCAGCTCGCTGGTCCGCTGTTGTACCAGTTCTTCCAGGCCGTCGTGGATCGTCTCGATCCCGGTCGCCATGGCGTTGAATGAGCTTGCCAGAACGCCCAATTCATCGTGCCCCCTGGCCCGGCAGCGGACGGCGAGGTTTCCCGCCGCCATCTGGGCCGTGGCCGCGGTCAGTTCCTTGAGAGGACGCAGGTAGCGGCGCAAGAGGTAGAAGATCAGTCCGACGATGAGCACGGCAAGCGAGACAGTGATCTGCAACGTGCTCCGTACCGTGTTGTACACGGTGTTGTTCACCATGGCCGCGGGGATCCCCACCCTGAATTCGCCCCAGGGTCGCTCATATACCGTGATCGGAGCATGAAACTCGTAGAATCGATGACCGGTGGGATCCGTCCAGACGACGGAACCGGCGACAGCCCCCTCCTCGCGCAAGCGGTCGGTTGCCGCCGGCGGCTCGATACGCGTCTTGGAGGCTGTCTGGTCGGTGTGGCTCGGAATGTATCCGCCGTTGTTCACTACGTATGCGTAGTAGATGTTCTCTTCAAGAAGGAAGGCCTCCAGGATCGTTTTCACGTTGTGGTCGAAGTAGTAGTCATATTCCGTGTGATAACGCGGGGGCTCGCTGCCGGGAATAGGCTGATACTGGCTCTCGAATATCGCCGCCGTGTCAAACAGGCCGTTGTCGATCGATTTCTCGATGACGTGCTGGGCAATCTTCGCTCCCAGTATGGCATTCTGGCTGCCGAGATTGGAGAACTGCTGGTGGATGTGACGGTAGGAGCGGAGGCCGTCTACCGTTCCCAGGGTCAGAGCAACAACCGCCATGCCCAGCAGTAGGATAATCGTCAATCGCTTGACCATCTGCTATTTCTCGGGAACCAGTGTCACTCCTCGAATGGCGTCATCGGCAAGGTTTATGCCCAGCCGGGCGGCCGTGCTGCGATTGATCATGGGGATGCCGGTCTTCGTCCGTTTGATGGCCAACGCACCGGGAGAATCACCGTTCAAGATCTGCAGGGCGTATTCCGTGGCCATGCTCCCATATTCATGACCCGACTTGACCACACCCAGCATGAGGCCGTCTTTGATCTCAAAGTCATGGAATGCAATCGTCGGAATTGTGGCGTTCTGAACGGTCCAGTCCACCACCGCCTTTGGGTCCTCTATCTCTTTACCGCCCGGCTTGGGAACAGCTTGATATGACCGAATGACGAGGGCGTCGACGGTCTTGTTGAAGTGGAGCACGGCCTGCTTCCATTGATCGAAGTCGTCCACCATGCGCCACTCCGCGACCCCGACGGCAAGGTTATCCTGTTTCATGAACCCAAGTGCCGCAATCGAGGTGCTGTCGTTGCAGCTCATGACCGCGATCCGCCGAGTCGGGCGGATGCCGGCGAGCAGAGCAATCGATTCACGCAAGTGCGGCCGTTCGATGATGCCGGTGACGTTCGATGCCGGATAACCATACTTCGAGGGATCCGCGTCCACGCCACAGAACACCACCGGTGTCGGCCCGCGCACAAGTTGCTTGGCGAAGTACGTCTGGGCATCGTCGTCGATGGCTAGAACCACGTCTGGTTTGTACTGGGCGACGCGTTCCATGGCCTTCCGGCCCGACTCGGATTTCCACGCCGCGTCCGGATGCCGCTTCGTGTCCATGTAGAAGATGTCCAGGTTGATCCCGCTGTCGGCAATCGTTGAGCGGACGCCCTGCGTGATCGTGTCAACCCAGGCGTATTCGGGATGGTAGCTGTGGACGAGGAGGATTCGCTTCCCGCTGAGGCGTTGTTCTTGCTGTGATCCGGCGGCGGCCCGCGGCTGCAGAGCCGACTGCTGGTCTTCACGCGGACCCTGGCTCTTCTCCGGCAGGTCTTCGCGGCAACCGTATAGAACCAGCAGCCCAACGATTGGCAGTAGCCGGGGCAAACCCGCGATGAGCCGGCGCACAGCCGGCCTGCGAGGCCTGAACGGGTGATTCGTGGCCGATGCAGCAGTGCTCTGCATGGTGACCTTCTTTCGCCCAAGCGTGGGCAAAGGCCGGTTCCGACCAGCAGTCTGCGTCCGTGCTTGGTGACACGCTTTGATTGGTTGCCGACCGTAGGCAAACGCGCTTGCACACACGTGCAGGCGCGGGCCCCAAGTTCATATGTTCCAAGACATAGGATTCATCGTCATGATCAGGGGACAAATGTGCCTACCACGCCAATTCACGGGACGTACCGATGCGGCGTCTGATAATCCCGCGGATTCCAGCACGCTCCGTAGTCGTCTCTGAACGTGCCCTCAAGAGCGGGTGCTGGAGGTCTCTCACAAACCGGGGCCGCCGCCGCGTGCCTGGCCGGGTGCGTGACAGTCTGGGTGGTTCTTTCAGAACCCCGAGCGTGAGCGAGGGGCAGGCCGCAAAGCGGCCAACGCCACATGGGGGCCGCTCCCTTACGGTCGCGGTTCTGAAAAAGCCATAGCGTCTCCCCGCCTAAACTGCCACGGACCCCGCTTGGTCTGTCTATCATGCCTTGCGGTTCAACCGCCTCCGAGGGTCGGTTATGATCACCGCCTGATTCCGGCAGGTTTGGAGACCCAGGCTTCGTGCGCACGACTGAATTGCAGTATGAGCTTCCACCTGAACTGATCGCTCAGAGACCGGCGGACCGGCGGGATGCGAGCCGGCTCCTGGTACTGGACCGGTCTGCAGGTGCGTTTCGGCACGAGGCGTTCGCGAGCCTGCCGAGGCTGCTGCCCGACAAGGCCCTGTTGGTCATGAACGATACGCTCGTACTGCCTGCCCGGTTGTCCATGGCCCGGCGAAGCGGCGGACGGGTTGAGGGGCTGTTCCTCCAGGAGAACGAGGCTGGAACGTGGGAGATCATGCTGACCGGTTCCGGCCGGCTCAAGAACGGTGAAGAACTACAAATTGACGGTTCGGCTCGCCGGCTACGGCTGACCAAGTGCGTCGAACCGGGAACGTGGCTCGCCGAACCCATACCCGGCGGGCCGGCGGTCGATATCCTGGCCGAATGTGGTCACCCCCCCCTGCCGCCGTACATCAAGCGCGGGAAGCCCGACAGCGCCAACGCCGGCACAGACGAGCGGGAAAACCAGGATCGCGAACGATACCAGACTGTGTACGCCCGGCAGCCCGGCGCCGTGGCTGCCCCGACGGCCGGTCTGCACTTCACACCCGAACTACTCAACGCCCTGTGGACGACCGGCATCGAGACCAACTTCGTGACGCTCCACGTCGGTGTCGGCACATTCGCCCCAATTCGCTGCGACGACTTGGCCGACCACCAGATGCACGCCGAATGGTATGATTGCCCGGCGGCGACAGCCGAGGCGATCAACACCGCCCGTGCTCAAGGCCGGCCGATCATCGCCGTTGGCACCACCAGCGTGCGAGTCCTCGAAACGTTCGCCGACGAGAGCGGGCGCGTCGCTGCCGGCAGCGGCTGGACGCGGCTGTTCATCTATCCCCCGCACCGGTTCCGAGTAGTGGACCACATGGTGACCAACTTTCACCTGCCGGGCAGTACGCTGTTGGCGATGCTGTTCGCCTTCGCAGGGCGAGAAGCGATCCTGAATGCCTACAATGAGGCAATCCGGGAACGATATCGCTTCTACAGCTACGGGGACGCGATGCTGGTTCTCTGAGGAAACACCATGAAGTCTCGCGATTTGATCAAGATGGGATATCCGGCCGGGCCGATCCTGCACCTGGCGCTGTCGGCAGCGGGAGAAGCCCGTGTCTCGGGCCAGCGCAAGTCGAAAGTCGTGCAGACCCTCCGCATGCTGCTGATCGACGCCCACTCCTACGTCGAAGATCCCCTGTTCGGCAAGATCGCCAAGACCCTGATCGCGGCCGGCCTTGTCTCCAATGCCAAGCCGACCACGGCCGACTACAAGCTCAACGAATCGCTTCAATACCAGGTCTGGGGCGACGAGATCGACGAGCAAGCCCACCAGCAGATGCGAAACGCCTGCAAGCTGCCCATTTCGGTGGCCGGCGCACTCATGCCCGACGCCCATGTCGGTTACGGCCTGCCCATCGGCGGCGTGTTGGCGACGGACAACGCGGTCATTCCCTACGCCGTCGGCGTGGACATCGCCTGCCGAATGATGATGACGGTTTTCGATCTGCCGCCGCATCTGCTGCGTGAACACGACGACCGCTTCAAGGCCATCCTCGAAAACAACACCCGCTTCGGCATCGGGGCCGAATGGAAACCAAAGCGCGAACACCCCGTGATGGATGAGAACTGGAGCATCACCCCCGTCACCGCCCGTTTGAAGGACAAGGCTCACCGCCAGCTTGGCACTTCGGGCTCCGGCAACCACTTCGTCGAGTTCGGCGAGATCACGTTTCTGGAGCCGGTTCGCGGCGTGCCGCCGGGCAAGTACCTCGCCGTGCTCTCACACAGCGGAAGCCGCGGCCCAGGCAACGAGACTGCGTCACACTACAGCAAGTGGGCCATGAGCCGGCACGGCTCGATGCCGAAGGAACTGAGGCACCTCGCCTGGCTCGAATTGGACGGACCGGGCGACGAGTACTGGGCGGCAATGGAGCTGATGGGACGCTATGCCTCCGCGAATCACCACATCATTCACCGCCAAATCGTCAGAGCGGTCGGCGAGCAACCTCTGCTGCAACTCGAAAACCACCACAACTTCGCATGGAAGGAGCAACACCAGGGCCGGCAGGTGATCGTTCATCGGAAAGGAGCGACCCCCGCCGGCAAGGGCGTCCTGGGCATCATCCCCGGCTCGATGGCCACGCCGGCCTATGTGGCGGAAGGGCTGGGCAACGAGGCCTCGCTCGAGTCGGCCTCACACGGCGCCGGACGGGTGATGTCACGAGGAGAAGCGCTGCGGACCTTCAAATGGTCACAGGTCAAACATTACCTGAAGGAGAAGGGAGTCACCCTGCTGTCCGCCAGCCTCGATGAGGCACCCTGGGTCTACAAGGACATCGATAAGGTCATGGCCGCCCAGGAGTCGCTCGTCCGTCCGGTGGCCCGGTTCATGCCCCGCCTGGTGAAAATGTCACCGCCGGGGGACCGCCCGGAAGACTGACCCTTCCACGGCCTCGAGGCGATTCAGTGACATGCCTCAGTCACATCCGCCTCTCGCAGGTTGCCTGGCGCAATCCCCGTGTCAACATCTCCCAGGCGTAATCGAACCCCTCATTCTGAAACAGGTTCCCGTCGAAATCGCGACTGAACGACTCGGCCAGACCGAAGTGCAGCCACAAGAAGCACAAGAATCACAAAAACAGGACCGATGATCCCCCTCCGCCTCCGCGTCCCTCTGCGTCCGCTGCGGTGAGACACTGCCCCGCCTGACCGCTGACGGCTGAATGCTGATCGCTGCTGACAACCGCCGAGGAACACGGGGTGCCGCAGGAATCGCGGAATGTGGTCAAGGTCCGTTGCCGGGAGTGCCACGCCTTGAACGACGAGGATGCCTGTTTCTGCGATCAGTCCGGGGCGGAGTTGCCACCCCGCACCCCCCGGGCCGCGCTGCCGCCCCTCGCGGAATCGAATTTCCTATCTGTCTATCAGTATCAGTTACAGCGGAGAGGGTAGGTTGCCGAACCCGAGTTGTGCGGACTGACCGGGTGTCGCGGCGATTGGGGTCTTGTGATTGAGGATCTACAGGAGAGACTCGGACTTGACCGGAGCCTCACGGTCTAGGACAGGGGCCCGCCCGTTTTTGACCGGCCCCTCGCCCTTGCCAGGCGTCAGGAGTCGCCACTAATCCCATTCAAGGCGATTTCTTGTGTGATTCTGTGCCTTCCGGGCTTTTCTATTTGACACCTTCTTATCCAAGATGCGACAATCGCTAAAACCGTGGTGCAAGGTGCGGCAATACACCCAATGTGAACGCCGGGGGAGAGGCGTCGAAAGGCAGGCTCTCCTTTTTTGTGCGCTGCGGGTGCTGGCAAGAGAAAACCCGGCGGCGCAGCCGGGCAATGGTAGCTGGGAAACCTCGGCTGATTGACAGACGGAGGTTGTGCGCGGGATCCGCCCCTAAGGCGGGTCGCCTTTTCGCGGGCCGCAACCAGAGCGCACTGCGATCCAGAAACATGCGCGCAAGCCACACAGATCTCCGGCTGTAAGGTTCTGAACCTCGTTTTTGGGGCTGAGAGGAGCTTCACATGTCGCGATGTCACGCAGCGATCGGATCGGTCGTGGTCGGTTTCGCGGCCACGGCTGCCCTGGCCGGACAGCCACCGCTGGCCGACGCGGGGCCGGACCGGTACATTGGCAGCAACTCCATCATCCTCGACGGCACTCGTTCATACGACCCTGATCCGGGCGATGTGCTCGCGTACGCGTGGACCCAGTTATCCGGCCCGTCGGTCACGATCGTCAGTCCGACCGTGGCCAGGCCGACGGTCGTCGCCACGCCGACCAGCCAGATCGGCCGGGCCGTCCTTCAGTTGACGGTCACCGACAGCACATCGCTAAGCAGTTCCGACACCATGAACCTCACCATCGTCCCCGCCGTTCCCGGCAACATCACCATGGTGGTGGAGAACGCCTTCAATCCCAACAAACCGACCTTCGTCTACTTTGGCGGTGGCGACGGCATCTCGGGGGGTGGCCGCTGGGGTAGCCTCGACACCTGGGGACAGGTGGCGAACATCATCTCTTTCGATTACGGCCCGCCGTACGAGAGTTGCGGCGACGCCCTGATCGCCTACCTTTCGCGCATGGCCCCGGAGTACGACCGGCCGATCCAGACCGCCGGGTGGAGCACCGGCGGCCAGCCTGCTCTGGACGCCGCCGCATGGGTCAACACCCAATACCACGACGCGCACTTTGCCATCAATCGCGTGGTGCTGCTCGACACGTGGTGGTCTTCTCAGCGGCTGGCGACCTACGTCGACAACCCGGTGGACGGCGAGCCTGCCTGGGTCGAGCACTTTTTTGCAACCTCCGGCCCCATTCCGCGGGGCGTGAGTGTCTACACGCCCGGCCATCACGGGACGCCCGTGGACTATTATCGAAACTCGATCCTTCCCGGCTCCTACTCCGGCGACGTGTACAACAATGGTCTCGTGGCAGGCGCCTTCACCTCCGTGATCCAGCACGGTGGCAACTACGAGGTCGCCATCGGGGACGACTCGCCTTACTACTTCATCTGGCTTCAGAGCGGTTCCCTGGGACGCATGGACTGGTTTGATGCCGAGGAGTACCCAGGCGCGCTGCCCGAGCCCGTGGTGCTCACCGGACCGGCGGACAGCGTCACCGTGGATCGAACCGGCGTGACGCTCGGCTGCGCGGCCAGCCGGAACACCGTGTCCTACAAGATCTGGCTGGGCGAACAGCTCGGCAGCCTGCGGTGTGTCTGGACCTCAGCCGCGCCGCCGGCAATGATGACCGGCCCGTTGCCGCCCAGCCGGAGTTTCTACTGGACCGTACAGGCAACTGACGCGTTCGGAAGTTGCTACCGTGCGACTCCCCGATCGTTCGTCACCTCGGCCGGGCCGCCGGGTGACTTCAATGCTGACGCGCAGGTTGACGCCACCGACTGCGCACTCATCCGCAACTCCGTGGGGGCTGCCTGGAGCGATGCGGACTTCTTCCCGGCCGCCGATTTCGACAGCAACGGTCGGATCACCTGCGCGGATACCGCCGCCTGGCTCGCCTCTTACCGCGAGTTCCACCAGGATCCGAACCTTCCGGACCCGTGCGGCCTCGATGACCCGACCGACACCGACCAAGATGGTGTCCGGGACCTGTGCGACAACTGTGAGGCGACTCCGAATCCCGATCAGACCGATACCGACGGCGACCGCCACGGCGAGGCCTGCGACAACTGCCCGATGACCGCCAATCAGGACCAGGTAGACAATGACGGTGATGGCTTTGGCGACGTGTGCGACAACTGCCCCGCGCTGGCCAATCCCGATCAACTGGACGCCGACGGCGACGGCCTCGGCGAGGCATGCGACAACTGCCCCGCTGTCGCCAACCCCGGCCAGCAGGATTTGGACGGCGATGGGGCGGGCGATGACTGTGACGATGACGATGACAATGACGGCACAAGTGATATTCTCGACAACTGCACACGGACGGCCAACCCGCAGCAGACCGACACCGACGCCGACGGCGTGGGCGATGCCTGCGACAACTGTCCGGCGATCTCAAACTCGGACCAGTGCGACGTGAACGGCGACGGCCTCGGCGACTCCTGTGACGACTCGGATGAGACCGCCCTGGCCTTCAAGGGCGAGGAAGTCGCGTTCATCGCGGACAATCCGACCCTGCACTTCGAGGAAGGCGATCTGACCATCGAGATCTGGTTCAAGACGGCGGTTTCCGGCTTTCTGCTGGATAAGAGGGAATCGATCGGAGACGGGGAACGCGGCGTCTTTCTGCATGTGACCTCCGTCGGATGCCTCGTTTTCGGCGTCGAGGTGCCTGAGCAGCATGGCACTGGAATCGAGATCTCGGCACTGGCTCCCTCCAACGACGACAACTGGCATCACGCGGCGGGTGTTCGGCAAGACAACCAGATCACGTTGTATGTCGACGGAGTCCTGGCGGCCACCGGGAGCCTGACCATCCCGATGAACCTGACGACCACCGAGCCGATTACCCTCGGCCGGCGGCACACGTGGCAGTACTGCTTTCGGGGTACCCTGGATGAGATCCGCATCTGGTCCGTCGCCCGCACCGACCAGCAGATTCTCGACA
>CAZTQK010000082.1:0-17760 GCA_964615635.1 uncultured Planctomycetales bacterium
GTATCATACGCACCGGGAGCGAAGGATACGTGAGAAAGTGGCTTGCCACGGTTGTGCCGATCCTGCTGCTGGCCTTCACGGTCAGGGGTCAGACTGCGCACGAGACGCCGGTAACGCCGGTCCTGGTCACATCGTCCGGCGAATACAACGCCGAACGTCAACTGGTGACTCTCGGGCTTGGACGCGATGAAGGCGTCAGCGTCGGCGATCATTTCTGGCTCTTCCATCAGGACAACATCACGGGGACCGGCAACGTCTACTTGGTGTCCGGGACGCAGTCAGTGGGCCGGCTGACTTTTACCGGCAGGGGCATCGGGGCCAAACAGTCGGCCGTCGTTCTCGTTGGTGCCTCCCTGACAGCTCTGAGGCGGCAAGTCAGTTCTGATGTTGCGCTCCGCTCGCGGGTTGCCCGGGTTCCGCCGGCGAGACGCACTGCCTGGCTTGATTTTGGCCGGCGGTCGGGCCTGCGAGAGGGCGATCCGGTGGTCATCCGGCGATTGAACCTTCCCATTTCGCGCGGGCAACTTGAAATCGTCGAAGAGGAGGTGTCGCTGGCCGAATTGCAGCCGCTGGTCGGCAACGCACTGCCCGAACCGGGCGATGAAGCCGAGATCTGGCCTCCGCCGGGCGTTGACCTGGAGGTCCGGCTGAACAGCACGATTCTCGACGTCGAGCGATCCGGCGAAGGAGCGGTGATCACGTTTGTCGGAACCGCCGCCGACGGCCTCGTGGAGAACAGACTGGTCGACATCTTCCGCAAGGGGCAGTTTCTCGGCGTCGCAGCGACCCGAGAAGTCTATGAGCCGCTGAGCCGGGCGCTCGTCATGGACCCCGCCACGCGCGGTATGCCTGAGGTCGGCGACACGGTTCTGGTGCGTTTGCGGCCGGGGCAGCCTCCCAAACCGCTGACCGCTGTCGTGTTCAAAATTGCTGGTGACTACTGTCTGATCGCCGCCGGCGAGAGTGACGGCGTTCAGCAAAATGAGAAGTTCGTCGTTCGCGGCCCAATACCCGGCGGCATGGGGGGTATGCGAGAGGTTGCCGAGCTGACCATCGAGGCGGTGAAGGTGGATTACTCGGGGGCCCGCATCAGACCGCTTGTCGCCGACGGTGTCACCGTCAAGGCATGGGATATGGCCGAGCGCCGCACGACCCACAAGAAGCCCGAGTGGGTGTATGCCGGACGAATCGACCTGACTCACGCGGAATCGCGGACGCTCGTCGCCACGGCGGAGCTCGATGTCAGCTTGACCGCGGGCCAAGTCGTCCGGTGGATGCCTCCACAGGCAGGGGCCGGCCAGGCGGGTGCCGCGGTCGTGACCTACGTTGGTAAGGACAAGACGTTCCTCTTTGTCCCGCCCTGCTGGGGGAACCTGGCCGAGGCGCCGGGGGCGAGAGTTGAGATTCTCTCGTCGGATCTGCCGCTTGCGTCCAACGAGATCAGTTCGACTCAGCCGGCGAACCTGACGACGCGCCCCGAGTAGCCGCCGGCCCATTGTGCCTGAGTACCGGCGGGCTTGGCGTCGGCGCGGTTCTCTGCGAGTCAACCCTGCAAAGCGGCATGCGACAGAATGGTGTACGTCGGTCCGCTGCGTTCGAGGACCGACTGAAACATGATCAGTTCGCCGGCGGTGAAACGGTCGCCGTCAAACCGCGACTCCGCTTCGACAACAGGACGGATCTTGTGTGAGCCTCGCTGATCTCGCACGCGTCCAATGGTCAGATGGGGACGAAACGGGCGGGTCTCGGGCGGAATGCCCAACTCGGCGAACGCTCGCTCGCAAGCTTCCTGGCAGTCGACCAGCGGCTGGGGCAGGCTCGCCAGGCCCGCCCAGACGATTCGGGCGGGACCTCGCGGCGGAAAACAGCCGGTTCCGGAAACCTGAATGTCAACAGGGGGGTGGCCGCAGGCAACATCCGCGGCTGCATTGCAGATTCGGGCCACGTCCGCGTCCGGCACCTCGCCGAGAAACTTGACTGTCAGGTGGATCTGGTCAACCTTCGTCCATCGCACCTCGCGATCCAATGCCGTCAGTCGCTTCTGCAGAGCGGCAAGACGGTCTCGCGTTTCACGCGGCAACTCGATCGCAAGGAAGCATCGCATGCATCCATCCTAACCACGGGGCCGCATGCCGCAACACCGGCGAGCAAAGCGCCGCCGGGGGGCGTGACAGACTCGGCGGGGGAACACGACGGTTTTTTGAGGGGAGCTCTTTCAGAACCGCGACCGTAAGGGAGCGGCCCTCTCGAGTGTGGCCGATTCTGGCTCGGGCCCCTCGCTGACGCTCGGGGTTCTGAAAGAGCCGTCCAGATTGTCACGTCGACGCGGTACGCGGCCGATGTCCAGGCCATCACCGCTCGGGGTTCTGAAAGAGCCGTCCAGATTGTCACGGCCCCGCGACGAATCGCAGCATGTGCTGGTCTTTGACCGTCCGCCGGCATGAAGGTAAGATGCGACTCGAATCGGAAACGCAAGGGTCACCGGAAGACGTCTGGAGGACAGTCAAATGAGCGAGGGTCTTGATCGTCGTGGGTTCTTGCAGGGTGGTGCCGTGGCGGCTGCGGCCATGGCGGTGGGCGGCGGCGTGGGTCTGAAGGCCGCGACGGCCGCGGCTCCGGAGGACAAGATGAACACGAAAGCCAAGCTCCGTCTCTCGTCGGGAGAAGGCATCATTCCGGGGGACACCCTGGAGCGGAAACTTGACAAGATGGAGAAGTGGGGCTTCGAGGGCCTTGAGGTCGGCGGTGGATATCTTCGGGGCAACGTCAAGCGGCTGAAGGAGGCCCTCAAGGGTCGAGCAGTCAAGATGAGCGCCATCTGCGCCGGCTTCGACGGCTGGCTGATCGCCGACGACCCCGCGATTCGCGGCAAGGCCATGACCACGATGAAAGAGCTGCTCAGCCTGGCGGGTGAGGTCGGCTCGACGGGCCTGGTCATTGTCCCGGCGTTCAACCATCAGAAATCTCTCCCGCATCAGCAGGCTCGCGAGCTGCTCACCGGCTTCAAGCGATGGGACGCGCCGGCCGCCGAGCGCAGAGCCGGGTTGCTTCAGGAGCTGGGCGATCATGCCGCCAAGGCCGGGACGCGGATTCTGCTCGAGCCGCTCAACCGAGGCGAATGCTACTTCATGCGAACCCTGGCCGACGCCGCCTCGATGTGCAAGGACGTTGAGAACCCGGGTATCGCCATGATGGGCGACTTCTGGCACATGACCTGGGAAGAGACGAGCGACTGCGGGGCTTTCTTGACGGGCAGCAAGTACCTTCACCACGTGCACATCGCCAGCAGGCGAGAACGCAAGACGCCGGGCGAGGACGGCGCTGCCGACAACTACGTGGACGGGTTCAGGGGCCTGAAGATGATCGGGTACCACGATTTCGTCAGCCTCGAGTGCGGCACCAAGGGTGACAAGGAGCAGGCCCTCCCTGCCTGCGTGAAGCTGCTGCGCGAGCAATGGGCGGAGGCGTGAGCGGTCGCTCTTGAACCGGTCTGAATGCAGCGAAGCGCCCGGCGGCGGCTTCGTGGGAAATCAGACGCGACAATCACGATACGGCAGGTGACGGCCGTTTGGTGCGGCTGGCCCGAAGAGCTTGGATGATCGTGCGGGGCACATCGGCCGGGGCGCACCGATACTGGGCCGCGCCGAGATCGACCGCCACCTTCGGCATTCCGTAGACCACGCAGGACTCCTTTGTTTGCGCGATCGTCAGAGCACCTCTTTCGCGCATGGTCAGCAGACCGCGCGCTCCGTCGGCTCCCATTCCGGTGAGCAGCACGCCGATGCCTCGTCGCCCTGCCACCCGTGCGACGGAATTGAAAAGCACGTCAACGCTAGGGCAATGGCGATTCACAGGTTCGGTCCCGGCATAAGCTGCTCGGAAACGACCGCCGAGCGTTTGCACTGCCATCTGCACACCCCCGCGGGCCAGCAGGCCCTTGCCCACTTCAAGCCACTCACCGTCTACGGCCTCTGAGATGTGCATCTGACTGAAGTCATTGAGCCTTGCCGCGAAAGAGCACGTGAAGCCCTCGGGCATGTGCTGCACGATGACCGTGGGTGGGAAATCGGACGGAGCGTTGGCCAGTACCAGCCGGATGGCCTCGGTTCCGCCGGTTGATGCACCGATCGCCACCAGATAGCGGTCGGGATCGATCCCGGCGGCTCGAAAGGAAGACGGCGGCACGGCCACGGAGGCTGGAATCGACGGCGGGGTGGGACGGGCCTCGGCCGCGGCCCTGATCTTCTCCGCCAGGTCTTCCCCCAGTTGCTGCAAGGCCTTGCTTCCCCCCGTCGACGGCTTGGCGACGACATCGACTGCGCCGGCTTCGATAGCCTTGATGGCGGTGCGACTGTTTGTGGGGGCCGCTCCGCTGCACATGATGACCGGAACTGGGTAGTGTTCCCTGAGTTTCTTCAGGAAGGTGATGCCATCCATCCGCGGCATCTCGATGTCGAGGATAATGACGTCCGGACGAAAAGCGACGATCAGTTCGCGGGCCTCGAAAGGGTCCTTGGCGCCTCCGACGACGCGGATGTCGCGGGCCGCCTCCAGAACACGTGAGAGAATCGACCGCACCAGAGCGGAGTCGTCGACAATCAGCACTTTGACAGGCCCAGTGCGTCTCACGACATCGTCTCGTCAGCATGCCGGGGCGGCCGGCATCAATCTCTCCTGTAAACCGACGGCTCCACGTACGTCAGTGGGTGGTCGATACTGTTCAGGCTTTCCGAGTGGCCGATCATCAGGTAACCGCCGGCGTGCAGGTGCCTGGACATCTTGTTGATCAGGACATGCTGGGTCCGGCGGTCGAAGTAGATCATCACGTTTCGGCAGAAGATGATGTCGAAGCCATGTTTGAAGCCGAATGTCGGCGTCATCAGATTGAAACGGGCAAAGGTGATGACCTGTCTCGCCGCCGGGACCACCTGCAGCATGACCTCGCCTTCGTGTCGTACTCTGCGGAAGTACCGGGTCCTGTATTCGGGAGGCACGGTCCCGACGCGGTGGGTGTCATAGAGCCCCAGCCTCGCTCGGGCCAGCACCTTCTTCGACAGGTCAGTCGCGAGGATCTTGAGCTGGATTCCGGGGTGCCGCAGGAGCGCGTCATGCGCCACCATGGCGATCGAATGGGGCTCCTCTCCGCTGGAGCACGCGGCGCTCCATATCCGCAGGACTGAATGTGTATGCCGCCAGCTTCGATCGTCTGTCCATGCGGTGATGATCTTCTTGAGCAGCTTGAAGTGGCGGAGTTCCCGGAACAGATGCGTGGTGTTCGTGGTGATGGCGTCGAGCAAAAGAGCCAGTTCGGTACCGGTGGCATCCCGTTGGACGTGATTGAAGTACTCGCGAAAAGACTTGAACCCGCTCGTTCGAAGCCGCTTCCCGAGGCGGGCGCGGACAAGCTGCATCTTGTGCTCGCCGAGGTTGATCCCGCTTTTCTCGTAAACCAGGCGGCGAATGCGGTCGTAGTCCCGACGGGTGAGGTCTTGAGTGTCGAGTGTCATGTTCGCCTTCCCCCCGCCCCGCTTCTATCCCCGCCGCCCGTCGGGCTCCACTCCCGGCAGAAAGGTCAACTGCACCGGAAAACCTTCGACGGAAAGGGTGCATGATTCGGGCCCCGGCGAGAGCATCAGATCGGGCCCCTCGTCCAGAGGCCGACTCCTCGGTATGGAGATGTCGAAAACCTGCTCGGGGCCGTGAAGCGTCGTGACCAACTGGCCGCAGACGATGTTCATGAACTCCTTGGCAGCGTCCGGGGCCTTGGCATCGGCGTCCCGGTCCTCCGGGTCGATTGCCAGGAGGTTGGCGGCCAGGACTCGGGCGAAGCCTCGCGTGCAGAGGAAGCTCAGGCTGCCGCAGGCTGGGCCGCGATAACCGATCGTCGTCTCCATCCACGGATCGCCCGCGGGAGACGGGGGGAGGTCTTCCTCCGTAAACATGAAGGCGAGGTTCGCCAGGACTTCAGAAAAGATCGTTGCTATTGTTGCTGTTCTCTGCTGCAACATGGTCCCTGACTCCGATCAAGGGTTTCAGTACGTCCCTCAGTTGCTCCGGCTGGAAGGGCTTGCGGATGTATCCAAAAGCGCCGATTTCCTCGAGCTGCGCGATGCGATCCTTGCTGCCTTCGGTTGAGACGATGACGATCGGAATGCCCCGCAGGCGGTCGTTATCCTTCATTCGGGTGAGGAGCTGAATGCCGTTCATGGTTGGCATGTTAATGTCCACCAGCATCACCGCCACGTCGTGGTCGTTGAGCTGAGCGAGGGCCTCGATCCCGTTCGAGGCTTCAAAGACATTCCCGATGTCCAGTCCGGCCAGTTCCATCGTGCGTTTCACCATGTGCCGGATTACTGTTGAGTCATCAACGATCAAGACATCCTGGGGCATAGGAACGCTCCTATCTGACTCCTGAAGTCACGCCTGCTTTGGCGTCGGCGGCATCTCCAAAGGACTGCTCGACGTGCTTCAGGTCGACCATCATCTGGGCTCCGATGAACTCGAGGTCCGACTCCGTCAGGCCGTGACGCTCGACAACCGCAGCGTCTGCGCGGTACGAAAGCCCGTCAGTACCAAGCCCGACACCCGTCATCAGGCACACCGTATTGCCCAGGTAGACAGCATCCAGAACCGCGTCGGGCGGGTCCACCTCGTTCGGGCTGTGATGCAACTGAATACATTGCGTGATCTGCTCCGGCAACTGCCAGGTCCGTGCGACCTTGGCGCCCACTTCGCAATGCGAGATGCCCAGAACGGCCTGCTCGGCCTCGATGAAGCTCACCTTGTCGTTGGCGACCAACTTCATGATCTTCGCAAAATCGGCGGCGACATGTTCGCTGAGAACAACTTTCCCGACATCGTGCAGGAGCCCCGCGGTGAAGGCCGTGCTCACGTGCTTGTCCAGGGCCATCCGTTCGGCAAACGCGGAGGCCGCCAGGGCCACCGCCACGGAGTGCTTCCAGAGCATGCCGGGGGCCAGCTCGTAGCCCGGTTGCTGCCTGGACAGCAGGGCGTTGGCGTGCACGGCCATCACCAATTGCAGCACCTTGATCATGCCCAGGTATCGGATGGCCTCGTTGAGCGATCGGACCTCCCTCGACAGGCCGAAGTAGGCTGAATTGCAGATCCGCAGTATCTGGCCGGTCACCGCCTGGTCATACTTGATGACCTCGACGATGTCATTCACCGTGCTCGACGGATCGTTGACGACCGTGACGAGGCGCAGCACCGTGTTGGGGAGCGGTTGAATACCGCCGATCTTGGCCAGAATCGCATCGATTCGACTCATAGCTCAATCTCTCCCGTTCGATGATTGCGCACCGTCACACAGCCGGTACCGTTGTTCAGTCGCAGCGTCCGACTGCATGATCCGCCGACGTTATCCGCTTCGATCAGTACTCCGTTCTTCCAGAAGATCTTCCGCAACGCGATGTAATTGCGCTTGCCGATGTTGAAAGTCCCGTTGTCGTCGAGCAGAGACGATCCGCCGGCCACCTTGACGACGATTCTTTTCTTCTTTCCCCCGAGCTCGTAAGCGGCGCGGAACAGAGCCGGAATTCCCGTGTCCGCGAACATGGCCGGATTCAGTTTGGCCTTCTCCGGTGAGATGGCCGACTCCGGGAGCATGTAGTGCAGCAAGCCCCCGACGCGGGCTTCCGGATCCCAGATGGCCACGCCGATGCAGCTTCCCAGTGAGTAGGTTACCAGGCTGCAGGACGGGTCATTGGTGACCTGAAGGTCCGCAATGTCAACCACGAGGTCCATGTGCGCAGTCGCCTCCGCCGGTTTACGGCCGGCAGTCGTCCCGAGTGAGCGGCTCCGATCGGCGGTCGTGGCTATTGCCTGGTGACACGCTCCCTGCTTCGGGAATCACGGAGCGACCAGATCCTGCGTCATCAGGATGTGATCGATGTCCAGAAGGGTCTTGACCGCGTTGCCGACCTTGCCCATGCCGAGAATGAATCCCGTATCGGCTCCAATGACGACTTCTGGTGGGGCCTCAACATCGGATGACGGGATGTCACACACCTCTTCAACGGTGTCCACGATCAGTCCCATCATGACGCCCACATCGACGACGACGATACAGGTCTGCTCGTTGTCATCGGCTCGTGGAAGCCTTAACTTGGCTCTCAAGTCGATGACCGGAATCACCTTTCCGCGGAGGTTGATCACGCCACGGACGTACGGCTGGACCTGGGGCACCCGGGTGATGTCCGTCATCCCGATGAGTTCCCGGACCTTGAGGATCTGGACGCCATACTGTTCTCTGCCAAGCCGGAAAGTCAGGTATTTGCCCCCCGGGTCCCGGGGAGGATTGTCGAGGACCGCAGCGTCTGCCGTGCTGGTGGAAGACTCCATGAAGCAGCTTCTCCCTCACATGAGGACCGGCTCGGGCGCCGATGATCCGATCGGCGTCTCCGCGTCTGCGGCGGGGCCGCCACGTGAACGCCGGTCGTCAACGCCTGTCGAAGTGAAAGACTGCAGCGGAATTCGCTGGGACGCCTGTCGTGCATGCAACTGGACGAGGCCCGCCATTTCAAGAATCAGTCCGACGCGGCCGTCGCCCAGGATGGCGGCACCGGAGATACCCTTCAGTCGCTCGAAGTGCTTGCCGAGGCTCTTGATGACCACCTGCTGTTGTCCGATCAACTCCTCGACGACGAGTCCGATCTGACGCCCCTCACAATGGGCGATGACCACCATGGTTTCTGACGGGTTAATGCCCGATGTCAGGCCGAACATCTGCCCGAGTTGAATCAGCGGGATCAACTGGCCGCGGACGTTCAGGACCTCTCCCTTGTGAAGAACGGTGCTGATCTGCGACGGTTGGGGACGCAGCGACTGCTCGATCATGATGGTCGGGATGATGAACCGCTCCGGGCCCAGCCGGATGACCATGCCGTCGATGATGGCCAAAGTCAGCGGAAGCTTGATGGCGAACGTCGTGCCGCAACCCAACCGTGAGGAGATCTCGATCTTGCCGCGCAGTTCCTCGACGTTGCGTTTGACCACGTCCATTCCAACGCCCCGACCGGACACATCGGTGATCTCACCGGCGGTTGAAAAGCCGGGTGTGAGAATGAGGGCAAACGCCTGTTGGTCGGTCAGCTCTTCGCCGGGCTGAACAAGGCCTTTCTCGATCCCCTTGGCGATGAGCACCTTGGGATCGAGCCCTTGTCCGTCGTCGCTCACTTCGATGACGACACTGCCTCCCTGGTGCCCGGCGTGGAGTCGCACGGTGCCCATCGGCGGCTTGCCGGCCGCCGCGCGGGCATCCGGTGTCTCGATTCCATGGTCGACGGCGTTCCGCACCATGTGGACGAGGGGGTCACCAAGCTGTTGGATGTAATTCTTGTCCAGCTCCGTCTCCTCGCCGGAAACCACCAGGCCGACTTGTTTGCTAATCTTGCGGGAGAGATCGCGGACCAGTCGTCCCATCTTCTGAAAGGTGGGGCCAATCGGGATCATCCGCATGCCCATCGCCACTTCCTGAATATCCCGGACGATTTTGGTGACCTGATCCACGTCCCTTGACAGCTTGAGGTCCGTGGTCACGGTGGCATTGGCCTGTACGAGCGTCTGGGCGATGACCAGTTCTCCAACCGCGTCGATCAGGCTGTCAAGCTTGGTCGTGTCGATGCGGATGGATGTGTCAACGCCAGCCTTCGCGGCGGGTTCGACCGGTCGTGCCTGGGTTCGAAGGGCCTGGCTCAACTGTCTGGCGTTGACCGCGCCCATCTCCATCAGGATCTCGCCCACTTTCCGGCTGCCGGCTTCTTCTTTCTGCTTGCGGAGGGCGAAGTCCACCACCTCACGGGCGACGGCGCCGTTGTCGACGAGCGTTTCTCCGGTCTTGCGGTCTGAGCCGGTGGACGATGAAGCGCGGGTGGCCGGCTCGGCTCGCCCGGCGATGATGTCGCGCAGCCGGTGAATCATTTGAGCCACCGGCGGCTGCGGGATCGCCTGTCCGTTCGGATTGACGAGGGAGTCGGCCAATGAAGCCACTTGCGTCTTGAGGATGTCGACCACATCGAAGACCAGGTCGATCAGTGCCGGGTTAACCGGGCGCTTTCCTTTCCTGGCTTGGTCCAGGACCGTCTCGGCTTCGTGCGTGAGGCAGTTCACGTCTCGCAAGTGCAGGAAGCCGGCCATGCCCTTGATCGTGTGGAAAGGCCGAAAAAGGTCATTGATCTTGTCCAGGTTGGTGGGGGCGCGCTCCACCTCCAGGAGCGCCTGTTCGATGCTCTCGATGTGCTCGCCGGTCTCCTCGACAAAGGCCTTGACGAATTCGAGTTCCTTGTTGTCGATAAGCAGCGGCTCGGATTGGTATGGCGGCTCGCCGCCCGATTGGGAGGGAGCGGGTGTGTGCATCGTGGGTGATTCGGCGGCCAGTGCGGGCACAGCCACCTGAGGTGAGCCTGTCGGCACTCCTTTGGGCGCGCCGGTTGCGGCGGGTTCGGGCGAGGAAACCTTGTCCCTTTGAGCTGCAGGCGAGGCTGAGTTGTCCATGACCGCCGGCAGTCCGGTCTCCGAGTCCTGACGTGCACCGCAGTCGGCCCCGTTCCCATCAGGTGCCTTGTCCACCGACACTTCCGAGGCTTGACCAGTGGGTAGCGTTGTGCCGATCCGGCCGGCCAACTGCTCGACTGTCGCGACGATCTCAAGCAAACAGGCGTGTGGGTCGGCGGCTTGCCCCAGAATCACGGATTCGATCGATTGGGCCAACTCGGTCGCTGCGGCGCCGATTGTTGAATCGGCTTGGGGACCGGCGGATGGGCTGCCACCGGCAAGCGTCTCGCACCAGCCGTGCATTTTAGCCAGGAGCCGAAGGTCGTCCGCGTCAATCCTGGCTGCGGCGTCTCGCAAGTTTTCGATGAGTGACCTGAAGTCGACATGGTCCGACGTGCTGCTCATTGGTGACCTCTCGCCATCTCTGCCTCAACGTGCGGAACACGATGCTGTTCGCCGGCAAGCTGAGCAGAGATCGTCAGCGGCGTGACCACGCCTGGTGTCAGTCATCACGCCGGCCGTACCGGCGAACGCACACCCGATCCGCCCGGCTCTTTGTGGCACCCTTCTGAGGAGGGCACACGAGCCGCGACCAGGATGGCACGGCTGTTGCCGACCCGATTGGGCCAGCCTGGGGGCCCGGCCGTCGTGAACGCACCGACGAGCCGACCACTCCCTTCTGCGGTTCAACAGGGCTTCACGACCTCTCGGATCATCGGCACTGATGCTCGCTGCCGGCCAAAACGCTTATCGACCGAAAACACGTTCGACTTTGGCGTACGCGAGGAGGGTACTGGAATGATTATCGGGTTCGAGTCGCGACGTAACCCACAATTTGCCAGGATCTTGCAGGGGCGGTGTTTTGATCGCGGACGCCCGGCATGCGGGGGTTCATAGGGACTCCGATCACGATGCCTTCTGAAGGATCTGAGGCAGGACGAAGGGATCCCGATCATCCCCGTCCAACAGGACCTGGCCCATGTCAGGTTGGGGGGACAACCGTGTGATGCGGTGGATCAGAACGAGTTTGGTTGCCAGGCTGTGCCCGGACCATCTGTCGAAGAAGTGCTCCAGAAGTCGCAGGTATCGGGGTGACACCATCTGGCCCTCTTCGAGGTTTCGCAGCGATCCGGTCACATAAGCCCTCTGTGCCGGGCTCAGGTTTCTCAGCGATCGTTCCAGGGCCCGAACCTGCATCGCAGGCAAGCTGGCAATGACCTGCTCAGTGTTCAGAATTTCCTGTTCGAGGGTGTCCACGGGTTTTCTCCGCTGCCGGTTGTCGGGCGTTTTCCCGATTGCTGCGTCCAATCCTGCAATTCTTGAAGCCGCTTCCAAAAAGAACGTGTGAGATCGTTGGTCGGAGCGTTCTCCCTATTTCGGGATCGCCGCGGAGCATCCCGATGCGACGGGAGACTGCAAGCTCACGATTTCCTTAATCAGTTCTTTCGGCTGAAAGCCGCCACTTCTGAATCGCCCAACCACAAATCCTGCTTGGAAAGAAAGAAATACCAACTCCCGTGGACTCGCACGCGTAGTTTTGAGGCGAAAACGCAGGCTTCGATCGACTTGCAGCAGCGGATGCTTTCGTCGACAATCGGCTTGCCGTTATCGGACGGCGTTTGCTGCTAACTGATTCGGTTTTCGGAACTCCTTGACTGCAGGGACTATATGAAAAAGACACTCCTGCTACCATTGTCCACGATGATCTCGATGTCGGCGTTCGTGCTTGCCCAGGAAGACCGTTACGCGGTCAACAGAGGTTCACCGGGTGATGCAATGATCCAGACCTACCTCGATCATGAGGCAGCCAGGATCTCCGGCCGGTTTCTTGAGGGGACGCACTCTCTCGATGAGTGGAAGTCCATACGGCCTCGCCTGCGGCAGGAGTACCTCTACATGTTGGGCTTGTGGCCGATGCCTGAACGCACGCCTCTGAACGCCGTGATCCGCAGAACTATTGAGGGCAAAGGGTTTGCGGTGGAGGTTCTGCATTTCCAGAGTCGCCCAGGCCTGTACGTGACGGCGAACCTTTACCGCCCGGCGGTCATCGAACCTTCCCGCCGACTCCCGACGGTTCTCTACGTCTGCGGCCACACGTCGAGAGGACGGGATGGGGTGAAAACCGCCTACCAGTCTCACGGAATCTGGTATGCCAGACACGGCTACATCTGCCTCATTCTTGATACGGTTCAACTCGGAGAGATTGCCGGCATTCACCACGGGACGTACCGCGAGGGGCGCTGGTGGTGGCATTCGCGGGGATACACGCCCGCGGGGGTCGAGTGCTGGAATGGCATGCGCGCGATCGACTACCTGGTGAGCCGAAATGAGGTCGATCCGACGCGGATTGCGGTGACGGGAATCAGCGGAGGGGGAGCGTCCACCTTCTGGATCGCTGCCGCTGACGAGCGGGCTGCGGTTGCCGTGCCGGTGAGCGGCATGGCCGACCTTCCGTGCTACGTGGGACAGCGGCTGGCCAATGGGCACTGCGACTGCATGTTCTTCTACAATGTGTTCCAATGGCCCTGGGCCTACATCGCGGCGATGATTGCGCCCCGTCCCCTGCTGTTTGTGAACAGCGACCACGATCCGATCTTTCCCATGAGTGCCAACGAGAGGATCATCAACCATCTGGAGCGTCTCTACAGTCTGTTTGAGGCTTCCGACCGTGTGGACGCAGTAGTGAGCATCGGCGGCCACGAATATCGCAGGGATATTCGCCAGGCCGGTTATCGATTCATCAGCAGTTGGCTGAAAGGCGAGCCCGGCCTTGTCGAGGACAGCGAGGTGGATCTGGTCAACCGCGAGGAAGATCCGAACACCTATCCGATTCCGGCGTCGGACCTGCGGGTCTTTCCTGAGGACTCTGATATTCCAGCCGACCAGGTCAACAAGATCGTGGATCAGGTGTTTGTGCCGATGGCCGTGCATGATGTGCCGTCGCCGGGCCGCATGAACGCCTGGCGCGAGGAACTGGTCAGCGAGCTGCGGCGTGTGTCTTTCAGCGGCCTTCCCAAACATATTCAGCCCGCCAGGGTGGTGGATCGAGACCCGCAGGGACGCCTGCGGCTGGCGACCGAACCGGGAATTGAGTGCTGCGCGGTCCCGGTGGGTCCTGTCCCCAAGGCGGCCGGGCAAGTGCTCATTGTCGTGGTCGGACGCGAAGAGGAAATCGCGGTCGCCGCAGCGGCAGAATCTCTGCGGCGGGAAGGGGAGGTCGTTTTTCGCTGTGAACCGCGAGGTGTTGGCGGGACGCGCTGGACGCGAAAGAACCCGCCCAACTATGTCGAGCGCGCGCATGTCCTGCTGGGTCGGACCGTCGACGCCGGGCGCGTCTGGGACGTCATCGCGACGGCTCGTTTCCTGGCAACGGATCAGAAGCTTCCGGTGCGAGTCGCCGGCGTCGGTGCGGGTGGAGTGCTGGCAGCCTATGCCGCGCTGTTGGAGCCGGAGATCGCCGGCGTGGCCGTATCAGACCTGCCGGCAGGCCACATGGATGAGGGTGCCCCGCAATTGCTCAACGTCCTGCGGGTCTGCGACATCGCAGACGTTCTGGGCATGCTGGCTCCTCGGTCGTTGCGGCTGAAAAGTGTTCCGCGGTCTGTCTCCGAGAAGGTGCGGGCTATCTACGCCGCCGGCGCCGCCGGCGAGAAGCTGTCCATCGAATGACATCAGGTGCAGTCAGATGCGAGGCGTTTCCGACTGCAGCCGTATGGGCTGTCCTGCGTTTTTCGCCTCAGGCGTGTGGTGAGCTCGATGCCAGGGTAAGGAGATGACTGCTGATGGCGGTCGACAATGCATGGCGGTCGATGGGCTTCGAGACGTAGTCGTCGCAGCCGGCATTCAGGCACCTCTCGCGGTCGTTGGCCATCGCGTGGGCCGTCAGGGCGATGATGGGTCCGCCATAGCCGGCAGCGCGGAGTTGGCTGGTTGCCTCGTAGCCGTCCATGACAGGCATCTGCATGTCCATCAGGATGATGTCGAACGGCCGGCCCGCCGAGTGAGCGGCCATCGCTTTCTCGACACCTGTTTGCCCGTGATCGGCGACAGTGACGTGAGCGCCGGCCTTCTTGAGAATGTGGGCGATCAGTCGCTGGCTGTCGGGGCTGTCCTCGACCAGCAGAATCTGGCGGTCGCCGAGCGCGATCGGCGCCGGCGGGACTTCTTCAGGTTTCTCGGCCACCATGAGAGTCTCGGACGTCGGATCGTCGACCATCCGAACGCTTCCCAGCGGTCCTGTGGCCACGCTGAAACGAAATCGTGTTCCGATTCCCGGTTGTGTGTCAACGATCTCCACGTCTCCGCCGAGCATCTTGGCCAATCGTTTGCTGATCGACAAGCCCAGACCGATGCCGCCGCAGCAACGTGCCGCCTCGACGTTGACCTGGGTGAACGGCTGAAACAGTTGAGTCGTCTGCTCAACGGTCATGCCGATACCCGTGTCGACCACGTCAAATTGGACGCTGGGCTGCTGGCCATCAATGAAGCGGGTGACCAGTCGGACCCCGCCGACCTCCGTGAACTTGATGGCGTTGCCGATCAGGTTGACCAGAATCTGACGCAACCGAACGGCGTCAGTCAGGATGGTCTCAGGCATCGGACCGATGTACTCGGTGTCGAATGCTAGGTTCTTCGAGTCGGCGCGCACCCTGACGAGACACGCCACCTCGGCGATCAGCCGGCAGACCGACACATTGTCGCGATTCACGATCATTCTGCCCGCCTCGATCCTGGAAAGATCGAGGATATCGTTGATGAGGCTGAGCAGGTATTCGCCGTTCCGCCGGATGACATGGGCTGCATTGACGCGCTCTGACTCCGAGACGCCCGGCTCCAGCATGGTGTCAGCGAAGCCCAGGATCGTTGTCATGGGAGTGCGGATCTCATGACTCATGTTGGCGAGGAATGCGCTCTTGGCCTGGTTGGCCGACTCGGCGGCGAGTTTGGCTTCCTGCAGTTCGGCTTCGACTTTCTTGCGGGCGGTGATGTCCAGGTGGGTCCCCGTCATCCGCAACGGCTTGCCGCTTCGGGTGCGTATCACGACGCGTCCGCGGGCGAGCACCCAGATCCAGTCGCCGGAACTGGATTTGAGCCGGTACTCGACCTCATAAACGGAAGTGCGGCACTCGAAATGTGCTCGAAGGGCCGCCAGGACCCTCGGGGCGTCCTCAGGATGGATGAGACGCTGCCAGCTCTGTATGTGCGGCTCGACGTCGTCCGGTGAGTAGCCCAGCATGCCGGTCCAGCGTTCGTCAAGCTGCATCTCGCCAGTTTGAACGTTCCAGTCCCACAAGCCGAGATCGGCGCCGCGAAGGGCCAGGGTGAGCTGCTCCTCACTCTCCCGCAGAGACTGCTCGGCCACCTTGCTTTCCGTGACGTCGCGGACGTTGGCCAGGATCACATCGCGGTCGCCCAGCGACACTTTGCTCAGCGATACCTCCACCGGAAACGTGGAGTCGTCGTGCGGTCGGCGTGCAATCCACTCAAACTGCTGCGGATCTCCCTCGTTGACGCTGCGCCAGATCTCCTGGAGGCGATCCAGGGGATTGTCAGGTGATGAGTAGTCTTGTGCGAGGCTGAGGCAGCGGGCCTCCTCGCGGGAGACGCGGAAAAGGTCGAGCATCCGGTCGTTGACATCGATGATCGTGCCCGAGGTGTCGTGAACAAAGATGGCGTCGTGGACGTGATCAAGAATACTGCGGAGGTCGCACTGGGCCTGGCGGCGAAGCGACTCGGCCCGCTCGATGCTGTCGAGCATCTTGTTGATCGCCTGGCCGAGGCGGGATAGCTCATCCTCGCCGGTGATCTCGAGACGAAGCGCGGTGTTGCCGGTGGTGCTGATTCGCTCGACTTCACGGCTGAATCGCAGCAGGCGTGCGATGACCGATCTCTCGAGGAGCAAAAGTGTCAGCAGCCCCGACACGAGACCGAATGTCAACGCGGTTGCGGGGGGGCAACCGTTCACCGAGAGGCTGCGCAATGAGACATATAGCATGCCGGGCAGAGCCACAACTGCCGCAGCGACGATGATCCAGGCTTTCCGGCGCAGGGTCATATTGGCTGCTCGCACCGGGACATCACCCGGCGTCAGAGGCGAATCGGCTGGCGACCGATGTCATCGGTATCGGCTCGCGTGGACAGGCACATTGGCTGGCCGAGCTCCACGTTCTTGCCAGGGTTTATCGGATCAGCGGCACACGTCACAGACCGAACTCGGCGCGGCCGTTCCCGGCAACGTCCGGATAAACGGCCGAAAGCACAGCCGGCCAGGTCCGAAATTCAGAACGCTTACCTAAGTCGACCGGAAGGGCGTCCGATATGTTACGGCGAGAGGTGGAGCGTTGATCATGGGTCGGCGTTCTCGGCAAGTCCGGACGGCTCAGGGCCTTCCGACAAAGGTCTGATAATCTCCGGCCGGAGAAGACTGCCGAGCGTCTGCTGCGAGCGGAAGGCAAACAGGACGCGGCCCTGCCGCGACACCGCAAGGACGAATCAGCCGTGAAAGCTCTGTTCCTCAAGCCGCCGGCCGGTCTGGCGTTCAAGAACATCGTACGCGATTTTGTCTACGGGTGCTGGTGCAACGGCCGCCGGATCGGCGGCATGCAGATGCCGCCGCTGAACGATCTGTATGTCGCAACACACGCCCGTCAGAGCGGCATCGAGGTTTTGTTTCTCGATGCCTCGATGGAGCCCGACCGTTATGGCGATCTGCTGAACAGCCGCTGCGCCGACATCTTCGCGGTCGTTCTGATGTCCT
The DNA here is from genome assembly GCA_964615635.1 of uncultured Planctomycetales bacterium. Classification (GTDB taxonomy): domain Bacteria; phylum Planctomycetota; class Phycisphaerae; order UBA1845; family PWPN01; genus JAUCQB01. The sequence goes on from CAZTQK010000082.1 coordinate 17,270, forward strand.
CGACCCAGTCTTTCCGTCAGGACGTGGCCACGATCCGGGCCATCAAGGATCTCAATCCTCAGGTTCGCAGCATTCTGTATGGTTCGCATCCGACCTTCATGCCGGAGTACTGCCTGAAGGAGGACGTCGTCGACTATATCGTCTTGAGGGAAGCCGAAGAAACCATCCGATGCCTCTTGCGCGCTATCGCCAACGGTGACCCGGTCGATCGCGAGCCGGGAGTCGGCTGGCGGACCGCCGGCGGTGAAATTCGCATCAACCCTGCCAGACCGTTGATGAATCTGGACGATCTGCCGATACCGGACCGCTCCCTGCTTCCCGAGAAGGTCTCGTATTTCAACCCGGTTGTGAAGCGGCTGCCCTATACGACCATGCAGACCTCGCGAGGCTGCCCCGGGCGGTGCATCTACTGCACCTCTCCCGCGTTCTACGGAAATCGGTACCGCCTGCGTTCCGTTCCGAGAGTCATGGAAGAGCTTCGTGAGATCGTC
>CAZTQK010000083.1:0-17746 GCA_964615635.1 uncultured Planctomycetales bacterium
TGCAAACGGTTCTGTCTATGCTCTGGCCGCCATGGACGGCAAGTTGTACGCAGGTGGTTCCTTCACCGTCATGGGCGGTGTGAGCGCGGCCTGCATTGCCTGCTGGGACCCGGCCGCACAAACCTGGTCAGCCCTGGACGCCGGGGCGGACGCCGTTGTATCGGCTCTGGCGGTCCTCGATGGCCGTCTCTACGTCGGGGGCGGATTCACCGCTGTCGGCTCTCTGGCTGCACCGAACATCGCTTCCTGGAACCCCGCCACGCAGACCTGGTCGAACGTCGGCACCGCACTCATCGGGTCCGTGCATGCCTTGGCCGTTCAAGATGGAAGACTCTACGCGGGTGGTAATTTTACGATTCCCGAACCCGTGGTTGCCCAGCGGGTCGCTTGCTGGGACCCGGTCGCTCAGACCTGGTCGGCCGTGGGCCGGGGAATGGACTACCGCGTGAACTCCCTGGCGTTTCTCGACGGCAAGCTGTACGCCGGCGGCGGCTTCGCCCGTGCTGACTGGACCACCGCGAGGAACATTGCCGGTTGGGATCCTGTGGCGAAGGCATGGTCTGCTCTCGGCGACGGCACAAATCAGGAGGTCTTCGCTCTGGCCGTTCTGAGAAGACAGTTACTCGTGGGTGGAAGATTCACGCAGGCCGGGGGACAACCGGCGTCTTACTGGGCCCGCTGGGGCTGCGCCGACCAGGAAGTGGACGAGGACCTGGACGGCGTACCTGACGATGAGGACAACTGCCCGGCAATGCCCAACCCAGACCAGCAGGATTCGGACGGCGATGGTGTGGGTGATGCCTGCGATGCCTGTCCCAGTGATCCGCTCAACGACGTGGACGGCGATGGCGCCTGCGGCGATGTGGACAACTGCCCGGACACCGCCAACGCCAATCAAGCAAACGCTGACGGCGACAGCTTCGGCGACGTTTGCGACCTATGTCCCAACGATCCACTCAACGACGCGGACGGCGATGGCGCCTGCGGCGATGTGGACAACTGCCCGGACACCGCCAACGCCAATCAAGCAAACGCTGACGGCGACAGCTTCGGCGACGTTTGCGACCTATGTCCCAACGATCCACTCAACGACGCGGACGGCGATGGCGCCTGCGGCGATGTGGACAACTGCCCGGACATCGCTAACGCCAATCAACTGGACGCCGACGGCGACGGCCTCGGCGACGTTTGCGACAACTGCCCGACCGTGGCCAATGCAGACCAGTCCGATGCCGATGGCAATGGTGTGGGCGATGCCTGCGCCGGCAGCGGACCGGACTGCAGCAAGGCGAGGCCGAGCATCGCTACGATCTGGCCAGCCAATGGCCGATGGGTGGGTGTGGTCATCCTTGGCGTCGTGGATCCCGACGGCGACCCGGTGACGATCACGATCACAGCCATCACGCAGGACGAGCCGCTGACGAGGCATTTCGGCAAGAAGAAACACCCGGATGCCGCAGGCGTCGGTACTTCGGTTGCATGGTTGCGGGCCGAGCGTCTGGCCAAGGGTAACGGGCGCGTCTACGTCATCAGCTTCGAGGCGACGGATAGCAACGGCGACACATGTACAGGCAGTGTGTCGGTCAGGGTGCCGCGCGACATGCGCAGGAAAGGCTCGTGTGTAGACGACGGCCAGAGGTACGACTCGACCGAGACTCCGGAACACCGGCCGCCTCCGCGGCGACATCGGTAGTGACTTCCGCAGGCCCGCACAACAAGAGGCCGTTACGTCATTCTCGAAGACGGTGCGCATGAAATGACCCCTGAGGATCGCCCCTCAGGGGTCATTGTCATTACTGTTCCGCCAGCCGCACGAATCAGGATTTCGAACCATCGTTGCCCGGAGCGGGTTTGCGGGCAGCCACACCGCTAAGGGGGGAAGGCGATTCGCCGCTGGCCGCGACCAGCCGTTCCTTCATGAGCCGCCCCACCTTGAATTTCACGGTGCGCTTCGACGGAACCGAAACCCGCTCAAGGGTCTTGGGATTCTGCGCCGTTCTGGCAGCACGCACCTTGCTCTCGAAAACACCGAAGTCCCGAAACTCCAACCGGTTACCGCGACCCAGCTCGTCGATGATCTCGTCGAGGAAGGTCTGAATGATCTTCTTGACGACGACGCGCTTGTGGTTGCAGTTCTCAGCTATCCGGTCGATCAACTCTTTCTTCGTGATGGTCTGCATGGCTGACCTCGACGCAAGTCCTTCTATTCGGTTTTGGCTCTCAGCTGCCTGGGCAACTGCCGCTGGCTTCGTCCAGCTCTCGGTTTCAGCAACGAAGATTACGCAATCACGGGAATCCCGTTCCGAGGTGCCGGCCGGTTCGTACCTCTCTCGCCGGTCAAAGCACGCAAGTTAGTCTACAGCAACGAGTTTCGGCAATCAAGCGCTTTTATATCGGCAAGTTTCACAGGCCTACTGGCGACAAACATGGTTCCGGGTCCAGGTGCTCTGCAAATTACAACATATTGCTAATACGTATCTTAGCAGCCAAATGAGTCTGGACTGGCAGACATCGCGCCTGTATGAATCTATAAGATCATTCATGTAAAAGATTTATGAAAAGTTCGGGCCAGCGGCGTAAGTTCGCTGCGCTCGGAGCTGAGCAAGGTCAAAACGGGGTCGGGCCTGGCAATCGAGTCCTCCCCCCACCCAAAAAAAACCCAGGCAAGGGCTTCGAGACGAAACCCAAGCCTGGTAGGGAGAGAGAGATCTGTTGTCGCCCACCCCGGCGTTTCCACCGGTTCGGGCATTCCCTCCAAAAGCTACGTGGCAAAGCACGTCCTCGATCCTTCGGGAGGGTCGTAACCTTTTGTTGGGGTCGCCCGATTCACATCGGGGTCATTAGTCTCCTCTTTTGCCTCTTGCCTTACTCCCACGGAGTTCGGCCGCCCCTTGACCGGGAACCTGATCTGCGATCTCCACTCTAACCGATTCACCGGATGTTTTCAATCACCAGGCGGGAGCAATCTGAAATAACTCCTCGCCTGGGAGAGAGAACCAAACCCGTCTTCGACCTGCTTTTCCCAATGAGGCCTCGGACGGATGTCGCCTCAGATACAGGCGACTGTCTTTTCCTCCTCCTTTTGTTCGGCCTTGCGGCCGTCAGAGTCCTCGCATCCGCAAACCGCAATTTGGGGCATTCCGCCCCCCAGATCGCAGGTTCTCTGCTGGGACGATTAGTGGTGCAAGTATTCCCTCCACACTCACGATCGCGAAGCGATCGGGCTGCTGGCCCTGGTCGCTCATGAACACCACTTCGCCGCTCACTTCAAGTTCCGGAGTCAACTGGCCAAGGACTTGGTGGAGATCAGGACACAGCACATCAGCCAGCCTGAAGCTGCACTGTCTTCGCGTTGTCGTTCCAGAACCGGTCATAACGCTTTTCCTCAATCCTCCGCCTTGACTAGTGCACATGCCGTGCCAATTGCGACAAAGAATCGACACAGAGCAACTCCCGATCCACGTAACTCATTGAGGAAAATGAACTTTCGGTTTCTGTCGTTTTCGAGATGCGTTGGCGCGATTGAAGCCGAGGGGAACCGAATGCGCAACCTGTTGCACACGGCCGCATTGTGTGTGGCGAGATGAGAATGATCGCCCCTTCCTTTATGGCCCTCTCGGGGTTGGCAGCCGGGGCGCCGGCGCAGGTGCAAACAACGCCTCACGTGTGCAATGAATCGCACAGGATTCTCACAGGTCGCGGCTGACAAGATGGGTAACGATGCCTTGAATGAGGAAATCCCGGGACTCGTCGACCAGGATGGGCGGAACTGCCGGATTGTCTCCCCGGAGAATCACGGTTTTGCCGCTCCTTTGCTGCTCAACAGAAACCCGCTTGAGGGTTGGCGTTCCGTCAACGAGACACGCACAGATCCGACCCTGGACGTGTTCGGGATTGACGTCAGACCGGTATTCAACGAGCACCAAATCACCGGGTTTGAGGGTGGGTTCCATCGAATTGAACGTCAGCCGAAGGATGTACCGATCCCGGGTCCACAAGTGCCGCAGGACAGGGAACATCTCGATTTGTTCCTGAGTGCCGGCAGGAGGGCCGGCTGGTATGGCGCCGAACAGGGGCAAGTCCCGGGTTTCAAGCGGCTGGGGAGTATCGTGTTCGACGCCGTCGCCGATCAGTACCGCAGGGGCCACGTCCAGCGCCACCGCGATGGCGTGTAGCGAGGAAGGCGAGGGCTTGCGCTTGCCTCGTTCGATCTCACTGAGAAAACCTTGGTTGACGTTGGCGCGCCGGGCGAGCTGGGTCTGGTTCAGGCCAAGACGATGCCTGTAATAGCGAATACGCTGACCAATGTGGCCGCGGAAGACCGGAGATTCGGAATAGGCCCCGGACATGACTTCAATATCGGAGCCGGCGCAGGCTGCGTCAAGAGCCGAATGGAAACCGGTTGATGCAAGTGAACCAACGACCGCCGGGTGCGACGGCATGGTCAGGCCGCGCTCATTGCCTCGACCCGACTCTTGACCGAACCGACCACAGTCACGCGAAGCCCGAAGTTCTCACCCACCTTGACAGCCTGCCCGCGCCCGACGCAACGGTTGTTGATCATCAAGTCAAGCAATTCGTCTGAAGGTTTGTCGAATTCTATGATCGATCCGGGACTGAGCGTCAGTATCTTCGAGAGCGGCATCATGCGCTCTGCCAGGGTGACGATGACCGGAACTTCAAGCAGCAGGATGCGATGGGGGTTTTCGGACCGGTGCTGAGACACGAGCGCGACGGTCCGCACGCTCGAGGGCATCTGGGCCCGCTTGGGGACGGGCTTACCGGGAGACTGCAACGCCGGCGCAGACGCGCCAGTCGCCTCGCCGGAAGCCTTTGGACTCGAACCGCTGTCGCCGACGACGTCCGCAGCCGCATCCGCCGCAAGTTGGCTGACGTTGGCCAACATGGCATCGATTTCTTCTTGAGAGTGACCCATGTCCATTTCCCGGTCCGCGCGCTCCCATAGACCGCGGGCGCACGGTTCCCACTGGACTTATCGGATGACGCAGGGGGCGACTTTACGGCTAGTAGTCGACCGGCGAGGAGACCTGAAAAACGCGCAACTTTCTCCCTGATTCCCGGCAGAATCTGCCGTTACTGGTTCGTCATCGACGAGGCCGGGTGGCCCGCTCTGTGGCTTTGCCACGAGGTGGCCCATTCTCGCCGTGGCGAGGGTGGTCCCGGACAGACCGCCGCGAAGGCAGCCCTTCTGAGTCGATCCCGCAACGCGTGGGAGCATTTGCGGGTGTCCCACCTTGTCTCAAGGTGGGGAAGCGATGATGTATTGCGTGCGAGACCTTCGTCAGGACGCTCGCCTGTAGCGACGACGCCCCCGTCGGCGATTCCTGCCACCCTGACCGCGGCGATGATTGACCGTGCGCGCAACAAGCCTGCTCCGGAATCTGTGTGGTGAACAGAGCGACCTGGGCGTTATCCGTGGAATTGGACATTCCAGGGGGGGTGAAACGGTGTAACAGTTTAGTCCTCACGCATGGGTACCGACGGGCGTGCAGCTGAGGGGCGATCGCACAGCGGGCGGCTGTCCCATTCAACTGCAGTCAGCGAACATGGCCTTTCTGGCCGTGGCCAGGGGTTTAGTCAACAGGCGGATCAGGAACTCGATGCGGTTCTTGCCTTGGCGTCGGGCGGTTTCGGGCAGTGAAGTCAGAATGCTGTGGCTGAGCGAGCGGGCGGGGGACCGGGTTCCGAAGCAGATCCTGCGCATGATGATCAGGAATCGCAACGACTGTTCGGCGTGGTTGTTGGTCGGCTCGGCGCCGGGGATTCGCGGGAAGGTGAAGAGCTTGTCGTGATCTTTGTTTATGATCCGATCGGGGAGGGTCTCGGCCGGGGCATAGTCGAGAGGCCGGCCGGCGAAGCGTTTGAGCTGGCGCTCCAGTGAAGGGATCATGGCCCGGGCCTTGGCCCGGCTGAGCGTGTGCTGGCGAAGCTGGCGACCGAGCTTGCAGAGCCGGGAGGCGAACCGCTTGAGCCGCTTGCAGAAGGCCACGGCCTCAGGGGCGCTGATGGGCGGAGAAGTGAGTAGGATCTGCTGGAGGATTTCCTTGGCTCGGGTGGCGATGTGTCTCCGGCAGGTCTGGCGGCGGGTGGCATTGACGGCGTTGTAGGCGGCGCAGGCGTCGGTGATCAGCGTGCCGTCGAAATCATCGCCCAGCAGGAGCACGGCGCTGGCAGAGCTGCGATCGGCAATCTGGTAGACGGCGATGTGTTCGTTGCCGCCGAACCAGAGATACCGGCCCCGGCCGTCTTCCCGCCAGGAGGTTTCGTCGGCATGGGCCACATCAGCGCTCTTGAGCATGACTCCCAACTCCTGGTACCGCGGCAGGCCCTTGCGGTTGGCCTGCCGGTCGAAGGCCATGGCTGAGGCCGGGACCAGGGGCATGCCGAACAGGTCCGAGAAAATGTGCTGGACCTTGCGATAGGGGATCGTCAGATTGCAGTGCAGATGGATGGCCCTTGGGTGCCCCGCGTTTGCGGGGCTGTTCCCGCTCCGGTGGCGGAGCCGGTTTGGCGTTGGCCTTGAGCTGCTTCTGATGCTGCATCCGCAACTGGGCGATCTTCTCGTCCCGCTCCTGCAGTTCTTGTTCCAGCTCCGCAATCCGCTGCTGATAGCGCTTCTCCATCCGATGGTACTCATTACGCAACTGGAACGACTTCTGGGACACCTCCAGGGTCCAGGTGGTGGACAGGTGGTGCGGGCGCGGGCAGTTGTGGCGATGGGGACATTCAAAACCAATCGGCGCCTCCGTGCGACGACTCATGATCTACCCCGATTGTAAGGTCAGGATCTCCCAGTTCAGGTCGGACAACTGCTGGATCAGCTTCTTGAGCGTCTTGTAGCGGGCGGTCATCAGCCACACCTTCTCCTCATCCTGCTTGCGGATGTGCCGGGTGCGGGTGACGCCGCCGAGCTTGAAGGTCAGGTTATAGCCCGGGCGCTTGGGCCCCTTGGTGCTCACCGAGCCGATGAGGATGTCCAGGTTGGCGGCGATCCGCTCGCAGAGCAGATCCCGACGCCGCTGCAGTTCGTAGACCGTCTTGGCTATAGAATAAACCTCCTACAGGCGTCACACTACGCCTGTACCAGGTACTCCATTTCCTGACCAAATGTAAATCAAAGGCGACAAAAATGAAAAAGATCCTGCGCAGAGACCAAGCTGTTGCACCAATCAACAACATAAAACTAGTTTAATACCCTTTTAAACACTCTTGTACCCTTTTTGACACCCTCAGTCGACACATGCGGGGTCGGCTGAGATGTTTTCTCCGCTGATGCACCGCTGGAACACGCCGAAATCAGCTTGGTCTACGTCGCCGTCGGCGTCAAAATCGCGATCGGCGCACTCCGTCGTTGCCGGTATGCCCGTCCCGCTCGCACAGTCCTCAAAGAGCATCGCGTCGTCTGCATCCACATCGCCGTCCTGGTCATAGTCGGCCGGACCGACGCACAGAAACTCGATGTCGTCCAGGTACACCGTGAAGGGGCCGACTGTATCAACCACTGAGAAGGCCAGGTGCTCGAACACGCCCTTGTCGTTGGCCGTCGCGAGAACGCCGTCGCCGGTGAAGCCATGAATGGGGTCCCGCTGCAGATCAAAGGTGAACGTCTGCCAGACGCCCGGCATCGGCTCGACCAACACGCCCTGCGGGGCACCGTTGATGTCCGTCTCCGCTCCGACCCACTCAATGGTTCCGCTGGCCCCTCCATCATCTCCGACTTCCGCTACTGTGTCCGTCTCGCGAATGCCCGCCGCCAAGCGGAAGCGACCGTTGTCCACGCGCATCCGCACGCGGATCAGATGATGGAGCAGTACCGTGGGGTTGGGGCGTCCCGGTGCATTATGGGTCGTCAATCGCATCCAGCGCTGAGGGTCAGTGTCGATGTACTGCCATTCGATGCGGTAGCACTTCTCCCCGCTGAACGCTGCAACCGCATCGGTCACCGCCGCCACGTCGGGCGAGGAGGCCAGATCGTTCGCGGTTGTCCCGCTGTAGCGCGGTGTGCGGAAGAGGACGTTGGCGCCGGTGTTGTACGATTCGAAGTCCATCAATTTGAATGGTGAACACGGCGCGAAGGCGCTGACCCACACCTGCCAGCTCTCGTCGTCGCTGCCCAATGAGTTTGTGGCTTGCACCGTAAACGCGATCAACTGACCGGCCTGCGCCGCCGTCGGCGTCGAGCCGGAAAGGTGTCCATTGGAGTCGACTGTCGCACCCGCGGGCCCTTCGATCAGGGTCCAGGAATCGGCAGTTCCCTGTGTCAAGGTCAATTGTCGCGCGTATTCCGTGCCAACAACCACCGAGTCCGGATCGGGGGTCACCTCGGCAATCACGGGGGGCAGCGGCGCGTTCACGACAACGTCGCAGCGCACCACGTCGCCCGCCGCCACCGTGGCGATGGTCGTGCCGTTGCTGCCGTATGCCGGGTGCGACGCCGTCAACGTGTATGTGCCCGGCGGGACGAGCAGGAACGAGTAGAAGCCGTCGCCCGTGGAGAGTCCCACATAAGACGAACCCGTTCGAACCACTTGGGCATCGATGACCGGCAACCCCGTCGTGGCGTCGGTGACGTGACCGTAGATGATGCCGGTCGAAGGACTGGTCTTCCAGCTCATCGAGGGCAAGGCCGTCGGCACTTGATAGACATCGGATTTGTAGTCGTCCCAGAACGTGAACGAGCTCCAGGAGAACACGCTGTTACCTTGTGCTCCGCGCGTACGAGTCAGATCGATCTGGGCGAGCAGCCAGGTGACTCCCTCGCTGGTGATCTGCCCGGCGACCACATGCCGGCCGGCACAGCCCGCCAGCCAGGCCTGCAGGCGCATGTCCCAGGTCGAGCCCTCTCCACCGGTCGAGTACATCATCGGAACAATGATGTCCAGACCGCCGGTCTGCGCCCAGACCAAGGCTTCCTGGTGCTGGTTAGCCGGAGCGGTGTTCGGATCAGGGAAGACCGCCGCGCTGACCTTCACATCCGGTTTGACTGCCATGACCGCCGCGTAGATATCGCGAACCATTCGCGTGATCTGATCGCGCGTCCAATGGCTGAAGTCGAGGTTGCCGGGATTGCTCTGCGTACTTGCTCGCCGGGCCTCGCTGATTGGATCGTACGAGTAGCTGGAATTAGGAGTCCGGATGCGATCAAAGTGCACGCCGTCCACGTCGTAGTTCTCCACGACGTACAGGACCTGTTGGCGCATGTAAGCCTGATACGCCGGCACACCCGGGGCGATCCACACGTAGTCGTTCTCGTGCCACTGCACGGGATTGCCGGCCGAATCATGGATCAACCAATCGCGACGGGCCGGGTCTGACGCGTCGCAGTGAGCGAAGAACAGGTGGTTTGCGTTCGCCGGGGCCGCGTGGGCGCCGCTTTGCCAGCACGTATGCGTGTTGATGTAGGCATGAAACTCGATCCCGTTGGCGTGCGCGGCGTTGATCATGTAGGCCAGCGGGTCCCAGCCCGGGTCGGTTCCGCCGATCAGCGGCGACCAGACCTCGTACGGCGACGGATAGAGAACGTCCGCCTGCCCGCGTATCTGCATGAAGACGGCATTGAAGTTGTTTGCCGCCAGCGTCTGCATGATGTTGTCGATGGTGGCCTTGCAGGTGGCCTGATTGGCGTTGGGCCACTCGAACCGCGACACCCACATGGCCCGAAACTCGGGTGATTGGCCAAGGACTGCGCCGGTTGATGCGCACACGACGAACAAGGCACAGACGAGCCCGCGAAATCTGCCGTCCTTTCCTCGCTCCATAGCACTGGTTCCTCCACGTCGTTTGACAAAACCGCCACTTGCCGTTCCGAGCGTGCCGCACCAACCTTTGGGTCCGGCGCGGCATCAGCCGGCGCAGTCCGGATCGGTCGGGACGTCCGCGCCGGTCAGGCACCGTTGAAAGACGCCGAAATCAGCCTGATCCACGTCACCGTCGGTGTCGAAGTCGAGTCGATCGCACTGCGAAGCGGCCTCCACCCCCGGCCCGGACACGCAATCCTCGAAGAGTTGCGTGTCGTCGGCGTCCACGTCGCCGTCACGATCGATATCCATCCTCGCGCCGAGCGGGACTTCGCAGACCTGCTCAATCTGATCGACATAGACAACAAACGGTCCCGCTCCGCCGGTGCTCGAAAAGGCCAAATGCTCGATCGTGCCCTTGTTGGTCGCCGAACTGAGCACCCCGTCACCGGTGTGGGGGAAGATCGGATCGTTCGCCGGGTCGAAGTACACCGTCTGCCAGACACCGGGCACCGCCGGGAGCCGTCTGCCCTGCGGAGCAGCATCGTTGTACCGGCCCGTGACTCCGACCCACTCGATCGTCCCGCTGGTGCCGCCGTCTTCTCCGACGTCCGCCGTGGTGCCCGTTTCACGAACACCCAGGCCGACCAGAAGCGGCGTTCCTGCCGGCGATTCAAGCCGCAAACGCACGCGAACCGGTTTGTCCAGCCAGATGGTGGGGTTTGGCACTTTCGCCGCGTTGCTCGTAGTCGCACGCAGCCAGCGTTCCAGGCCGGTGTCCACGAATTGCCAACTGAGCTTGCCGCTCACGATTCCCGAAAACGCATTGACTTCAGTCGTTGCCTGACTGATGTTCGGCGAGGCCGCCAGGTTCGTGTCAGTGGACCCGGAGTAGCTGGGCGGGCGGAACAGGACTTGGGTGCCGTCGGCATAGCCTTCAAAACCCGTGATCAACTCGTCAATACAAGATGGCGGGTTCCCCAGAGCAACATCCCACCGACTCAGGTCACCGGCCACCACCGTGATTCCTGTGCCGGTCTCGGGACCATAGCCGGCCTGACTGGCCACAACGTCGTAGGCGGTCCCGCCCGAGCTTGCGGGGATCAGGGTCACCACGTAGTAGCCGTTTCCATCGGTCTTGACCGGCGCCAAGCTGCCCACCTGCACCGTCGCGTCGTCGATCGGGTCGCCGGTCTGCTGGTTGGTGACGCGGCCCCAGACAGTGCCCTCAGTGGCCGTCGCCGGGTTGCGCCAGGGCATGGCCGGCGTGGATACGGCCGAGGTGAAAATGCCCGTGGTCGGGCTGGATACATAAGGGTACCAAGTAAAGTCGGCCTCTTCGACGCCGTCATCATTCTCGTCGGCGGTGGAATAGTAGGAGTAGTTGCACGAGCCGTCGGCGCCCTGGGAGTAGACGTACTGAAGTTGAATGACGCTGTTGGCCTTGCTGTTGAGGTAATTGCCTTGCCCGCAGTACACGTGACGGTCGTAGCGCCATCCGATCGCAGCATCAATCCAGTTGCGGTACCAGACTGCGTGCGTGCTGTTGCGATCGTCTTTGTAGTTCATGGGGATTGCGGCATCCAGCCAGCCCATCTCCGTCCACAACCGCCAGTTCTGGTACAGTTGATAAGCGCTCGAACTGCTGAAATCTGCGGGGGCATTACCTGAGCAGATCAGGTCGGCAGTGTGGCGCAGCGGCTGACGTGGGTTGCTGGGGATCGACGCGATCTCAGCGCGACATCGCCGGACCAGCTCATCAATTGTCCGCCTTCGGAAATCCTGCCAGGCCGTGTTGGTGCTCGGCGGCGTTCCGCTGTAACCGGTAATCCGGCTGAAGCGTGCCAAGCCCGAGTTCTGATAACTCGCCACGGCTGGGTACCCGGCGTCGGTTTGTGTGTAGCGGATGTAATCCCAGTTGATACCGTCGATCGGATAGTTGGTGACCAGTTCGCGAACGGCGCTGATCAGATACTCCTGCACCTCGGGAGAACCGGGGTCGAGGCAGTACTTCCCGTCCAGCGGCTTGGGTCCGGTATCCATGTCTGCCAGTGCGACCGTGAACCACTCGGGATGAGCGGCGAGGGTCGCGTTATTGGACGGCGGCCAGACCGTACTCACGCGATAGGTCACCAGCCAGGCGTGTACCTCGATGCCCTCGGCATGGGCTCGGTCACACAGGTAGGCCAGCGGATCGATCCCGCCGGAGATATCCGCCGCCTTAGGCAGGATGGCCGAGTTCCAGTAGGCCCCGTGTCCCCCGCTTCCACTGTCCTTGTAGGCCAGAACTTCGGCAACGATCGCATTGTAGTTGCCCGTCTTGGCTCGCGAGACCATGGTGTCGATCTGTGAGGTGCTCTTGAACCCCTGGTGGAACGCGTCAGCCCAGAGCCCCCTGAACGCCGATTGGGCCCTGACTGGCCCGGCGCATGCCAAGCCGAGGGCAACTGCCCACAGGCCAGGGTGATAACACCATGAACACGAGATCTTCTTCACCGCCTCCTCCGATTTGATCGGCTGGTCCGGGCGGTGGCAGACCGCCCGTCTCCCTCCATTTCCATTCTATCCGAAACCACGGGGCAAGGACATGCATGATTCTGCGAGAGCAGGCCCTGTTGCGACCTCGACGTCTCGCGGCAAGCGTGACCGAACGGGCCATTCGGGTGCAGCGTGCTTGGACCCACCAGGACGGGCAGAATGACGAATCAACTTGATTCACCCGGGGCAGCGACCTATCGAAACCTGCCGATGCGGATTCGCATCGGGCCTCAGTTGACGCAGGCGGCGTCGGGCACCTTGTTGGCGCCGGTCATGCAACCTTGGAGTATGCCGAAATCCGCTTGATCGACGTCACTGTCGGCATCAAAATCGCGGTTCTCGCAGCCGGCTTGCGGGGGAACATTGGGCCCCGACAGACAGCCATCGAACAAGCCGAAATCGCTGTTGTCCACGTCGCAATCGCCGTCAATGTCGGGCCCGATGTATGGTTGGATCGACAAGACGGCGACCTCGGAAGCTGCGACGCCGCAATCGGCGGTCGCGACGCAACGGTAGTTGCCTGAGTCTTCGGGCTGCGAGTCTCCGATGGTGAGCGAGACTGTGGTCGTACCGGAGATGCGCGTGTCATCCATCAGATCGACACCGTTCTTCTGCCATTGGTAAATCAACACCCCTTCGCCAGCGGCGGAGACACTAAGATGGACCGTTCCGCCAGCGCATAGCGATTGTGATGCCGGCTGCTGCGTGACGAGGGTCGCCGCCAGCAGAGAGAGTGAAGCCTCATCTGAGGTCACACTACCATAGCCGTTGGCCACCAGGCACCGGTAGGCGGCAACGTCGCCTGCATCGACGTTCGAGACGATCAATGCTGTCGTGCTGGTCCCGGCGTAGTGGCCGCCTTCGGAAAGGTCGGCACCGTTTTTCTGCCACTGGTACGTCAGCGGGGCCTGGCCCGTGGCCGAGACAGCGAACATGGTCATGTCACCGGGACAAACGCTCTGGCCGATCGGCTGCTGCGAAATCGTCGGCATGACAGCTGAGCAGTCGGGGGTCACGACATCGAAATAGACATATCCGCCGGAATTGACTTTCGTGGACCGCGCGTGCAGGAACACCGTAACCTGGCCGGCCGCAGCGGTCGCGGTGACCGTCTGCATGGACCAAGTCGTCGAAGAGGTGGAATCCATGTACTGGGTGGGCACGCTGTTCCAGTCAGTGCCGCCGGACGGATCGACTCCAAGATATCCTTCCATGACGCTTGAACTGCTGGTCTTGATCCAGGCCGTGAATGTGTACTGCTCCCCGGGAGTGACGCTCACTTTCTGGTAGATCCCACCGGTGTTCGAGCTGTTGGCTGACTGGATTCGTTGAGAGAACGAGCCCCCGTGAGCGTCGGTGCTGGAGTCACAGTTGACGCTGCCCGCGACGTTGTATTGAATCCAACTCTGGCCCACGCCCGACACGAATCCGCCTTCGAACGATGCGTTTGCCAGACACTGCCATTGAGGCGGGTTGACGATGAGGGTAGCGGCGCTGGAGGTGTCCGTTCCTTCGCCGTTGGTGGCCACGCAACGATACTGGCCGTTGTCGATGGAATCGCAGTTGGTGATATGAAGCGTGTCGGTGGCCGACCCTGAGATCCGGGCGTCGTCGAAGAGGTCGACGCCGTCTTTCTGCCAGCGGTACGACAACGGCAGCGCCCCCGCAACCTCGACGTGGAACGAGGCGGCAGCGCCCGATGCAATCGTTTTGTCCGCCGGTTGGATGAGAATCGTCGGCGGACCGAAGCCGCCGACCAGGCGGCCCATGCGGGTTGTGACCCGGTACTCGTTCCATGTCCCGGTGTTCAGAGTGTAGACATCGCGGACGTTGAGCGTCCAGGTGCCCGCCGGGTTCTCGCCCCAGAACTGGTTGGAGGTGAACGTCCAGTTGATGCTCGTGCCGGTGTCGCCGGAGTCGCGCGAGAACACACGCCCGGTCGTGCCGCTTGGGGAGGTCAGCCAGGCTTCCAGGTCTCCACGTTTTGTGTGCGTGGCTTTCACATACACCAGGACCTCTTCCAGAGGTGTGGTCGACGAAAGGGTGAAAGATCGCGAAATGCCGGTGGTGTTGTTGTCCGGGATGCCGGCGTTGACAGTGAGTCTCCCGCTGTCCTCGGTCGTCAAGGCGGATACGCCCTCGTACTGCGCCGCCACGGACGTGAACTGATCGGCATCCACAAGACCGAATCCGTAGTTGGCATTGAAGTGGTATCCGGCCGCGTTGGTGATCCACCCGCCCCCGCTTTGCTGGCTCGTATCACCGGCATCAACGATATCGCTCGTCAACGCCAGGACGTGCTTGGCAAACCGCGTATTCAGGGCGGGCTGTGCCTGCTTGCCAAGGGCCATGACGCCCGCGACAAGCGGAGCGGCCGACGAGGTGCCGCCGAAGACGGCGGTGTAGTTGGTGTCCGGGAACGAATCGGGGCCGTTGTATCCGCCGGTGCCGGTTCGATCCGTCGTTGTGACGCTGAAGTAGCCGGACGACGAACTCGGCGCGGTCACCGTCACGCAAGCACCGAAATTGGTATAGCTCGAGTACTTCCCGTTGCTGCCCATAGCGGCGACCGTGATCGAGTCAGGGCTTTTCTGCAGGTCCCTCGTATTGCAGTCATCAGACTCGTTCCCCGCCGCAAAGCAGTGAATCGTGCCGGCGGACGTCGAGGTCGATAGAGCGCTGACCTCCGAGGATGTCAAGATGTAAGGTTCGGCGAGTCCGTAGCTATGGTTCTTGACCTTGATGCTCGTGTTTGTGCCGCTGCTGTGGTAGAGAGTGGCGTCCACGAACATCTGCGTGGTCTGGTAAACGAAATCGATCCGCAGGCCCGCCAGTCCCGCGTAAGGAGCCGCCCCGGTGACGCCGATGCCGTTTCCACCCCGAGCCCCTGCCACCCCCGAGGTCGATACGCCGTGCTTGTCATCGGTATACACCGGGCTCGGATCGCCGTCGTTCTGTCCGAAGTCCCAACTGTCGGCAGAGACGTAGTTGGGTGACAGGTCAGGATGCGCGGGTTCCAGGCTATCGTCGACGATGCCGATGATCGCGCCGCTTCCGGTGATATCGCGGTTCCATGCTCCCTGGACGCGGGCGTCCAGGCCGGACACGTACTCGTTCACCAAGTGCCACTGGCCGGGCCAGCCTGTTGACGGCGTGTTCTTGTGGAAATACGGATCGTTGGGCACGAAGGCCATCCTGACGTAACGGGTCCTCTGGTTGAGGTAGACGGCCCGAGCGTGGCCGCCGGGGCGATGTGTGTCGTGAAGCTGTCGTGCCGCCTTTACGGATTCGGCCGACAGAACGAAGATGTTTGGATCACTCCGGAGCGCATGCTTCACCTTGAGGCCGTGCTCGCGGGCAAAGCGTTGTGCGTCGGCACCGGGCTCAAGGAAGACCAGCAATTCCTCAGTGTCTTCAGGGGTGGCGCGCATCACGCCAAGGTCGGGAGGTTGCGTTGGGCCCGCCCAGGCCGGCAATGAACCGACCACCGATATGATGGCGATACAGAGCCATCCCAGAACTCGGACCGGGCTCGGCATGCTAAGGCGCTCCGAAGGGTCGTGTGATGGGCGCGAGAGACTTTCTGCGGCACCCTTTTCCCCCAGAAGTCGGATGCCGGCCGTCGGGTGGCCGTGCATCATAAAATCATTCTAGCACTGCAAATAGGGCGATTCGAGTCCGGGGCCGCGGTTTTTTGCGGTGTTCTGGGTCAGTGCGTGAGGTGCCTCGAGGTCCCAGAACCGCCGTCCGGGCGGTCGAGCTTCCAAGTCTGCCTCTGGCGGGCATTTGCAGCCGCTGATCGGGATCCCGCCGTCAGGGAAAGGTCCTGCTTATCGGTCATCCCGGCCCAACCGGTCGGGTCCGTGACATTTCAGGTGGGGAGGCGCTACGGCTTCTTCAGAACCGCGACCGTACTCGCCACGCCGAAGCCCGGCGAAGGCGGGAGGGAGCGGCCACCCTGTGACGTGGCCGCTTTCCGATTTGGCCCCTCGCTTACGCTCGGGGTTCTGAAAGGGCCGCCTGAACTGTCACGGACCCCAACCGGTCCGTATTTCCGCGAATGGTTGGAAAACACCGCCGTGCGGTGGTATACCTAAGAGCAGGGAATAGTGTCTGTCATGTTCGACAGGGAGTCACAAATTGATTGAACCGTAATCGGAACCCAGGAGGCCTCTGAATCTCCAAAGGGAACGAGCCCGCTGGACGGGAGGTTCTCAGAACCGAGTTCAAGCCATCCCCCTTATCGCAGGGTTCTTTCAATCAGCTCCCATCGGCATTGCGGTGGACGCTGTTCTCTGGATAGCAGTGCCGCCCGCCGTTTACCCACGGCGGGCGTCTTTTTCCACGACGTTGAGAGGACAGCGAGACATGGAAGTCGTCATCTGCCCGAACCACGACGACCTGAGCGTCCGAGCGGCCCGGATCGTCGCTGAGTTGATTCGCGCCAAACCCGACGCCGTTCTCGGCCTGCCCATCGGTTCGACTCCTATCGGCCTCTATCGCGAACTGGTCCGACTGCATCGAGACGAGGGCCTCAGTCTTGCCCGAACGCGGGTGTTCAACCTGATCGAATACGTCGGCCTTGGTCCGGAGCACCCACAGAGCAGCCATCGCTTCATGCACCAGTATCTGTTCGACCACGTGGATATCCGCCCCGATAAGGTTTACGCCCCTTCCGGTCTGGCCATGGATCTCGACGCTCACTGTCTGTATTACGAGCAACAGATCGCGGATTGCGGGGGGATTGACCTGCTGGTTCTCGGCATCGGCACCGATGGCCACATTGCATTCAATGAGCCTGGCAGCTCCTTCAACTCCCGAACCCGTCGTGTGGCCCTGGCCCGCCAGACGATCGACGACAACGCCCGTTTCTTCCCGAGCCGCCAGCATGTGCCCATGATGGCGGTCTCACTCGGAATCGGAACGATCCTCGACGCCCGCCGGATCCTGCTGCTGGCCAACGGCCCGAACAAGGCGGGTATTCTGGCCGCCGCCGTCGAGGGCATGGTCAACGAGATGTGTCCGGCCAGCGCCTTGCAGCTTCACGAACACGTCACCGTCCTGGCTGACGAATCGGCGGCCTCGAAGCTGACCGCCACTGCTGCCGGCCGGTAGGATGGCCGACAGGGTCTGCCATGGCCAGCCATCGCCGTCCCCAGAGGCGGACCAGCAACGCCACGAACCACGTCCCGGCGGTCAGCCACATGACCATCGCCGGCAGCAGCAGCCTCAGATCCAAGTGTCCCAAGGAGACCATGTGCGCCCGAATACCCAGAAGGCTGAACAGGACCAGCACGATGACAAACCGGTGACGGCCAGAAAGGACCGTCGCGACCAGTCCGGCGCCGCAGGCCAGGGCCGCCCAGCGTGAGTAGCCGTATTCGAACGAACGTCCTGCCAGAACGTGATAGACGCCCCGCAACTGCCGACTCACAAGATCACTTGGCGTC
>CAZTQK010000084.1:0-17548 GCA_964615635.1 uncultured Planctomycetales bacterium
TTCTGAGCAATCTCCTTGGTGGTGATGGTCTGCTCCTCGACCGCCGAGGCGATCGTCCGCGAGACTTCATTCACCTTTTCGATAACTTCGCTGATCTGGCCAATGGCACTGACCACGCTGCCGGTCGAGCTTTGGATACCCTCGATCCTCCGACGAATATCCTCTGTTGCCTCAGCCGTCTGCTTGGCCAGTTCCTTGACCTCCGTGGCCACGACTGCAAAACCCTTGCCTGCTTCGCCCGCCCTGGCCGCTTCGATGGTCGCGTTCAGGGCCAGCAGGTTTGTCTGTTCGGCGATGTCCTGGATGACCTGGATCACCTTCCCGATCTCATCGGCCGCGGTACCCAGTTGGCCGATGGTCTCGTTGCTTCCAGCGGCAAGCTGAGAGGCCCGCTCGGCCACGCCGGCTGCCTGCTCGGCATTCTTGGCCACCTCGCCGATGCTGGCGGTCATCTCCTCGATCGCGGCCGCGACCGTCTTGACGTTCGCGGACATCTGCTCAGTAGAGGCGGCCATGTGATTCATGTTCGCAGCCATCTCTTCGGCGCTTGAGGCTACGGTCGCCGACTGCGCGGTGGTCTCTTCCGCGCCGCTGGCCAGGTGATTGGCCGTCGTCGATAGGGAAGTGGATGCGGTCACCAGCGTCTGAGAATGATCTCGTATACTCGTGACGGTCTTTCTCAGAGTCTGGGTGGTGGAGTCAAGTGCAGCGGCCAACTCCGCGATTTCGTCCTTGCCGGACATCTCAAGCCGCTTCGTGAAGTCGCCCTTGGCGACTTCTTTCAGCACATCAACCGCCTTACGAACCGGCCGGACGATTCGGCTGGAGATGATCAGAGCGCAGATCACCACCAGAACGGCCGCCACCAGGTTGGCGCCGATCACCATCACTGCCACCCGGCGAGACCCTGTCTGATAGAGAGTGCGAGCCTCAGACAGCATGCTGTTGATCTGGTCCTTGGAAAACTCCAGGTGCAAAGCACCGTAGAAGTCGCCGACCTTCCACTCCGGGTGTAGCCGCCGCATGTCCGCATCGGTCCGAAGCGGGTAATACAATGACAACAACCCGTCGGTCTCCACCGCAAACATGTCCTTGGCTTCATTGGCCTGCTTGAACACGGCAGCGTCAAGCGGCTGGCCGACGCGTGCGCCGTCCGAGGAGAGCTCGGCCTTCCCGTCCTTGTTGTAGAACGAGAACGCTCTGACCTCGGCAAGCTGCTTCTGTTGGTCGGCGAAGCGCATGAACTGCACGAATTCGCCTCGCTGCAGAGAGCCTTCGACCGAGATCTTGACTTCACGCATGATGTCCTTCGCATCATTGCGTTTCAGATTGATAACCGACGTTTCGATGCCGGCCAGCGTCTGCTCGACGTTGCGCGAGTACAGGACGTACTGCATCGCCACCAGCACGAAGGTGGACACGACAAAAATGCCCAGGATCGATCCGATGATTTTCTTGGCCAGAGTCAATCGCATGGTAACTTACACCGTGCCCTTTCGGTCCTGCTCCACGTAGGCAACCGGATGACATTCTTCGCCCTTACGATAGAACGGAAAATCACGCCGCTTGGAGAACTCCTTGCTGGTGCAGCCCAGGCACGGCGCACCGGCTCGGATACACCAGTTCACGCCGCCGTTCCACTGCCGTTGCGGGCAGTTGGTGTGACTCAGGGGCCCCAGGCAGCCAAGTTTGAACAGACAGCCTTCGTCGCCGAACTTCTGCGCGAATTCACGCTTTTCCCAGTAATGAAATCGCGGGCAGTTGTCGTGAACGGAGTGCTTGTAGAACATCTCGGGGGTCAGCAGCTCGGGATCCAGCTTCGGCAGTCCCTTGGCGATCACATAAGCCACTGTGCCGACCAGTTCCTCAGGATGCATTGGGCAGCCGGGGCAGTTGATCAGTCTGTCCCTAACCGGAATCCCATGCTGCTCCATGAATTCCCTGACGCTGCCGCCACCGGTCGGATTGCCCTCGGCCGCGGGAATACCACCAAATGCCGAGCAGGTGCCGGCGGCGATGATGGCCGCCGCATTCCGACACGCCGACTGCAGGAGGGTGGTCAGCGGCTTGCTGTTGGCGATGCACGCTTCCGGCATCTTGAGCGGTACGGAGCCCTCGACCACCAGGTAGTATCCACCGGCCTGAATGGCCTGCTCAACAACCTGGTTGGCCACCTCTCCCTGGGCCGACGAGAGGTCCGAATGGTAGACGAGCGAGATAATCTCGGTCAGGAGTTCAACGGGCCCGGGATCGGTGCAATTGAGCAGCGACACGGAGCACCCGCTGCAGGCCATGCCCTGGAGCCATAGCACCCTGGCCTCGCCGGTCACCAGCTTCTCCAGGCCTGCCGCCATTGCCCGGCCGTACTCTTGTTCAAGGCCGAACCCGGCAGCCAGGGCGGCCCCCAATCGCAGAATCTCTCTTCGCGTATGCTGACGCATATTGGTCGCCTCCTAGTGAATGGCGCAAGCCAGGCACGGGTCAAACGAGCGAACGATTCGGCCGACTTCGATCGGCTGAGCGGCATCTTCCACGAATGCTCCCTCGATGGCCTGTTCAACCGGTCCCGCCTGGCCCCGGTCGTCGCGCGGCGAGCAATTCCAGGTCGTCGGCACGATGCACTGGTACCGTTTGATCTTGTAATCCTCGATCGCTATCCAATGTCCGAGAGCACCTCGTGGGGCCTCGGTCAGACCGCAGCCTGACGCCCGTTGCGGAATCTTGAAATCTGCCGCCGGGGGGCCGCCGATTTCGATTTCGTCGAGCCACTTCATGCATTGGTCGGCCAGCCAGGCTGCTTCGAGTCCACGGGCCAGGTGGCGTCCCAGGACCGACGGGAGCTTGTCGGGAGTGATACCCGCCGAAGCAAGCACGGCATCCACTTCCTTCTTGACCCAGCCCATGCTGGGATCGTGGTAATTGACCAGCACACGGGACAACGGGCCGACTTCCATCGGCTTGCCGCCGTAGCGAGGCGCCTTGATCCAACTGTACGCCCCGGATTTTCCCGGCGCGGCATTCGTTTCACCCTTGTCGGGATGCAAGCCCGAAGGCTGTGCGTACCAGGAACAACCGACGTCCTCGGTGATCCGGGCGACATCCAGCGGTGCCCACTTCCCGTCAATGAGCGTCCCCGGCTGGAAGAACTGGCGGTCTCCCTCGCCCATCGGAAACACACCGAAGCAGAGGAAGTTGCCGCAGCCCTTACCGATGTCGAAGTAGCTTTTGAAAGCGCCGGCCACGGTGACCAAGTCCGCAAGGTACACATCCCTGATGAAGGCAGTCACCTTCTGCAGTCGGCCCCGGTACGACAGCACACGCTCGATATCAGGTACCTGCGTGCAACCGCCCGGAACGATGGCCGTCGAGTGCGGCAAACGGGCCCCGAAGACAGCCGCCATTTCGTGGCAGATCCGCCGCATATCCAGAGCCTGAACGTAGTGGCTCAGGAGGGTCATGTTGACGCCGACGTCCTGGACATAGTCGCGTTCGTAGCGTGGCAGGAACGGCGCAGCGGGGAATACATCCTTGCGCGCGACCGCCTGCTCGACCCAGGCCTTGAGCTTGCCCAGCAATCGGTCAGAGCCCGAGTATTTGAGAATCGCTTTCACGTCCACAAAATCGAGGGCCGCCAGGTGGTAAAAGTGGAGGATGTGCGATTGCAGGTAGTTCGCGCCCTGAATCAGGTTCTGAAGCAGTCCACCATTGTGCGTCGGTTTGAGTCCATAGGCATTCTGCTGCGCCAGGATCGAGGCCATGCCGTGCGAGATCGGACACACACCGCAGATTCGCTGGGTGATCTGCTGCGCATCCAGCGGATCGCGTCCCTCGAGGATCTTCTCAATGCCGCGGAACATCTCACCTTCGCAGTGGGCTTTCTTAACACGGCAACCCTTCTTGCCCCCCGCCTGCTTGTCCGCGGCCGGGCGGCTCGATGCGGCCGCCGGTTCGCCTGCCCGCTGTGTCGATTGTTCTCCAGAACCGATCGGCTCAATCTCGGCGTGGATCGCCAGATGACCTTCGATGCGAGTCACAGGACTCAACGTCAACGTGCTGCTCATGTTTTCTCTCCGTAGCCGGCCTGACACCTGAGTACAACGCCAAGCGCCGGTGGGGCCGACGCTTCACTGCCAGTGTCTTTCCCGGTTGATGGGCCACGCGAAACCCATCACGCGCTACTCTTCGATGCACACAGGAACGCCCGAGGAGGTGCTGGAAACACCCCACACCTCGTCGGAGCTAATCGGGCTTTCACCCCGAGAGGTTTACTTATGCGCGACCAGCATTAAGCGTAAATCCCAGCCATTTTTGTGGGGCCTAATATCCTATCAGGGGATACCCTGAATATGGTTTCCCGTGCAAGCAATCCTACTGCCTCAAATGAGCCAGAGGAGCGCGGGAGTCAGGATAATCACCGATACAATAAAAAGGGCCACCTGAATGAATCATGTGGCCCCTGCCTTCGGATCATCGGATTATCTGATACGTCGTGCCCCTCAGGCTCCGCCGACCTGCATGCGGATGAAGCTGGCGGCCTTGAGACCCGCCTCATCCAACACCTTGCCGACGGTCTTCTTGTCGTCTTTGACGAAAGGCTGTTCGATCAGAACCTGCTCGCTGAAATACCGGTTCATCTTGCCCGTCAGAATCTTGTCGACCATGTTCTCCGGCTTGCCGGAAGCGATGATCTGGGCGCGCTGGATTTCCTTCTCCTTCTCGACCGCCTCGGCAGGCAGATCCTCGCGGCGCACCGCCTTGGGAGCCATGGCTGCGATGTGCATGCAGACGTCGTTGAGCAAAGCCTCGTTGCCGCCGGATCCTTCGACAACCAGCAAAACGCCCAGCTTGCCGTCATGATGTACGTAACCGGCCGTCCGGCCGTTCATGCGTATGACCCTCGCGATTTTCATGTTCTCGCGGATCCGATTGAGAACGTCGATCAAGAGGTCTTGGACCGTCTGCTTCGGCTCATCGACAAACTGCTCTGTGCCGATGGTCGCCGCGTCCGCATTGCCCGCGAGCGCAGCGTGTTTCGCAACCTTGCCGGCTAGCGCAATGAAGTCAGGGTTTTTGCCCACCGGTGCCGTCTCACAGGTCAGTTCCGCCAGGGCCCCGACACCCTTGGCCGCATCCACATACATTCCGATGCGTCCTTCACCCATCGCACGGCCGGCTTTCTTCTCCGCCGCGGCTGCCCCGCGTTTGCGAAGCAGTTCCATGGCCTTGGCGGCATCCCCACCCGTCTCCTGCAACGCGTTCTTGCAGTCCATCATCGGCAGGCCGCTGCGTTCGCGCAGGTCTTTGACCATTGCTGCGGTAATTTCAGCCATATGCTCTCTTGCTCCTTGCCTTCAAAAGACAATCATGCCGGGTACAGGTTTGCGTCACCTGTGCCGACGCACCCAATTTCACCCTAGCGACAATGAGCCACTACGGAGACAGTGCGGGCCGGTCGCGCCGGGCCACCACGCCCCGGTCTTCACGTCGAGGCTACCGCCGAATCGCTCACAGGCTGGTCGCCTGCGGCGTCGCCACCTTCCTCAGCCGGCTGCTCTGCAGCCGCCTCCGCACGAGCCATCGCGCGGCTCGAACGCCTCCCGGCAGCAGGCCCTCGGGCCGGAGCAGCCTCATTGACCGCCTCGGCCGGCCGTGCCCGCTTGCCTTCTTCGATCGCCTCGACCAACGACTCGCAGATCAGCTCGATCCCTCGCATCGCGTCATCATTCCCGGGTATCGGAATGTCCACATAATCCGGATCCGAATCCGTGTCGATCACGCCTATTACCGGAATCTTGAGCTTGCGGGCTTCCAGGCAGGAGATGTACTCGCGACGGACATCAATCACAAACAGGGCGGCGGGCAGCTTCGTCATGCCCCGGATGCCCTCGAGATTTCGCTTGATCTTGCGACGCTCTCGGGTCAGCGTGGCAATCATCTTCTTGCTATACTTGCCGGCCATGCCCTCGGCCTCGATCGCCTCGAGTTCCTCGAGACGGGCCAGTCGCGAACGGATCGTCCGGTAGTTGGTGAGCGTCCCGCCCAACCATCGCTCCGAAACATAGTGCATTCCCGTGCGCTTGGCGGCCTCCATGACCGCGTGCCGGGCCTGGCGCTTCGTGCCGACGAACAGGACATCCTGGCCCTTGGCGACGACACTCGCGACGAACTTCCTTGCGCATAGAATGCCCTTGACCGTCTCGCGAATGTCAATGATATGAATCTGGTTGCGCGTCCCGAAAATGTACGGACGCATTTTGGGATCCCAGGCACTCGTCCGATGACCGAAATGGATCCCTGAGTCGATAAGCTTGCGAACGAACTCTGACGCCAAACGACACCTCCACTTGCGACTGACTTGCTCACTCGACGAAGCGTCGCGCAACTCCATCGGGCGCGCGGAGCACCCGCGCTTTGCCCCCACACCCACCTCACTGAGAGGCGGGCTCACCCTTTCGCCGGCAACTCACAGGCCGGCCCGGGCGATACAGGAAGTTCTTTATGTTACGCCAAGGCCCGGTGTAACGCCAGTCCTGGAGGTCGCGCGATTTGACCCCCGCGGTAGCGGCTGATATATGGATCGCTGTGCCCGACGACACAACAGATGCCAAGCCGTCCAACCCACCGGCCGGCAAGGCCCGGATCTTCATCTCGGCCGCTGAACCGAGCGGCGACCGGCATGCGGCCGGCTTGGTCCGGGAAATCCGCCGTCTGTGCCCCCGCGCCGACCTGTTTGGTGTGGCGGGCCCGGCCATGCAGGCGGCAGGCTGCTCCGCGATTGACGATTTGACGTCCGAGTCGGCCATGCTGGTCGGCGCGGTTCGGTTGCTGGGGCATGCCTGGCGGTTGCTCGGCCGAGTCTCCAGGACGCTGAGGCAGGAGCCCGCCGATCTGGCGGTTCTCGTTGACTCTCCGGCACTGCATCTTCCGATGGCTAAACGACTTAAGAGAGCTGGCTGTCCGGTGCTGTATTACATTGCCCCACAACTGTGGGCCTGGGCACCCTGGCGGGTCCGGCGGCTGCGTGGGCGGGTCGACCGGGTGGCCGCCATCTTGCCGTTTGAAGAAGACTACTTCCGACAGCGCGGCGTTGCCGCCAAGTATGTCGGCCATCCACTTGTGGAGCAGATCGCCGACCAGAAGCCCGATTCCGAACTCGTGCGCGGGCTGCGTGCCGCAGGCTCGCCCGTGATCGCCTGCCTGCCCGGGTCCCGTTCCCATGTGATTCAGGAGGTGCTCCCAGGACAGATCGAGGTGGCCCGGACCATCGCCAGCCGCCATGGCCGTGCCGTGTTCCTGTTTGCGGCTGCCAACAGCCGGTCCGAGGCCATCATCCGCGAGATGCTGCCTCCCGGCGATCTCAATGCTCAGATTGAGGTCGGGCACCTGCCGGAGGTCCTGACGGCCGCCGACTTGGCCCTCTGTGCATCCGGCACCGCCACCCTCGAAGTGGCCTGCCACGGCGTCCCCATGGTGGTCATGTACAACGGGTCTAAGTGGGGTTATCGGCTGGTCGGGCGGCACCTCATCACCACGCCTCATTTGTCCCTGGTGAATATCCTCGCGGGCCGTCGCATCGTGCCGGAATTCATGCCCTATTATGAATCCACTGAACCCATCGCGGCCGAAGCCCTCGATATCCTCTCCAACCCGGTTCGACGGGAGGCGATGAAAGCCGATCTGAGGCAGATCGTGACTTCGCTGGGCACCTCTCGGGCAGCCGAACAGACTGCCCGAATGGCAGTGGAGATGATCGGCCTGGCGCCGGATTCGTCGTATAATACCGGGGTAGGCTGAGTTTGCTGGTGATCACCCGCACACACATGGAGGCTCGGCGAAAGAGCCTCGCGATGCGAGCTTCAATGGGTAAAGCCATGCCGAACTACGAGTATCATGCAAAAGAAGTCGAGAAGGCTTGCGACCACTGTCGCGAGCGGTTCGAGGTCCGCCAGTCCATGAACGACGAGCCGTTGACCGCCTGCCTCCACTGCGGCAACCCGGTTGAACGGGTCATCTCCTTGTGTACGGTCTCCACCACCCAGTCGGTCAAGTCCATGCTCAGTGACAAGAACCTCAAGAGCAAGGGCTTCACCAAACTCGTCAACGAAGGCGGCGGCCGTTTCAGAAAGACGACTTGATCCGAACACCACGGTTCCGCCTCGCTTGGAGGTTGCGTGTGGAACGTTCATCTCCCAGGAACGAGAAGATATGAAACAACAGGGTGCAACCCAACAGAAGGACAACCCCGCGGCACTGAAAGAACCGGCCACTACGTTGACCTTGCGGCTGGTGGTCCTCGGCCTGCTGCTGATCGGCTGTGTCATGGTCTTGCGGCCGTTCATCTCCGCAATCCTGTGGGCGATCGTGCTGTGCATCTCGAGTTGGCCGCTCTGCTCCCGGCTTGCGGACCTGCTTCGCGGTCGACGCGGGCTGGCCGCAGCGATTCTGACGGTGTGCATCATCCTCGTCCTGCTGACTCCGTTCGTTCTGATCGGTCTTAGCCTGGCCGACGATGTTCGGGGTTTGGGCTCCGGTCTTCGCGAATTCCTGGGGTCACCGCCTCTGGAGCCCCCCGGCTGGGTTGAACGGTTGCCCCTGATAGGCTCGCATGCGGCCGACACATGGCGCGATCTCGCTTCAGACAGCGCCACACTCACCTCGCGACTCAAGCCCTTTGTTGAGCCGATCACCTCGGCGCTGCTCGCCGGCAGCGTACATTTCATGAAAGGCGTCGCCGAGCTGGCCCTCAGTATCTTCATCGCGTTCTTTCTTTTTAGAGATGGTGCCGCGGTTGCTCAGCGATTCGTCGAAGCCACCCAACACATCGTCGGCACCCAGACTCGTGAACTGGTCGACGTCGCGGTCAAGACAGTCCGAGGGGTCGTCTACGGCATCCTGGGCACGGCTCTGGCGCAAGGTGTGATTGCGGGCATCGGCTTTCTCATCGCGGGTGTTCCCGGCGCCGGCCTGCTCGCGCTGCTGACATTCTTCCTCTCGGTGGTTCCGATGGGGCCACCGCTCGTTTGGGGCCCGGTTGCGATCTGGCTTTTCTGGAAAGGGTGGCTGGGCTGGGGCATCTTCATGGTCTGCTGGGGACTGCTGGTCAGCAGCGTGGACAACGTCCTCAAGCCGATGATCATCAGTCAAGGGAGCCGAATGCCCTTCGTATTGGTCCTACTGGGCGTCCTGGGCGGAGCGATCGCCTTCGGCTTCATCGGCGTCTTTCTCGGCCCCGTGCTCCTGGTGGTCGGCTTGCGGCTCCTGGATCACTGGAACAAGACGCGACTGGGACAAAGGGGTGTGAACAAACTGGAATGACCGGAGAAATGTTCAGTTATCAGTTCTCAGTGGTCAGTGATGGGCCTCTGGCAAGGCGATAGACTGACAACTGATTCCTCGGTTTGGTCATTCGGGTTTCGGGTTTCCGTGGTCATTGGTGCTTGGGCATTGGTCATTTCCTCGAAGCCGGGGTGTCCGACAAATCCCGCCGCATGTTTATGGCTCATCCTCGCCAGGTTGCGTTCCGGTCCATTCGTCCGTCTTCAACGGTGGAAACCATCTGAGCTTGTCGGCTTTCTTGCCCAGTTCAGTTGTGCCGCAACGCCTTACCATCGCCTTGTAGAAGCGATCGGCCGCTTTCGGATCGCGGGCCTTGAGCCACGAGCCGGCCTCGCAGAGCACCCTGGCCGTCTCCTCAGACTCGTCCGGCAGCAGTTCGGCGGCTTCCCAGGCCAGGTCGGCCGCGATGTAGCGATAATGCCAACGCTTGCGCGGCCCGACGTGTTGCCTCAGCCTCCGGCGCTCGTCGGTGCTGCTGGGAACCACCTTCGCCGCTCCGACCTCCGCACGCACTTGCGAGGCTGCTTCAATCTCGAAACTGCCCTCCAATGACGACCAGTCCGGCTCAAGCTCGGTGCCCAGCAGGTCTATGCCGTCCCATCGCGCGATCGCAGCCGCTTCCATGAGTGATTCGGCACGATGCTCCTTTGATTTGCTGGTATCGTGCCCCACCCTGAGGGCAGTCAAGTAGTTGTCAAACACCGCCCGCCATTTGTCAGGATAATACGCACGTGCTTCGTCATACCGTTTTTCACGGGCCAGACGGCGGGCCAGCAGATGCCGCATGGCCGGTCCCAGCCGCTGAAGACCCGGCGTTCCGAAACGATCGCCCGGGTCAACTTCCGCACTCTGGTCCTCATCTTTGTCTTTCGGTTCAGTCGCGGGAACCGAGCTTGGCCGGGCGGGGTAGCGAGTGTCGACATACTGTTTCAACTCGTTGGTCGTCAACACTCGTTCCGCAACGTAGGCCGCATCCATCCAGTAGACGCCTCGCAGCAGCGCATCCATCGCCTCGACATACTGATACCGCGCCATGTGCAACACGCCGATCTCGCCCCAGATCATCGATCGAGGCGGGGCGGCTACTCGTTCGTCGCCGTGCACCG
The DNA here is from genome assembly GCA_964615635.1 of uncultured Planctomycetales bacterium. Lineage (GTDB taxonomy): Bacteria > Planctomycetota > Phycisphaerae > UBA1845 > PWPN01 > JAUCQB01. The sequence goes on from CAZTQK010000084.1 coordinate 10,443, forward strand.
CAAGGAGGCTCATCGAATCCCGACCGGCCTCCTCCGGAAAGAGCTTCACCAGATCGGCAAGGATGGCGGCCGCAGGCTCGATTCTGCCGTCGTGCAGCAGCAGCTTCGCCCGGAGCCATCGGGCAATAGGCAGATCTCGCGGCGTCCGGGCCAGCCACCGTTTGGCTGATTCCATATCGTCATACTGGTAAGCCAACCAAGCCAGCCGCCCTGCCCCGGGCATGTCGCGGGCGTCGGCTTTTTCAACGGCCAGCAGCCAGATCTTTACCAGCTTCTGATCGGGCGCATCCCACGGGTTCCACTTCGGGCCGCCCTTGGCCACGATGTACGCGGTCACCACCTGCTGGGCTAGCGAATCCGCGGCAACCCCTTCCAGAACCGCCTGGTTCTCCTTGAGCAAACGAGCGACGGTCATCTGCAACGAGAGAACCGCTCCGTGATCGCCCGTTCGAGCCTGCTGGATGTACAGTGTTAATGCCTCTGCATAGTGCTCTTGCCGCAGCTCCGCCCGTGCCTGCCAGCCAAGGCTCGCGGCCGCCAGCCCGGTGCTATCACGGAAACCCTCGCGAACCAGGGTGCGCGTCTTCTCGAACCACAAGACGGCCATCTCAGGTTTTTCGTCCACCCAACTGCGGCCAAGCATGTACGCAGCCCATACGGTTCGGTTGCTGCGTTCACCCGCCGGACGATCGAGCAGCGCCGTCCACCTCTCGCGAGCCTCTGCGTATCGGTTCCGGTGATAGGCGATTGCCCCACGCAGGTAGTCGGCGAACTCATTAGGCAGGCCGTCGGGCACCCGCGACTCGTCGAAATCGAGTTCGGCCGGGGGCGATCCGCGTGTGTAGCCGAAGACTCGCAGCCTGTTGTACACTGCCAGGTCCGCAGCGTAGTCCCACATCTCCTCGCGAATATCCTGGTACCGAGAGAACAGGGCTTCGCGATCGGCCACGGGCATGTTCGAGTGTTCAAGGGCCGCGCGCAACTCAGCCAGGTCGGTGTCCGTCGTTTGCCGGGGCTTGTCCCCTGTGCTCGGCAAGAGGGCCGGGAACTCGGTTTTGTCAGGACCAACAATCCCCTTGAGCTCGAAGTAGAAACTCGCCACGGGCGGCCTCAACACGGCGCTATCGCCGCTCATCAGCAGTCGATTGGGAAAATCGGGGCCGCACGCCCATGCGTCATTCGGAGACAACCATCCAATAACGGTCACCACCGCCGCGAGCTCAAGGCTGAACCATCTCAATCTCAACTCGGACCTCCTTGTCGTCATTCAGCCGAAGCCAGGCTACCGTCCGCCGCTGGCCCGCCGGAAGCAGAGAGGACGCCGGGGCCTCGGGACTCTCGACGACCACGGCGTCCGCGGACATCCTCTTCCACTGGAAGCCCCCCAGGGCGTCTCCCGCGATCAGATCCGCCCCGCCGCACCTGATCTTCAGCCGAATTCGCGAAGTCGAATCCGCCTGCTCATCGTTGACCAAGTCGATCTTCACCAACCCGGCCTCGGGTCGGCGGAGTTCGGCTCGCACGGCCGGGAGGGGGCGCCGCCCGGTCATGACGCATTCCATCGTCGGCCATCCCCAGTTGAGCGCGTCTTTGTCCGTTGGAAGACGATACCAAATGATGCCTTGCAGATTCATCGGTCGATCATCGGCCCAGGCTTGCACCAAATCAGCCATGGCCGCGGGATCCGACCGGACCTCGACGACACTGGCATCCTGTGGCCACCGCGCCGTCGGCCCCTCGGCCGAAAGGCCAATGAACTTACCCGTCTGATCGAATGCCACCAGGTAGCCGTAGGTCGGCAATGCCACCCGGAAGGGCCTGCCCAATCTGGCCGCGTGCTCGACCGCTCGCCGCGCGGCTCTTGGATCGCAGAGCGTCATGGCCGCGTCTGGTCCCTTGGGCCGTTCCAGAGAATGCACCTGCAGGACGAAGCCGTCCGCAGCCTCCGCCAGCGTCCGAAATGCAGACTGCCGCAGCCAACTCGGCAAGGCGGTGATCACAACCGGAGTGGGCGTTACACGTTGCCGGATCGCCTCCACCCAGGTGCGGTACCCGCTCAGTTTCGATTCGGCACAGTCGAAATCGATTTGCAGCTCGGCCACAGGCAGATTCGCACGATGGGCCTGTTCGAGCATCGCCGAGGCAAGGCCTGCCAGCAGGTCCGCCGTGTCATCGTCGGTTCTGAAGGGGCCCGCGAAAGGGCCGATCCGCATGGCGAGCCCCACCGGCATCTTCAGCGCGGACAGAAAGACGGGGTCCCATTCAGCCGTCGCCACTCGCGGTCGGCCGTCCTGCCACGACACCTCAACAACGAGAACGACGACTCCCGCGAGACGCTCCTCTGCCCGACCGATCGCCTCAGGCACCTGCGGCCCCCACGAACGCTGCCAAACATAGGCTTGATGAGGCATGGGCCCGGACGACCTGGCCGGCTCTCGCGGCCAGATCCGCCAGACAACCGCAAGGAGCAGCACAAACAGAAGACAACCACCCAAGAGCCAACGGGCACGAAGGTTTCGGGATGCGGGGTCTCGTGCAGGCATTCACATGACCTGTTTCCATTCGGCACCGGCCGGACTGCAAGGGTCAATCCGCCGGCACGCAGCGTCCCCCAGCCCAATGACGCAGAGCATGGACGCTTTCGGCCATCGTCACGGAAAGCGGCGGCGATTGCTCCAAGGCCTGCAGGAGACGATGGGTATCGAGGGCTGCCCCCTCCGCGAACGCATGGTGCAACCCCGAAATAACCGCTTGCTCGATCTCCGCACCACTGTATCCGTCGGCCTGCTCCGCCAGCTTGTCGAGATCGAATTCCTCCGGGTCGCGGCCTCGTTTTCGCAAGTGAATGGCAAAGATCTCCCGCCTCGTCGATGCCTCGGGCAGATCGACGAAGAAAATCTCATCGAACCGGCCCTTGCGCAGGAGCTCGGGAGGCAGGGCCTCGATGTCGTTGGCCGTGGCAACCAAAAACACCGGATCCTGGTGCTCCTGCATCCAGGTCAGCAGCGAGCCGAACATCCGTTGGGACAACCCGCCGTCGGTGCTTCGGGAGGCCGACGAGGCGAATGCCTTCTCGATCTCATCGACCCACAAGATGATCGGGGCCATGCTCTCGGCCTGCTTGAGGGCGTCGCGAAGCCGCCGCTCCGACTCGCCGATGTACTTGTCGTACAAGGCCCCCACATCCATTCGCATCAGCGGCCGCTGCCAGGCAGTCGCGATGGCCTTGGCGCACAGGCTCTTGCCGGCTCCCTGGACACCGAGCATCAGCACACCTCGCGGGGCGGTGATGCCGAACTTCGCCGCTTCGTCGGACATCGCCTGCTGTCTGAGCGTGAGCCAGTGCTTGAGTCGCCGCAGCCCGCCGATCTCGGACAAGTCGACCGGGGCCTCCACATACTCCAAGAGCCCACCGCTATCCAAGGTGCGCCGCTTGGCAGCCAGAATGGAATTGATGTCGGTGCCGTCCAGGCGATGGTCCTCCAGAATGACCTCAGTGATGATCCGTTCGGCCTGCCGTCGGGTCAGACCACGAAGATTGCGGATGATGGTTTGAAGCTGGCGACGCGTCAGATCTACTTCGATCGGCTCGCGACGGTGAAGGCGACGAACGACTTCTCGAATGATGGAATCCAATTCTGATTCGCTGGGCAACGAGACCTCGAGACGCGCCGTTTCAATCGTGATGACCGAAGGCAGTTGGTCCGTGTAGTCAATCAGCACCAAGTGGCTGCCAACCTGGCGGCATTGCCGGATGGCGTCGCGGAAATACCGGAGCGTTTTTGCGTCGGACAGGTGCGGTGCAAGATCGAGCATCACGCAGATGTAGCGGCCGGGCAACTGGGCGAGTTGAGCGAGGGCGACTGTGGCGTTCTCCGTGGTAGTCAGTCGCTTGCCGGTGTCGACCAACCCGTCCCGCAGCCCTGAGGCGACCGACCACTGCCACAGGCCCAGACCGGCGAGGTCCCGGGACAGGTCGAAGGCCACTTCGCGAACCAGGCTGAGGGCATACTCCTCTTCGTGCGTCACCACCGAGATCAGCGGATGCCCGGCATGAATCAGCAGCTCCAATTGCTCGCGGTCGGTCATGAACGAGTGGCCTCCCTTCCAAGCCCGGCGAGAATCACCGGTCATCGGCTTCAAGCATACCACACCGCGACGACAAGTAAACGCCCCTAAGTTACCGCCCAGTCGAATGTGGCAAGGAATCATGACGAGCACCCCGATATGCTCTCGGAGTGCATGCGAACGCAATGCGGGACGGAGTTCCCGATCGTGATTGGACCAGGAAGATTCGGCTCGATTAGGCCGCCGAGATCCAGCTCCACACTGGGTCTCAGGACGCACAGTTAGCAACAATTCCCAAGGCGCTGAGTGACAACAGTGCCGTGTCAGTTGGCCTTCGGGGGCTCATGACCGCCGCCGGAAATCTCGGCCATCATGGCCTTGGGGCTGAGGTCCTGGCCGGTGGCATGGCGCACGAGCCCGTCCCAGCGCACGCTCGCACCCGGTCCGAATACCCTCTCCTTCATGAAATCGCCGATCGATTTGTGCCCGCTGTAGAGCGGCGTCGGCGTGTCTGCCTTCAGGACGTCATGCACGATGGCGTGATGAAGCTGGGAAGCGAACATCTCGCCCATGATGTAGCTGTGGTAGTACACCGGACTGCTGATGATATGGATCTTGCTGGCATAGTCGGGAGCGTTGCGGCTTTCGGGCCGGTTCACAAGCTGATGCTTCTCGACCAGGTCCCACCAGAGCCGATTGAGGTCCTGGTCGGGATCAGCGTAAAGGGCTGCTTCGAACCGGACCATCACTTGCGACCAACCGGCGAAAATCAGCACGTGGTCCCGGCGCATGCGGATGCTGATGTCGGCCCCCGCCTTCGGATCGGGTACCTTCAGGCCGACCGATTGTATCCAGGCAGGCTGGTCGGCGAGCCGCTCGAACAGCATGGCAATGGCTTCAGTCGTAAATGGATGAGCGGGGCTCCGCACGATGTACGGCTGGGAACGAGGGATGTACTTGTCATAGACGGCATGGCCCAACTCGTGCAGCATGGTCGACACCCACTGGTGGTTGGGCACGACATTGGCCATGACCCGAATATCGCCCTCGCGGTCAACATCCATGCACATCGCGTGGGGGCACTTGCCGGGGCGTTCGTAGAGATCACTTCGGGCAATCACATCATCAATGGGCAGCCCGATTCCGGCATAGAAATCCGTGGCCAGCTTCACGACGTCGGCAGCCTGATAGATGGGGTCAAGCTGGTCTGTATAGGTCGCCGGCGGCTCCTGAAAGAACGGGTCGTGGTAATGCCACGGACGGAGCTTGGCCACCTCGGTGCCGTAATCAGCCGCGAGCCGAGCGTCGAGCCGGCCCTTGGCCTGGCGGAAAGGCTCGCGTGTCAGTTCGTGGAGTTCATCGAAGAGCTTGAGGACCTCCGCCTTGGTCATCTCACCAAGCTGAAGCTGCATCTCGTAGAAATCAGCGAAGCCCAGATTGCGGGCTGCCTCGTTTCGGAGCTTCACGAGTTCCTTGAGGTCCTTCTCGACAACCGCACCGACGCCCTTGCTGGCCTCCCACACGGCTCGGCGGTAGGCGCCGTCCCGCGATTCGCGAAGCACCTTGCGAACCTCACTGTCGGGCAATTCCCGGCCGTCCACCTTTGCCCGGTAAACGTTGAAGGCTTGCATACAGGCGCTCGATTTCGCGGTGATCCGTCTGAGCAGTTCGGGGTCGAGCTGCTTGCCCGCATATTCCAAATACAGCAGCTCAATCTGGCGAACGAGCAAACCTTCGGGCTTCGGCTCGGTTTTGCCCAGATCCTGGCGGATCTGCTTGAGGCGAGCGCACGTCGCGGGGTCGGCCAAAACAGCTTCGAGTCTGTTCTGGGCTTGCTCGGCGGCCTTGTAGTCTTCATCCTTCCCCGAAGCCTGGGCATTCCAGTCAGCCCGGGCCCAGGCGATTTGGAGCGGACGAACGTGAGCCTCGTATTCGGCGATGAACCGCTTGGCCGCAGCAACTACGGTCGGCTCCTGGGCGGAAGCCTGTGATGATGCAAGCGTCAGCCAAATGACAGCAAGCGACATGCCCGGATGGTAGAAAGCTCTCATCGGTGCCTCCTCGTCTTAATGGACCAGCCACCATGATACCGCGCGATCGAGTCCTACGCGATCATCAGGCGACGTCGGCGGACATAGTCCCAGACGACATAGCGATCGAGGTCGCGGCCGCCGGTAAAGAAGACGCGCCCGCGGGTGGATTCGGCGACCCGGTGCGCGAATTGCACATCCTCGCTGGACTGAGCCCAGTTGGGCAGCAGAAAGATGTTGATCGTGATCCCCTGCCGGGCGCAGAGCTGCGCCTCGCGTAAAGTGGCCTCCTCTGTCAGCGGATGCGGCGGATACAGCAAGTACAGGAACGCCCCCTCGTAATGTGCGGTGGGCAGCCCGTCGGTGAGCAGGATGATCTGCCGGTTCGGCGTATCCTGCACGCTCAGGTACTGGCGGGCGAGCTGCAGGGCGTGCTGGATGTTGGTGAAGTGCGGCGGGATGTCAAACTCCGTCAACTCGGGCCGGCTCATGTCGGCCTTCAGGGCGACCGTCGGGCTGGTCAGGGTGACGGGTTTGGGCATCAGTCCGGGCAACTCGGAGATATGCCGCGGCTTGGCGAAGGTGTACATCTCGATAAACTGCAGGAAATCGCCCGGATACTCGGTGCGAATCAAGCCGTGCAGCGCCAGGCCCATGCGTTTGGCGTTGATATACTGGCCGCTGTACCGCATGGAGCCGCTCATGTCGATCAGCACCGCCGTAGCACACTTCGGGTTGTTGCGGGTCCGGTGGATTTCGATGTCGTCCGGCCTCATGTGAACTGGAACAGCGGCGCCCTCGCGGATCATGGCATTGATCATCGAGGCGGGGATGTCCATGTGTGTCAGCGAGTCGCCGAATTCGTAGGTCTTGGTCTTCTGCGTTTCGATCGCGCCTTCGCCGATGATCGGACCGGTGTGCCTGCCGGAACGGGCGGCCTGCAGATCGCTGAAGATCTCCTGCAGGAGTCGTGACTGAAACAGCCGCATGGCCTTGGGCGTCAGCCGG
>CAZTQK010000085.1:0-17466 GCA_964615635.1 uncultured Planctomycetales bacterium
GCAGACCTCGCGAGGCTGCCCCGGGCGGTGCATCTACTGCACCTCTCCCGCGTTATACGGAAATCGGTACCTCCTGCGTTCCGTTCCGAGAGTCATGGAAGAGCTTCGTGAGATCGTCAGGATCGGCTATCGCGAGGTGTTCTTCCGGGACGAGACCTTCACCGTGAGCCGTTCCAGAGTGAGGGAGATCTGCGAGGCGATGCTCAGCGAAGGCCTCGACCTGAAGTGGATCGCGAATGGCCGCGTGGACATGGTGGACGAGCCGACCATGCAGCTCATGAAGCGAGCCGGCTGTCACATGCTCAAGTTCGGCGTCGAGACCGGAGAGGATGAGATTCTCAAGGTCTATCGCAAGGGCGCTACCTGTGATCAGGCGAGGGAAGCGTTTCGCGCCGCCCGGGCGGCCGGCCTGTCCACGCACGCCCACATTATCTTCGGCGGCCCGGGCGAAACGCAGCAGACCATCGACAAGACGATCCGGTTCGTGAAGTCCATCAGGCCCACGCTGGCGAGTTTTGGCATCCTCACGCCTTATCCGGGCACGAGTCTGTTCGAGATGGTTGCCGAGAAAAGACCCGAAATCCGCGATGGCTCCGACTCGAACATGGAGAATCTGCACGTCGAGGGGTTCTATTCCGACGCGATCTGCCAGATGAAGGGCGAGGAATTGTCGCGTGCGGTGATCAAGGCATACCGCAGGTTCTATCTGAGGCCCTGGTATCTGCTGGAGCGGCTGTTCAGCAGCCGGAGCGTCGAGGAACTCATGATCCAGACCATCGCCGGACTGAACGTGTTTCAGTTCGCGCTGTCCGGGAGGAAATGATCTCATGAGCCAGTTTGACCTTGTCAGCATCATTGTCCCGGCACTCAACGAAGCAGACAGCCTTCCGGAACTCTACGATCGCACCGCCAAGGCGCTGGGTGATCGACAGTCCTTCGAGTTCATCGTGGTGGACGACGGCAGCACGGACGATACGGTCGCTCGACTCAAGGATCTGCGCTGCCGTCATGCCAACATCGCAATCGTCAGTCATTACCGCAACCACGGCAAGTCGTTGGCTTTGATGCAGGGCTTCAGCATCGCTCGCGGCGACGTCGCGGTCCTGATGGACGCTGACCTGCAGGACCAGCCGGAAGCCATCCCACAGTTTCTTGAGAAGATCGCCGAGGGTTTCGATCTGGTGAACGGCTGGCGCAAGGACCGCCGCGACGCGCGATCAAAGGTGTGGGTATCGAGCATCTTTAATTGGCTTACCGCGCGGGTTTTCAAGTGCCCGGTTCACGACATCAACTGCGGTTTCAAGGCCATCCGCAAGTCCGTCTACAAGCGGCTCGAGTTGCAGGGCGATCTGCACCGCCTGATTCCGGCGATCGTCTCCTCCAAGGGCGGAACGGTCACTGAGATCCCGGTGCCTCATTGCCCGAGGCGGTATGGTAACTCGCGCTATCGGCTGCTGCGGCATCGAGGCCTGCTCGACATCGTAGCCGTGGCTGCGGCCAACGCCACGCAATCGCGTCCGTTCCACGTATTCTGCGAAACGGCGATCTTGTTCTGGCTGCTGGCGGCTATGGCATTGGCATCATGGATCGGCCTCACGGTCTTCGGCGACGAGCATGCGACGTGGGTGAAGGTCATACGCCCCCTGGTGGCCCTGGCAGGTCTCGGCGCGGCGTTTCTGGGAACGGTGCTTCCGCTTTGCGGCTTTCAGATGGAAGTTGCCGGCGGGCGGCATCAAAACGCGATTTGGCGACGGTCGTTGCTCAAGGAAAGGATCGAATCGAGGGAAACCGGGCATGGACCCCGCAGGTTTGCAGAAGGAATTTCACAAGAACGCGGACTCACGGCGATTCTGGAACCGGCTGAGAAACCCATTCCTGAGGCCGAAAGAGTCACGGTTGGCTGATCGCATCGCCAAGGCCTTGCCGGCCGGAGGATGCCGTGTCCTCGAGGTCGGCTGCGGCGAGGGAGGTGTGGTCGCCTATCTCCGGGAGCGGCGACCCGACGCGACTTGCTTCGGACTCGACTTCTCGCAAGAGAAGGTGGCGTTTCTCAGCCGACACTGTCCGCAGACGCTGCCGGTGTGCGGCGATGCACTGAGTCTGCCCTTCGAAACGGGTACGTTCGACGCGGTTGTCTACCGGGATGTGCTGCATCACGTCAACTGGGCGAGAGAGCAGGTGTTGAGCGAGGGACTCCGTGTTGTGCGTCACGGCGGAGTGGTGATTGTCCTGGAATCAAACGGCAGGACACTGCTCAACCGGCTGTTCCAGGTGCTCTATCCCGCCGAACGCGGCCTGCGCGATTCGACCTGGGCCGGTCTGATGGGGATGGGAACGCGAATGGGGCGAGCAACCGTCGAGTATGTGGAGGCCAGCTTCCTCGTCCGTGCCATCGGCTTTGTCATCGGGTGGCCTGAGGGGTGGGCGGCCTGGCTTGTCAGACCTCTGTATATGTGCGCCCGGCTCTGGGAGGCGCTTGTCGAACGGCTGGCGCCCAGATCGTCCTGGACGTACATGATGATGTGTCTTCGTCGGAGTTGAATCGGCAAGATGTGCGGCATCTACGGAATCGTCGGACGTGACGGCTGCGAGCCCTCCGCTCGGGCTGCCGCTCTCATGCGCGACGCGATTCGCCATCGTGGGCCCGATCACTCCGGCAGGCATTGTGAACCGGGGCTGGTCCTGGGAATCAATCGATTGGCCATCGTCGATGTCGCGGGGGGAAATCAGCCGATCCGCAACGAGGACGGCTCACTGGTCATCGTGTACAACGGCGAACTGTACAACCATCCCGAACTGCGCGAAGAGCTGACGGCTCGCGGCCATGTGTTTCGCAGCCGCGCCGATACGGAGACAGTTCTCCACGCATTCGAAGAATACGGACCGGCCTGCCTGGATCGGTTCAACGGAATGTTCGCCCTGGCAATCTGGGATCGGCGCACCAGACGTCTGTTCCTTGCTCGCGACCGATTGGGTATCAAGCCGCTCTATCTGGCAGAACTGCCTGACGGCTTGGCATTTGCGTCGGAAGCCAAATCGCTGCTGCCACTGTTGCCCCACGAGCCACGACCGGACTGGACGGCCATTCAACGGTTCTTCTCATACGGCTACGTCCCGTCGCCGGATTCGCCCTTTGTTGGAATCCGCAAGTTCCCGCCGGGGCATTATGGCATTGTCGAGAACGGATGCCTGAGGACCCGACGCTATTGGGTTCCTGAGTACGGAATGGGCGAGGACATCGGTTTCGACGAAGCTCGCGAACAACTGGAGGAGCTGCTCAGCAAGGCCGTCCGCAAGGAACTCATGAGCGATGTCCCCGTTGGCGTGTTTCTCAGTGGGGGGCTGGACTCGTCGGCGGTGGCCGTCTTTGCGAAACGTCACTGCCGGACGCCGCTTCACTCCTTTGCCCTCCGATTCTCAGAGGCCACACATGACGAATCCGCCGATGCCCGCCTCGTCGCCGAGCACCTCGGACTGGAGCATCACGAGTTCAGTTTCACAGAGAGCGATCTTCGCCAATCGCTGCGCAAGGTGACAGCGATCCTCGACGAGCCGTTTGGCGACTCGACTGTGTTGCCCCTGTTGACGCTATCGGAGTTCACGGGTCGCCATGTTCGAGTGGTGCTCACCGGCTGGGGCGGCGATGAGATATTCGCGGGTTACCCCACGTACAAGGCGCACCGTCTGGCGCAGGCGTACCGCATGTGTCCGCGCCCCGTGGGGCGGTACCTGATACCGGCCGTGGTCAACCGCCTTCCCGTGTCCGATCGGTACATGAGCTTCGAATTCAAGGCCAAGCGCTTTATTCGAGGGATGGACCTTTCTCCAGAGATACAGCACTTCCTGTGGATGGGCTACATGGATGATGTGGTCAGGCGGCGGATTTTCACCGATGCCGTGCGGGAGCAGTCGGATGATGACGTCCTGGCACCGGTCGTCGCGGCCGTCTGCGGCCTGCGAGAACGAGAAGTCGTTGATCGAATCATGCACCTGGACGCGATGTTCTTCCTCGAGGGCAACGGCTTGTTCCAGGCTGACCGAATGACTATGGCTGCTTCCATTGAGGCCCGCGTTCCGCTGCTGAACAACGACCTGCTGTCCTTTGTGAACCCGCTGCCCCTTGCCCTTAAGACCAGTGGTGGACGGCTCAAGGGCCTGCTGCGCAGCGTCCTTCGCCCGTACCTGCCGCAGCGCATCCTCAACAAGCCCAAGAAGGGCTTCGGACCGCCCTCGTCGACATGGACTCGCGCGGTGCTCGCGGACGTGATAGACGCGACGTTGTCTCGGGACAAGATCGAGCAGCAGGGTGTCTTCAGGTTCAACGAGATCAGTCGATTGATCAGCGAGCACCGTCATCGCCAGGCCGATTACGGCCGGATTCTCTGGGCGCTGCTCAGCTTTCAACTGTGGTACGACCGGTGGATCGGCGGGGCGAGGAGGCGCTGTACCCGCGCGGAGGAGCAGACCGCGCCGGCCGAGTCGACAGATCAGCTTCAAGGAGCGGTGGCGGGCGTATGAGCACTGATCGGCGAGACAGCTTTGGCATTCTGTTGGTGCAGCCGCCCCGGCGCGAAGGCGTCGAGTGCCTGTTCACCTTCCACAAGAACGAAGGCATCGGGCACAAGCCGCCGTTGGGCATTCTCACCCTGGCCACGCATCTGATCCGGCAGGGGTTTCCGGACACCGGTTGTCTGGACGCGCAGTTGGATGACCTGACTCCCGAAGAGGTGGTCGAGAGAATCGCAGCCGCCGAGCCGGCGGTGGTTGGCCTGAGCGTTTGGACGGATTTCTGGTTCCCCGCGTTCAGGACCGTCGAACTCCTCCGTCGAAAACTGCCGGCTTGCACGATTGTTCTCGGCGGTCCACACTGCCTGATCTACCCCCGAGAAACACTCGAAACCTGCGGGGCCGATTACGTGGTGGCCGGCGACGGCGAGGACACCTTGCTGGAACTGGTCAGAGATCTGCATGACCGCCGACCGGCCAGGGACCTGCCCGGCCTTTGGCGGAAAGAGAACGGCGTCATCCGGGAGCCGGCCGTGCCCATCGCGGTGGTTGATGACCTCGACGCAATCCCTGTGCCCGATCGCACGCTGCTGCCGTATCGCCGGTACAATTCGGTGCTCAATCCAAGTGAATACGAGACCACGATGATCAGCTCGCGCGGCTGCCCGAACCGATGCGTCTTCTGCAAGATGCACGCCCAGAAGGTGCATGCCTGCTCGGCCGAGCACTTCGTCGAGGAGTTCCGGCAGATCGCCTCGCTGGGCATCACCGATGTCCAGGTCTACGACGACACGTTCACTTGGTCCAAGAAAAGGGTCATGGAGATCTGCAAAGGGATCATTGACAGCGGTCTGCTGCTCAGATGGGCGATCCGCGACCGCGTGAACAAGGCAGACGCCGAGATGTACGCTTTGCTCAGGAGAGCCGGGTGCTACCGGATCCATTTCGGCGTCGAGAGCGGGTCGCCGACAATCCTGGCCGCCTCCGGCAAGGGCATTACCCTCGACCAGGCCGAACGCGCACTCAAACTGGCCCGGCGCGCCGGCTTCACCACGATGGCATACTACATGTTCGGTTTCCTCGATGAGACCTACAACGATGCATTGAAAACGATCGACTTCTCGATACGCGCCAAGTCGGACTACGCGACTTTTGCCGTGCTGATCCCCTATCCAGGAACGACTCTTTATGACACAGCTCTGGCCCGTGGCGCCATCCCGACGGATTTCTGGGCGGAGTATGCGCGAAGGCCGACAGCAAATTTTCGTATTCCGCATTTGGTGGAACAGTACATGGACCGCCGCACGCTGATCGGCCTGAAGGACAAGGCCCTGCGGTCCTACTACTTCAGACCGGGGCGAATGGTGACCGAGTTCGTGCGTCTTCGGTCCTGGAAGGAGTTCCGTCAGAAAGCCGGGATGGCGTTGAACATCGTGACGGACTCGCTTCATTCGCTGACCAGTGGAAGTCCCAGGCCGACGCATGCCTGACCGGCAGCGGAACCGGGTGGAGATATGGTCATGACTTGTGCTGACTCGATGCTGCAGTTGACACGATCCTTCTGGAACGCCAATCCGTGCGACGGCCATGCGGATGTGGATGGCCGGATAAGGTTCCGCTATCAGAAGGAGCCCTGGTTGCCCGCCATCCTGGAGAGAGTGGCCGAACATCGAGCCGTGTTGGAGGTCGGATGCGGGCAGGGTACCGACGCGTTGTACTGTTGCCGCAGAATGCGGCGAGGCTGCTCCTACACGGGCGTGGATTATTCGGAGAAGAGCATTGACAACGCTCGTTGCAGCCTGGAGCAATACCCAGAGCCGATCCAGGTACGCCCGGACTTCCGGGTCGGAAACGCCGAGTCACTCGATTTCGTCGACCGGAGCTTTGACTGCGTGATGTCAATCGGCGTGCTGCACCATACGCCCAACACACAAGAGGCAATCGATGAAGTGCATCGCGTGCTCCGCCCCGGGGGCACTGCCTTCATAGCCCTCTATCGATTGGTGTCCCCCAAGGTGTTCACCGCCCACGTCATCCGCGGCGCGGCCCGCCTTGTGGATCTCGCGGCGCGGCAGGACCGGTACTTGTACCGGTGGTGCAGTCGCTGGGGATCGGATCACTTCCTGGGCACCATGTTGCTCGAATGCCTCGGTGTGCCAATCCTCAAATCGTACACCCGCGCTCAGATTGGGCGGATGTTCGGCCGCTTCGACTCGGCTTGCGCGTATCCCATTGGTATGGGGCTGCCCCTGGGGATCGGGCGTGCCGTTGATACGGGGGGCAACCCCCTGGGTGCGCTCTGGATGGTTGAGGCTGAGAAGGGACAGCGTTCGTACGTTGGGCAATGCCGGCAATAAGCCGCGCGGGGCCGTCGATGGATGTGAAACGTCTGAAGACGCTGATGCGATGCGTGGAATGCGGGTCCGCAGAGATTGGGCTGGAAGGTGATTCCCTGCAATGCGCCGCCTGCCGCCAATCATGGACTGCTGTCGACGGCATTTACGATCTCAGGCCTCGCCAGACACTGCCGCTGCCGGCCATGTACCATGATCCGCACTATCTGGTTTGGCAGGAGAGACTGGCGGAGGCACAAGACTACTTCTACAAGTCACATCCCATCGTGACATGGGGCCAGAACGCCGGTCACCGAGCAATCCGCCGGTGGAGTAACTGGCCCGATGATGCCGTGGTTCTCGATCTTGGTTGCGGCGACGGCGCCCATCGCCCGTTCCTGGACAGCGCAGCCCAGGTGATCGGCATGGACATCGATCAGCCATCCTTGACAAAGCTGCATCAGCGGCATCCGGATTACTTCGCTGTCCGAGGCGATGCCTGTCGGCTGCCCTTGGCCGACGGAGTCGTGGACATCATTCTCAGCCTGTACAGTCTCGAGCACGTTCTTCATCTTGATTGGGTTCTCGAAGAGGCGTCCCGAGTACTCAAGCCGACAGGACGGCTGTTTGTCAGTGTGCCGGCCGAAGGGGGGTGGGCCTGGCGGCTGGGACGAATGCTGACGTCGGCCAGGACGTTCAGCGACGGGCAGCTTGACTATCGAAGGTCGAACGCCATCGATCACTGCAACTGTGTCTGGCAGATCGAGCGGGCGCTGCGACGTCATTTCGACATCGAACGGTGCTCTCGGTTCCCGCTGGCACTGCCCAGTCACCACCTGAATCTCATTGTGAGCTGGCAGGCACGCAAACGGTCGCAGTTGTCCGACACCAGGAGAGCCGGATGAGCGACGCTGCCGTCCGAGAACCGGTCAACGACTCCAACGGACGCAGTGCCCTGCAGACGCTCCTGCTCTGTGTCGGACTATGCTTCGTGGCCTCGCTGCTGATGGCCCTGACCCGCCAGGAGTTCGTCAATGGGTTTCACAAGGCCAGCCTGCATCGATACACGGACATCCAGTTCTACGTCTATCACCAGCTCCACAGCACGCCCGAAACCCTCCATCCGGTCTGGGGCGGTTACATCCGCTGGAACCAAACCGCTCCTGTGGTTCTGGCTTTGTCTCTGGCCCGACTGGGGTTCCCGGAACCCTTGGCCATCAACCTGACCGTACTGCTCATGCGGGTGATCTTCGGCCTCGGTGTCTCATGGCTCCTGTTCGCGGCGACCGGCAGACGACACCTGGCAGTACTGGGTGTGTTGCTGGCCTATGTCCTGCCGTCTAATGCCAACATCTATGGGCATGCCCCGCAGTACGCACTCACGGGCTTTCTGTCGACGAGCTGCTTCCTGCTGGCTTGCGCCTGCCTGCTGCGAGCTTCACGGCGATCGGCGGTGTTCTGGTGGCTTCTCCAACTCTGGGTGCATCCCACGACTTTCGTCACCTGGTCTCCGATCTTTGTTGGTCTCTTTCTGCTGACCGATTCGCGGACCCGAGAACGCTTCAGCAGGCATCTCCGAGCGTATGGGACGCTGCTTGTTGTCGCCCCGACCGTTGTGGCCCTGTTGTCTGGCCTGCTGGAGCGGGCCGGTCTGCTTCCGTTCCAAGCCGATGACTACTACTGGGCACTGACGCGGGTGAAGTCCAACCATTGCGTGTTCATGTTCAGCAGCACCTATGTTCTTGCGATTCAGTACTTCGCTGAGGCCGCAGCCCTCCTGATTCTGGCACGCAGTGACCGCGAGCGGGGTAGCCTGTTGACTTCGCTCAACCTCCTCGCCGGTCTGGGTGGGGTGGGGATCGGCGTGATGTATGCCGCCACAGTTGAAACGCACCTCTCCGTCGTTGCGAACATGTGCTTGCCCCTGAGGTTTGAATGCGTGATGTACCCGTTGATCGTGGTCAACGTGGTTCGCGCAGCATTCTGCTCGCCGACAACGGACAAGCAGACCTCACTGCTTGCCGCCTTGTACGGGGCGTTGTTGCTGTTCCCGCAGTTCAAGCCGCTCCTGTGGGCCTGGGCTTGGGCACTCGGCCGGGACTGCATGGAACATGGACTTGGCAGTCTTCGCAAGCATGCCCCCTGGTTCGCAGCAGGAGCGGCAGCCGTGGTCGCTTATCTGGTCTTTGGCCCGTCAGGCCGACCGGTACAGTGGAACGTGGCGCAGGGGCTGCCCTTTTTACTGGGTGGACTTTTCGTGGCCGGTGCGATCGCCCTGGCCTGGCGATTGAACAGGAACTGGCCTCGACTGACCTACGCGGCCGCATGCGTCGCTTGCCTGCTGGTTGCCCCTCGGATCTGGATGACCAACACGGATCGGTTCATCGAAGAGGTGAATGCGGTCGCGCGTCGACAACCTGAGAAATCGGCGGAGAAGGAGGCCTGCGATTGGGTCAACTCTCATCTCGCCCCAGGTACGCCTGTCCTCGGGTACAATGCGATGTACATCCATCGCCTGACCCAGGTGCGCGCATCGGTGAACAAGGACATTGTCGAGTATTTCCTCTATTCTCCTGGTTTCGCACAGCCCCTGGCGGACGAGTTGAGGGATCTCTACGACGCGGATGTCCTGAGCCTGGCTGCCTGTCATGAGCGACTGAACTTGACGCGGGATGACTGGCTACGGGTCAGAATGCGCGTGCTGAAAGACGGGCATACCGACAAGCGTGCGTTTGACTACGTGATCGAACCCTCCCATATGCCGCTTGCCGACGCGAGTCGCGTGGTTTTCTGTAACGGGTATGCACGCGTTTACGAAGTGGGTCACCCTCTGACTCGGGCTCGCTGACCGGCCGTCTTCTCCGGCAGCCAACCGGCGGACTACTCGCAATCCAGGTCCGCCGGTGTGCCGCTCCCGCTGAGGCAGCCCATGAACACGGTGACGTCGTCGCGATCCACGTCGCCGTCATCGTCCAGATCGGCCTTGGTGCATTCCGGGTTGGTTTGCCTGATGCCGAAGCCGCTCATGCAGGCTTGGAGAAGACCGTAATCGGTTTGATCGACATCGGTGTCGGCATCGAGGTCCGCGCCGACGCTGCCGATGATGAGCTGGACCAGAATGCTCTGGGGGCTGTTTTGCGCACCATCGGAGAAGACAGACACGACAGCACTATAGTGTCCGCTCGGCCAGTGCTGGATGGAGTCATTGTCGTACGACAGCACGATTGTATCGGTCTCGCCCTGCGAGGAGCCGGCGGAGGGGCTTATGGCAAACCACTGCGCGGTGCTGTCGATGATGTAGCTCATCGGCACGATCGTGCTGGGATTGGTCACTGTGAATACATCATCCGGCACCGACCACCCGGGGTATAGAATGTGCTGGATTTCGCGGGTGTCCAGAACGATTGCCGCTGAACCGAACGTGAAAGTCATCGTGGGGCCCGAATCGCTGATCTGGGACAAGCCCAGGCCCGAGGCCGTCCCGTCCCACCAGTTGGTGTTCGGGTTGGTCTGCGAGCCGCACATCGTGTAGGCGGGGCTCTTCCACAGGTCCGTGTTATCTCCCGCGTTGCGATTGTGCTCGAGATCCCACCGCCCGTCCGCCTGTACGAGCGTGACCTGATAGTGAAGCTGAGCCAATTGCTGCTGGTAGTCGTTGCTGCCGTAGGTGTCGATGTGCCATATGGCGAGGCCGGCGTCCGGCAAGGCTTGATCGCGGCCGGTCTTCTGGCGATTCTCGAGCAGGTAGTACTCGTTGGTGTATGTGGGGTGGGCATACTTATACAACTGGTTCTGTCCTGAAGTGATGGACAGGCCGGTTTCGTGGCTCACCAGCAGCGTTGTCTGGGTCCATCCGGCACTATACTTGAGGTAGGCGCAGGGTTGAACGGGATTGGTCGTGCTTGCCATGTTGGACATAAGGCAGAACTTGCCGATCCCTTCCGAGTCAAATCCATAATCGTACAAATCCGGCCAGTTGCAGAGCATGTGGCCGTTTTCATGGCAGAAGGTGTCCAGGCAGAGCGCATCGCCCATGTCGCTGATCTGGTAACGGTTCGCGGATACTCCGTCAGCCGTAAACGAGATCATTCCGCAGTGAGGCCAAAGCCCCGCGGCCCATCCGCTCGTGGTTGTGCCTGCGTAAAAACAATTGATGGCATCAATCTTGCCGTCTCCGTCCGCGTCGTAGAGGCTGAAATCAAAGCCGACCGATTCGAGTGAGTTGAGGGCCTCCGTGATCAGTTCCCGGGCACGCGTTCCGTAGGCGACCTCCGGATCATCATAGTAGGCCTTTGTGTGGAGTGCGCGGTGGTACTGCTGGGGAACGAAGTTCGTGTACGTCAGATTGCCCATTGACACGTCGTGGAAGTAGTCGCGAACGGAACCGTTGTTGCCAAAGCCGTTGTATCCGATCTGGTTACAGAAGTCGGAGACGGTTTGGGGGGCAATGGTTCCGGGGTCGTCGCTGAAATCCACCAGAAGGCAGATGCCTTCGACGATGCCTGTCGACGTGGTGGCCGGAATAGGTTCACCGGTGCCGGCGACCTGCAACGCTCCGCCGCCCGCCACCGGAGAGTATGCGGCCCGAGCCGCCGAGACCTGCTTCCGGACCACGGCCGGTGGGTGTCGCAGATGATGCCTGAGGCCGAGAGATTCGGGCACCGGTTGACCGAGAACAATGCCACTCGAGATCAGCTCCTGCTTGTCGTCCGAGGGCTTGGCATAGCAGATCGACCGGCTGACGGGGTCACGGGCCAGGGTGTAGCCGTCGAGCGACTCCACGATTTGGTAGTACTCGTCACCCCAGACTCGGACTTCGGCCAGCCGCCCGTCAGGTTGGCGAAGCTTCATTTTCTTGCCGAAGACAGGAGCGGCCCGTACGGGAACGCACAGACAAACAACCATAACCATCGGCACAATCAACCGAAGGATTCGATGGCTTGCCAGATTAGTTGAAGTCTCCCGCAACTCGCACCAATTCCGCGCGTCAGAAGAGCGCTAACGCAATGTGCACACAGGGTGCTACCACCGACACGCGTTGGCCGGGGCAAACGCTCTTCGCGAGCCGGCACCCGCCTGCGTCTCGGCGACACTCGCCTGCACTTTGTGCGCACACTACCACATCGCGCCGAGACAGGGCGAGCAAACATGCCCGTCGCGGCCTGTGATACCCCTGGATGCACGGGGAACATGCCCGGCCGATTTCGAAACCTGGGCTCCCCGACCCACCATATTGTGTACGCTGGGGTATGTCATGGTCAAGCAAGAAATCTGATTCTCTCTCGATATCCTATTCTGCCAGATAGGTTTACGGGAGGATGCCGCCGCTACCGGAACGAAGACGCGATGACCTGGAAAGTAGTGCCCGGCAGCGTGTGATGCTCCCAAAACAAGAGCCCGGGATGACATCCGGGCTCGTGTGGGAGACGGTTGCTCCCGAGATTTGGTGGTAACTGAAATGTACCCCATGTTTCGCGCGGAGGCAAACGATCTGCCCAGGGAAATCTCGATTTGGCGAGTGAGAAAGACCGCTTCTGACGCCCGGTCGTCACGATTCTGAGAAAGCTCGCTGGACGACTGGGCGATTGCTGTCCGGGTTATCCGTCTCCACTCCATGTTCGCCAGGATCGATGGGGCCGCTATCCGGCAGCGAGGAGACACATCCCCGTGTGCCCTAAGATCAGTTCCTGTTGGCTGTTGCGTTAGACGACGCACATCCGGCCAGATCGCCTGGTGGCTCTGGCTGCCCCGCCCGGCGAAATCCCCTTCGGTGCTCGCATGCATGGAGCCGCGACACTGCTAAGCTCCGAGCGAGAGGCGAACTCGGCACTCCGGGGTGGTTGACGCCTTGCCTGTAGAGCGACTGGTCTCTGAGATAGCAGACGTCCGATAAAGCAAGGTGCGCAAGTCATTCTGACCTTACCGGATCAGTCGGTTCGGAAGATGGCGCCCGACATCGGCATCCGAAGGCAGGGCAGGAGGCGATTTGGAGGTAGCGGCATGGATTGCGTGCTTGTGGGCATCTATCCCCCGAACCTCAGCCCCCGCTCATTGCGGAGCCTTCACCGGCTCCTCAGGCGAAGCAACCAGCGAGCGAGGAAGTTCTGCGGATGGCTCGATGGCGTGATCGTGCGCGAAATGCGACGAAGGGTCCGAGAGCGGTGCGGCCAGTTTGTCGAGGCTGAACTGCCTGAGATCGACCTTCACAACTGGTCGGACGCTGAAGTCGGCGCCGGTCTGGTCGTGGCGGCGGTATTGGTGGATGCCGTGCGCGACCACGGCATGGCCGCCTTCATGCGGAGACTGGTCTTCCTGTTCTCCGTGGAGGCAAGGGAGCGGCTCGGGGGCTAGCGCGAGCTGGTGAGTGGTTGCCCGGCGGCAGCCTGGAGCCGGGGATGAGGCAGGCGAATCCAGCGGCCGGGTCACACGGAGTGCCTCAACGACATGCAGATCCATGCTTCTGTGAACAGGCAATCTGCTCCATAGCAGAGCAAGCTCTCTCCCGAGTGGTGATCGATTCTGATTCAGCCGTGCTCTCACTGGTGGGACGTCTGCTCTGTGGCTGGAACAGCTCCAGTCAGGACGCGGATGGAGACCCTGTGCCTGGCGGGCGCCGCCAGCGACTCAGCGAACCGACTCTCAATCCACTCTGACTTTGCCCCGTGGCCCATTCAGCACCGCAACGCAGGGAGCGACACGGAGTGGGGGCTCGTGACCTTTGCTGTTTATCCGTGGGCAGTCTCCGCTGATCGCCGCGATAATCTGCGGCCTGCCTGTATTTCGCCCGAGGCTCCGAGCTGGCTTATAGGGTGTCCACCCTCCTGTTGGCGATAATAGAGGTCTTTGGGCGACAATGTTTGCGGGTTGGTTCCGGCAGCAAAAAAACGCCGGAAAAACGCGCCCAAATCGCTTGACTTCTTTGGACGGACGATTTTTGTGTTGTATAGTTATCATGACAGTTGACTCCCCCGCACTGGCTCTCCCCAGGCAGCGCGAAGGGCTCAAGGCGTGGCTATTTTAGGTCTTCGCGAGCAGCCTGAAAGTGAATAGCGGAAAACGATTGGACCGTGGATCGTTTGTGTGAGGTTGCGCGATCCGGGCAGTATGATCGGACGTATCAAGGGTTGGATGCCCTTGAAGACGCGCGGCTCGTGGTCAGTTCCCACGGTCAGAGGGAGTCGGGTCATGGCAGGGACAAAGACAGTCACAACGCGGGCGGTTGAAGCGGGGCGGACTGCCGTGAGATTCGTGCTGCCATCGGAGGCCGACGTGGCCCGCCTGAGCAGGGCGGACCAGGCGATCCTCAGGATGGTGCATGAGAACGCCGCAGACTTTGTCGGCTACATGGATCACCCTCTTTTCACGAAGTCCAACGTGGAAAAGACCCTGTTCGGAAGAAAACAGTCCTTGGCCGCCGGGCAGACGCGGTTCAAGGATACGAGCCTGCCGGATTCGGTGAAGCGCGCCGGAGATGGCACGACCCTGAGCGCGGCTCACGAGATTCTTCTTTTCCAGCAGTTCAACTACTCACGTGCCAGGGTGGCCCGGCTGATGGCCGCTTCGACGAACCGGCCTCTGTCCTGGCCCGAGCTGTGCGAGCTGCTGGCCTGGACTGAGCGGGCGATGGCCGCTCGTGAGATCATCGCCGGGGTGAACATGCCGCTGGTTCTGGCGATGGCCAAGCGGACGCGCCTGATGTCCCTGGATTACAACGAATTGGTCAGCGAAGGGAATTTCGCGCTGCTTCGCAGCATCGACAAGTTCGATTGTGCTCGCGGCTTCAAGTTCAGCACGTACGCTTGTCGGGCGATCCTGAAGAGCTTCTCCAGGGTGGCCATGAGGGCCGCCCGGTATCGGGGGCATTTCCCCACCGAATTCGACCCGTTTCTCGAGAAGAGCGACTACCATGACCGCAAACGCGACAACACGGCATCGCTTTGCGTCGAGGAGATTCGGGACATCCTCAGCGAGAATCGGGCTGACCTGAACGATATGGAGCAGACGGTTATCCGCGAACGTTTCGCCCTGACCGGCGGGCAGGATGGGGCCGTCCGGCCCAAGACCCTGGAGCAGGTCGGGCAGTTGATCGGCGTGACCAAGGAGCGCGTGCGTCAGATCCAGAACAAGGCACTGAAAAAGATCCGCATGACGCTTGAAGATAGTCTTGCCGCCTGACGGGCAATAGGAATGGATGCGGTCGCTGACATACTCGGGGTGTAGCGACCGGGTGCCGCTGTCAGCTGGCGTCATCGACCAGCCCGTTGTGTCCGCGAGGAAGACCCTGTCGGACATGGCGGGCTGGTTCCGTTGCCGGGGTGGCCGGCCCGATCACCGGCTTCGGTTGTGCCGCGCGATGGCCAGCCATGCCAGCAGGGGCAGCCAGATTCCCACCGTGTCGGCGATTCCAAGTCCGAAGATGCGAGGCAACTCGAAGGGCAGAAGATCCGGTTGGGGCTGAGGTTTTGCCGGCGGCAGGCCGGCGATTGCTCCTGACGGCCGCGTTGTGGGAAGCCGCCGAACCGCTGCGGATGTGCGGATCCGCCCGGCCGGGTCAAACGCCTCATCGGAAGCCGCAAATAACCCCGAATTCGTCCCGATCAGCAGATCGTCATGCAGCATCGCCAGCACCGGATCAGAAGTCTGAGACGAAGGGACCACGCCCCACGTGCCGCCGCCGTCGGAGGAGCACCAGATCAAGTCGTCATGAGCGACAAGGACATGATTAGGCTTGCCCGGGTCGGCGGCCAGGGCCGCATAGCGCTGCGCCCCGTTTGGCGCGATGCTTTTCCATGACCAGGTGGAAGCGGTTGTGCCGTCGAGCCGGCCGCAGAACACGCCCTGCTCTGTCGCGGCGTAAAGCACCCTGAGGCTGCCGACCTGGACACCATCGACTGCAAGAACGGCTTGCCTGTCCAAGTCCGTGCCGGTGGGCAGCTTCCACCAGTCGGCGCCGCCCGTGATCGAAAGACGCGTGTAAAGCCCCTTGGCCTCTGTTCGCGGGTCACGCGGGTTGCCGACGGCGGCCCAGACCATGTTGTCGAGGAAAACCAGGTCGTTGACGGGCATATTGCGGCTCTCGCCCGAGGCGGCTCCGAAATCGTCATCCCAGGAGGTACCATTGTTGAGGCTGCGATATACAGTCCCCTCGTATTTGCCGTCGTCGAGCGCAGTGGAGGCGTACACGATGGTCGAATCCTTGTCCACGATTCTGATTGCGGTCACGACGACGCTTTCCGGTGACGAGTATCGGGCGCTGAACGGAGGGTTGCGGGTACTGAATACCGCGGACCAGTGTTCCTTGTCGCTGCCGCCGGTTGTCGTCCTGTAGATCGTGCCGCTGCGGTTGCCCGCGAGGACCGTTTCGAGATCGCCGGGGCGCAGAGCCACGGCCGTCAGGGCAGTGGCCTCGCCTTGAGGCTGAATCGGAAAAAGCCATTCACCGCCGTCGGACACCGCCGGGTAGGCCATGGTTTTGCCCAGGCCCCGGTCAGTGGCTGCCCAGACGATGCTTTGGGTGAGGGCGTCGTCCGGGATTCGTGCGATGTCATGCACCGATAGCCCGTCGATACCGGCGGCATTGTGGATCTCACCGGCTTTGGTCGTGGTCATGTCCCACTGACCGACCGCCAGGTTGGTTGCGAAGTAGACGAAATTCGGGTCGGTAGGGTCCGAGACGGCCACGTTGCCGGCGGCGTATCCGTTGACGTATCCGAGCGAGGTTGCGACGGTTGTTTCGGGCAGGTCGCTCCAGGTCCGGCCGAAATCATCGGAGTATTTCTGGCCGGCAATCATCCGCTGTTTGCCGCGGAAGGTCACGAATGCAAGCCCCAGAGTCTGGTGTGAGGGGACGCTGATAGGCATTCTTGTCCATGTCGCGCCCGCGTCCTCCGTGCGGTAGAGGCCGGAGGCTTTCCCGCCGCAAACGACGAAGAATCGGTTTGGGGTCGAGGTGTTCCGAGGGTCGTTCGGGTCGATGGCGACCGACAGGACCTCGCCGGCCGGCACTCCTTCGTAGGCGATGTTCACGCTGCTGCTGACGAACCCGTTGCCATCATCCAGGCAGCGGTACAAAGACTTACCGCTCACGACGTAGAACAGCGTCTGGTTGTACACGGCGATGGACCGGATCCGCTCGTTCGAAAACGCGGCCAGCGGCGACAGCATCCGGCCCCCGTCGGTCGTGCGGTAGACCATGCCGTCGCCGCCGATGTACATGCCGCTGAGGTGTCCGAACAGAGTATCCGCTCGGCTCACGCCTTTGTTCAGTGCCCAGCCATCCTTGTCCCATGGAGCGTCCAGCCTGTGAGTGAACAGGCGGCCGTCTTTGACGACCCAGAGCAAATCGGGGTTGCGTGCAGTCTGATCTGCCTCAATCTCAACACCGGTGCAGGGGCCCTCCATCACGGGTTCCCAACTGGTCTGCCCGCAGCGGTAAACGGCGTGATGCCCGGCAACCGCGACAAACAGCTCCGTCGAGCCATCCGTACTGCACGCCGCGATGTCTCGGACCTCGCCGCCGAACAAACCGACGTTGGAGAACTGACCTGCGGCAGGTGCGGTCGTGATCGCAAACAGGATCGAACTCAGGATCAGCCGGCCCAACGGCATATTCCCCTCCCTTGAGCCG
>CAZTQK010000086.1:0-8817 GCA_964615635.1 uncultured Planctomycetales bacterium
CCGAGCGTCGCAGCACCTCGGCAAGGTCGTCCTTCGTATAGAACTCGAAATGAAACTGGATGCCGAAGCGGTCGCGCATCGGGGCGGTCAGCAAACCCGAGCGCGTGGTCGCACCGATGAGGGTGAACGGCCGAAGGGCGATGTTGACCGTCCGGCCGCTGATCCCGCTGTCGATGGTGAAGTCGACCCGGAAGTCTTCCATGGCGGCGTACAGAAACTCTTCAACGGAGCGGTTCAGGCGGTGAATCTCGTCGATGAACAGCACATCGCCGCGCTTCATCTCGGTCAGCCAGTGCATCAGGTCGCCGGCCTTGTTGATCGCAGGGCCGCTGGTGATGCGGATCGTCGCCCCCAACTCGCGGGCGATGACTTGAGCGAAGGTTGTCTTGCCCAGGCCTGGCGGCCCGGCCAGCAGCACGTGCTCCAGGGGCTCTTGACGCTTGGTCGCCGCCTCCAGGGCGATGCGAAGCTGCTCGACGACTTTCCGCTGGCCGACGATTTCATCAAGACGCTCGGGGCGAAGCGATTCGTTGAATCGCTCCTCGTCCGTGCTCACCGAACTGCTGCTGATGACGCGCTCGCGGACCATGCTCGATCAACCCTCGCTGCTTCGCACGCGGTAAGCCAGGTGAATCCACTCATCCGGGGGGTGCTCGCCCGGGTGAAGCTGCGCGGCCCTGGCCAGCCATCGCTGAGCGTCGGCTCGCCGTTCGCCGAGGGCGGCCATCACCTCCATGGCGTCGCGCTGCTCCGATGACCAGCCTTCCGCGGGCAAGGCCGGCGTCTCCAGATCGACCGCCGCGGCCGCGAATTCCGTCACTTTGCCCTTGAGTTCGGCGATGATCTGGTCGGCCGCACGCTTGCCGATGCCCGGCAGCTTCGCCAGGCTGCGGGCGTCGGATGACTCGATCGCTGAGGCCACCGCCGCCACAGGCTGAGACAACGCTTTGAGGGCCTTGCGGACGCCGATGCCCTTGACGGTGATGAACCGCTCGAAGAAAGAGCGGTCCTCCGGGTGCAGGAACCCCACCAGCCGGGGAATGAGGTTGCCGCCTGCGGCGCTGCCCTCGAAATACTCCATCATGTGCAGGGTGCGCTCCTGGCCCTGGCAGGCGGTCAGTTCTGCTGCCGAGTAGCCGCAAATCAGCACCTCGTACCCCATGCCATCCCGCTCGATGACCGCGTAGCTCTCGTGGACTTCCAGGATGACACCGGTCATTCGAACGATCATGAACGGCCTCAGTGCGACAGGAGCTGGTCGTTGTCGGTCAGTGCCAGGCGAGCCGGCTGCCGGACGACGCAGGCGGCGCACAGGGCGATCGCCAGAGCGTCGGCGACGTCCGGGGGCTCGGGTATCCGGTGCAGCTTGAGCAGATCGGCGACCGCTCGCTGCATCTGTTCTTTGTTGGCCCGCCCATTGCCGGTGACGTGACGCTTCACGCTCGTGGCCGGCAAATGGATGACCCGGATATCGCGCTGCGCCGCCTCCAGCAGGATGACGCCCCGTGCGTGCGCCATCAGAATAGCGGTGCGAGGGCGGCTGTAGTGCGAGTAGATCTCCTCGACGGCCACCAGTTCGACGCGATGGTCATCGAGCACCTCGGAGAAACCGCCCGCCAACTCGGCCAGACGCAGGGAGAGGGCCTCACCACGGCTGCAACGGACCACCCCGGCGTCGAGGACCCGCACCGTGTCCTCTTCGTCATCGACGATGATGACGCCGTATCCGGTCTGTCGCAGACCGGGGTCGACTCCGCAGATGATCTGTGTCTTGCCGCTCAAACCGTGTCCTCTCGGTAGGCTCCCAGGCCTAGGTGTCTAAGCGCCCTTCCGCCACGTCGTTCCGTCCGGTCGATCTTCAAGCTTAATGTCCAACGCCGTCAGTCGGTCACGAATGATATCCGCCAGCGCAAACTGCTTGGCCTTGCGGGCCTCGGCACGGACGGCAATCAGCACCTGCATCAGCTCATCAACCAGTGTATCACCGGCGGACGCGGGCGCCGCCGCGCGCCTCTCAAACAAGCCCAGGATTGCGCCAAGGGCCCGTAGCGTCTGCACGGCCTGCATCGCCGTCTGCTTGGCACCGGCGTCGCCTCCTGATTCCAGTTTCTCCGCGTCGATGAACCGGTTGATGGTGGTCGCCAAGTCGAACATGACGCCCGTCGCGCCGCCGGTGTTGAAGTCGTCGTCCATGGCCTCGATGAAGCGATCCCGATGCTCCAGGCACTCCTTTGCGAACGCGTTGGCCGATTCGCTCTTTCCGTTTGATGCGGCCGGGTCGAGGCCGGGGCCGCCGGCGTAGGGATCGGTGCCGGTGACCCGCTGGATCCGCTCGAACAGTCGATAGAACGTGTCGAGCCCTTTCTTCTTGGCGGCCAGCTCCTCGTCGGAGAACTCGATCGGGCGGCGGTAGTGGGTGCTGAGCACGAAGAACCGCAGCATCTCGCCCGAGTGGTTCGACAGGAGATTGGTGAGGATCAATTGATCCATCAGCCGGCGCATTTCCGGGTCCGATTTGCTGATCTTCTTGGTGTTAAACCGCGTCAGGCCGTTGTGCATCCAGTAGCGGACGAACGGCTTGTCAAAGCAGGTCTCCGACTGGGCGATCTCGTTCTCATGGTGAGGGAACATCAGGTCCATGCCGCCCCCGTGAATGTCGAACGATTCGCCGAGGATCTTGGCGCTCATGGCCGAGCACTCGATGTGCCAGCCGGGCCGGCCCTTGCCCCACGGCGAATCGAACTGCACCTCCGGCGGTTCACCGGGCTTGGTGGCTTTCCACAAGGCGAAGTCGCCCGGATTGCGTTTTTCGCCGCTGGCCAGTTCACGCCCGCCGGCCTGCTGATCTTCGAGACGCCGGCGCGTCAGCTTGCCATAGTCGGCATCCTTGGAGACGTCGAAGTAGACGTCGCCGCCCGACACGTAAGCGGCTCCCTTGTCGATGAGCCGCCGGCACATGGCGATGATGTCAGGAATGGTCTCGCTGGCCTTGGGCATGTGGTCAATGCCGGTCACGTTGAGCTGACGCAGGGCATCGAGGTAGCTGGCGGTCACGCGCTCGGCGAGTTCCATGACGCCGCATCCCTGCGCCTTGGCTTCATCGATGAGCTTGTCGTCGACATCCGTGATGTTGACGACCCAGGTGACCTTGTAGCCCTTGAATTGCAGGTACCGCTTGACCGTATCAAAGATGATCGGTCCGACGGCGTGGCCGATGTGGCTGGGCTTGTAGACCGTCGGCCCGCAGACGTACATCCCGACCTTGCCGGGCTCAATGGTCTCAAACGGCTCGTTGTTCTGCGTCAGTGTGTTAAAGACTCTCAATGGCATAGCAGGTGTGCTCTCGAATACCGATCGTTCGTTACCGCGGCGGCTCGCCCCCCGCTTTTCTTGACGAGCCGAGGGGTTTATCCCCTCGGTCTTCAAGGAACGCGGAAAAACCGGCGGGATAAAGCCGCCGGCTCGTCAAGATCGCGGTCAGAGACCGCTCCTACCTTCTCCTAAGTCCAACCACCACCGTGCAGGCAATGGCCTCCCCCCGGCCGACGGCATCCACTCCTTCATTGGTCTTGGCTTTGATGCTCACCGCCTCGGTCGCCAGGCCCAGCAGTCGGGCGACCTCTTCCTGGATGGCTTTCTTGTGCGGCCCCAGTCTAGGCCGTTCGGCGTGGACAATCGCGTCCACGTTCACCGGCACGAACCCGCGATCGGCCACCAGGGCCAGAGCTCGCTCCAGGAGTCGGGTACTGTCAATCCCCCTGTAGGCCGGGTCAGTGTCGGGGAACAGCTCGCCGATGTCCGGCAGGCCGGCCGCCCCGAGCAGGGCGTCGATGATGGCGTGCAGCAGGGCATCGCCGTCGCTGTGCCCGGCCGGCCCACGATCGAACTCGATGGGCACGTGGCCCAGCACCAGCCGACGGCCAGCCTCCAGCCGATGGAGGTCGGTCCCGATCCCGACGCGGTCTATCCCGTTGGTTGGCTGATCGCTCAAATGGCCATAACCTACGGTCGATTCAGGCCCGAATCAAGCCACGCGCTGCTATGTTAGTAAGAAGTTAGCATCCGGAACGCAAAGCGCGGGTTTCTCTGGGCGGGTGGCTCATCCTCGCGCCAGCGAGGGGCGGGTCGCGATGATCAGGCTGGGCCACCCTGGGTCTTGGCAGAGGCCACCGTGGCGTCCGCCTGGATGGGGTAAACCTCCCCTCTGAATTGACTTCTGAAACCCCATGATTTGCCCGATAGGGACCTACAGGGGGAGCTGAAGCGAAGGGTCTCGAACCAGAGGCAGGCCGTCTGACCTGGCAGACCTCGCGTCCAACCTGAGGCCGTCGGTGTCGGCTTTGACGCAGTGCAGCGTTGATTCCGCGCCATGTTGGCGAGGCGGCGGAGAGGCGGATCGGGCCCGGCCATGATGTGGGCCGAGACGTGGGGCCGACGCGAATCGATGTAACATTCGGTCCCCCAAGACGTCTTTATCTGATATTGAGTGCTACTTTGTGCTTGAATTCTCTTTTAGGCTCGTGTATGCTTTAGATGAAGGAGCAACTCCGCAGACCCATAAGTGGGCGGATCACCAAGGGTTTGCGGGTTTGGGAGGGGGCATCGGCGAGCCGTAATCTCGGCTCGGCGAGCCTGACCGAAGGCGAGAGATAGATGTAAGTCCTGTTGACGGCCGCCGAAACGGAGTCCTTGCGGCCACGGAATCGGCGAGCACGATCAGCAGCGCAAAATGCGGGTTTGTGGTTCGCTCCGAGCTGAAGAAGCCCGATAGGATTTGGTGGCTGAGCGTCGCTGGTAATGATAGGAGGCTGTTTATCATGGTAGCCCGGCTTCAGAAACGAGAGAGTGGTCGGGGTTTCACCCTGATCGAAGTGCTCGTCGTGGTGGCGATCATCGCGCTGCTGATCGCAATTCTGCTGCCGTCGCTCTCGCGAGCCAGGGCGCAGGCGCGCAACGCTGCGGACCTGAACAACCTGAAGCAGATCGGCTTGGCGATGTTCCAGTACGCGACGAGGCACAATGGTTACTTGCCGCGAGGTGGTGATGCCGGCACAGCAGAGCACTGGGTACTGGCAGTCGGACGCGAGATGGGCCTGATCAAACGCGTGGGAACCAATGCGTTTGTCAACCAAGTGCCTGTTAACCAGATGGAGATCTATCAGGATCCGGAGCGTACCGCGAGTGGTTCGACGCCCTGGCTGGGCTATGTGGCAAATGCTTTCGATCCGAACAACGGCGGCCAAGGGGGATGGAAGGACATTCTGGCGAACACGAGGCTGGAGACGTACAAGCGACCGGCGGACGTTGTTTACATCGCGTGCGCCGAGACCGAAACAAAACTAAAGGGAGGACCGCCGTCAACAAATGCGAATCCTGCCGGCTCCAGGTATAATTGGGAGCAGGTTTGGCCGCAGATTCAAGCTGGTCAGGTTAATGGCCCCGTCGAGTGGCTCAAGAACCACGGCGGCGGCATCGATTCCATGGATGCGTGGTTTGGTGCCCATCTTCCACAGGCAAAGACCGAAGTGGGCAAAAACAGTGATCTCATCTACCGCCGCGTCGCACTGAGGCTCCACCTGAATCGCTTCACCAATTCGGTTTTCTACGACGGTCATGCGGCTGGGCTGCAACCAGGCACCGGCAACGACCTGGAGAATTACGCACTCTGGCTCAGGAGGTTTGGCCTGAACCAGACTGCAGTGACGGCTGCGATGGGCTTGCCAGATCACTGACCGGTGGTCTGTTTTCGTCGAGTATTCGGTTAGGGGCGAAGAAGGGGTTTCGGCCTGTGCCGGCCAACTTGGCTTACTGGCTTTGGCCAGGTTGAGCGCGAGCAACTGGCGGCGTGTGGGACGAGCCGTGATTCTGGGGCGACGCCCGGATCACGGTTGCGGCGACGCAGAGACTTGGCTTGCTCGTTTGACGTCTCTGGATTCTGTCGTTGCTGCCCGGCAAACCGCCGGGCCGTAGGCTCATTTTCTTGGGTGGTTGTGAGCAGGAGGTGCACAACATGTCCGATCGATCGCGAAACAGGCACAGTTCCAGGGCGTTCACGCTGATTGAGGTCTTGGTTGTCGTCGCCATCATCGCTCTGTTGATCGCAATTCTGCTGCCATCGCTCTCGCGAGCCAGGGCGCAGGCGCGCAACGCTTCGTGTCTGAACAACCTGAAACAGATCGGCTTGGCGATGCACCAGTATGCAATCCGCCATCAAGGTTTCCTGCCCCGTGGAGGTGAGCCCGATAGTGCAGAGCACTGGGTGATGGCGGTGGCCCGCGAGATGGGCTTGATCAAACGCATGGGAACAAATGCGTTTGTCAACCAGGTCCCCGTCCACCAGATGGAGATCTATCAGGATCCGGAACGCACCGCGAGCGGTTCATCGCCCTGGCTGGGTTATGTGGCAAATGCCTTTGACCCAAACGAGGGCGGCCAGAACGGATGGCCCGGCAACGTCCTGGCCAGCACCCGGCTGGAATCGTACAAGCGGCCGGCGGACATTGTCTACATTGCCTGTGCCGAGACCGAACCCAAACTGGTACTGACTCCAGGGGCAGGCGGCTATGCCAACCCGCACAAGTCCAGGAGCAACTGGGAGCACGTCTGGCCGGATATTCAGAGCGGTAACAGGTCCGCGGCTATTACCTATCTCCAGGGCCACGGCGGCGGCATCGATTCCATGGATGCCTGGTTCGGCGCTCATCTTCCACAGGCGAAAACCGAAGCCGGCAGAGAGAGTAATCTCGTCCATCGGCGCGTAGCGCATAGACTTCACCTGAACCGCTTCACCAATGCGGTTTTCTACGACGGTCACGCGGCTGGGCTGCAGCCAGGCACCGGCAACGACCTGGAGAATTACGCACTCTGGCTCAGGAGGTTTGGCCTGACTCCAACTGCAGTGGCCACCGCGCTGACCAGGACGGACCGCCCTTGATTGCGTCCGGCCTGATGAACTGCGTACTTGGCCCGAAATGGGGGAGGTCGCTTGCCGGCAAGACCTGCCTGCAACTCGACAGGCCGAGTTGAGCGCTTCGCAGAATAGGCCTGCTGGCTCAGACTCTTCGGCGTCAGGGACGCAGCGAGAATCGCGGTAATCGATCAGGATCTGCGGCAGGTAGTCTGTCCATCACATTGGAGGCCCGTGTGTCTGATGCTTGCCTCCGGGTTTCATTGACGTGGCTGACGGGTCCCATGGCGAAGGGAGTATCGGATGCGACGAGTCTGTAGAAGGACGCGGCGGGCGTGTGCGTTCACCCTGATTGAGGTTCTTGTCGTTGTCGCGATCATCGCCTTGCTGGTGGCGATTCTGCTGCCGTCGCTGAGTCGGGCCCGGGCGCAGGCCCGCAGCGTTGCGTGTTTGAACAACCTCAGGCAGGTCGGCATGGCCGTGCAGCAGTATGCCGTCCAGAACGCGGATATCATCCCGCGGGCGTGCAACGATTTCGAGCCCACCAACTGGGCCGTAGTCGCCGCCAGGTCGATCGGCGTGATAAAGAGAATCCCCAGCGGATACACGGTCAACAAGCTCAAGGTCAGCGAGATCGAGATTCTTCACTGCCCCGAGAGGGTGTTGACGCTCGACGAGCCGTTCATGGATTACGTGGTGAATGCCATGGATCCCGACGGCCCGCGAGTGGGAGGTGATAATGGCACACCGAACCCGACGGGCGAGTGGCCGCAGATGTGTCATTTCCGGCCATCAACTGTGGCTCGCTGCCGGCTCAGTGTCTACCGCAGTCCGGGCGACGTGATCTATCTGCTGGACGCCGAGCGCGAGGACCGTAACACCGCGTCAGTCGGGGCGAACTCGCTTGCGGTGGCCCGCCAGAACTATCGCACCAGCCCGGCGACCGCCGAGTGGATGGGAATCATGGACGTTTGGCGGGGGCTTCATGTCCCGCAAGGCAAGAAAAGCGTGAACATCTCCGACGCTCCGGGCCCGCGGCGTGCGGCCAGAAACATGCACCTGAACCGCTTCAACAACGCAGTGTTCATGGACGGGCACGCTGCGGGTGTGCCTCTCGCCAGACGCACGCTGGCTGCCGGTGGGCCGGACCACGACGCGCAGTACGCTTACTGGCTCAGGCTCTTTGGTGTCCGGGATGCAGCGAGGATTGCCGCCCTCGACCCGGATCTGCAGTAGACCCGCCGACCATCACATTGCAGGCCCTCACCATCGCGACTATTCTCACGGATTATGACTGACACTCACTCTGACGAATCCGTGCTCAGTGGGGCAGGAGGAGGGAGCGGCGCGCTCGTCATCCCTGCCGACCTGCCGGGCCGGTGGTACGTCGCTCACACCCGGGCCCGCAATGAGAAGATCCTGGCCGAGGAGCTCAGTCGTTTTGGCGTCTACAACTACCTCCCGCTTGCCCAGCATGTCACTCGCAGCAGCCGCACGAACCGGATTTCGCGCAGTCTCGTCCCGGTCTTCCCCGGTTATGTCTTCTTCAACGGCACGGAGGACCAGCGGTATCTCGCCTTGCGGACCAACCGCGTCGCCAACGTGCTGGACGTGGTCAACCAGGACCAACTGCTGGCCGAACTGAGGCAAGTCCATCGGCTTTTGGAGGAGCGCGGCGATTTCGCGGTCATTCCTCGGATTCTGGAGGGTCAGTGGGGACGGATTATCGCCGGACCACTGGTCGGTCTTGAGGGGATCGTCGTCCGCTACAGCAGCCGGTTCCGGGTCTGCATGAACGTGACCATTCTCGGCCAGTGTGTCGGCGTGGAAGTCGATTACGACGTCATCGAGCCCATCGACGCCCCAGCCTACCTGGCGGGCCAGCTCTAAAGCACCCAGGCCCTAACAGC
>CAZTQK010000086.1:8917-17409 GCA_964615635.1 uncultured Planctomycetales bacterium
CTAACAGACTAATAGCCTAACAGACTAATAGCCTAACAGACTAATAGCCTAACAGACTAATAGCCTAACAGCCCAACAGCCCAACCCGCCTCCGAACGCCCCCACCCTCCATGACGTATTACCATCCGAGAAGGAGGGGCGGCCAATTCAGTCCCGGTGCCGCTAGTCATGGAAAACAAATGAGATAGGCGCACGAGAGCGGCTGTTGTCCGGTCCTTCAGAGACCGATAGTATTAGGCGTATGCCCGCTCCGAGGGGGCGGTTGGTTACAGTTTTGCTTAACTTCAGCCTGAAGTCATGACGGCTGACAGGGACGGAGTGTGCGCGGGGGGTCTGGCTCCTTTTTGCCTGATGCGGTTCGCCGAATGACATGGGCAAGCTCAACAAGGTGGGCCGAGACTGGGCTACGCGAAACAGCCCGCAAAAAGGTGCCTGACCCCCTCTCATCCGAAAAGGGCAATGGCGTGCCGGGGTCTGGCTCCTTTTTGCCTGATGCGGCTCGCCGAATGACATGGGCAAGCTCAACAAGGTGGGCCGAGACTGGGCTACGCGAAACAGCCCGCAAAAAGGTGCCTGACCCCCTCTTGTGCCCATCTGGGAGACCTCTTTGAAGATCATCAACATCTGCGGCGCTCGGCCTAATTTCATGAAGATCGCCCCACTGATGCGGGCCTACCGGCAGCACCCTGGCATCGAGGCCATGATCGTCCACACCGGCCAGCATTACGACGAGAAGATGTCGGACCTGTTCTTCCGCGAGTTGGAGATCCCCGAGCCGGACATCAACCTGGAGGTCGGGTCGGGCAGCCACGCCACCCAGACGGCCGAGATCATGAAGCGGTTCGAGCCGGTGGTCATCGAGCAACGGCCGGACTGGGTGGTGGTCGTCGGGGATGTCAACAGCACGATTGCCTGTGCCCTGGTGGCCAAGAAGCTGGGCGTGCGGGTCGCCCACGTCGAAGCCGGCCTGCGGAGCTTTGACCGCACGATGCCCGAGGAGATCAACCGGCTGCTGACCGATGCGATTTCGGACCTGCTGTTTGTCAGCGAGCGGAGCGGAATCGAGAACCTGCGCCGCGAAGGTGTCGACGGCGACAAGGTGCACTTCGTCGGGAACGTGATGATCGACACGCTCAGGAGCAACCTGGAGAAGGCCGAGCGGTCGAGCATTTTGAGCGATTGGGGGCTGGAGCCCGGCCGCTACAATGTGGTCACGCTGCACCGGCCGAGCAACGTGGATGAGGCGGGCTCGCTGGGCCGGATCGCCGAGTTTCTCGACGTAGCCCAGCAGGACCTTCCGACGGTCTTCCCGATGCACCCGCGGACGCGAAACAATCTTCAGAAACTCGGGCTGGCCCAGCGGTTCACGGCCATGAAGCAGCTTCGGATCGTCGAGCCGGTGGGGTACCTGGATTTCCTCAAGCTGATGGGCCGTGCGGCCGTGGTGCTGACCGATTCCGGCGGAATCCAGGAAGAAACGACCATCCTGGGCGTCTGGTGCCTGACGTTGCGTGACAACACCGAGCGCCCCGCAACGATCACCAACGGCACCAACCGCCTGGTCGGCAACGACCCGGCCAAGGTCATCGCCGCATACAAAGAATGCCGCAAGGCCCCCCCGGCCAAAACCATGGTCCCCGAAAAATGGGACGGCCACGCGGCGGAGCGGGTGGCGGGGTGCCTTGCAGCGAGCCGAGCATGTGTGGCGCAGCTCGAGAGATCCACGTAGGACATGGACCCCATCGCAAGCATCGAGGTGTCGCCGGCGGGAGAAGAAACCGCCGAACTGGTTGCGGTAGGAGACTTTTGTCTGCGGTCGGGGGCCGGTGGTGGTCTGAGCGCCAATTCCCCTGCAAGCATATTTGATGCCGACCTGCTCTCTGTCTGTCGGGGCCGTGACCTGCTGATGGTCAACCTCGAATGCGCCCTGGCAGCGAAGGGGCCGCCTATCGTCAAATGCGGTCCAAACCTTGTTGGTGCTCCGGAGACCATTGGGCATTTGCAGGCGTTGGGCTGTAATGTCGCGACACTGGCCAACAATCACATACTCGACTACGGCGCGGATTCGATGTTTGCGACTCGCCAGATGTGCGAGGAGGCCGGGATCCGCACCGTTGGCGTGGGGCGAAACCTGGAAGAGGCCTGCTCGGCGCTCATCCTCGATGTCCGAGGAATCAAAGTGGCGGTTGTCGCATTGGCGGAAGAAGAGTTCTCCTGTGCGGGCCCTGACACGCCCGGCGCTGGAAAACTGGACTTGCCCGGCGCCGCAGACGCCGTCCGAAAGGCTGCGGCCCAGGCCCATATTGTCGTGGCCGGCGTTCACGGCGGCAACGAATTGTATCCGATTCCGAGTCCTCGCGTTCAGAGCTGGTATCGCCACCTCGTCGATTGCGGGGCGGATGCGGTCATCGGCCATCACCCGCACACCATCCAGGGGATGGAGGTGTACCAAAGCAAGCCGATTCTCTACAGCCTGGGCAACTTCGCCTTCCCGTGGGCCTCGGAGATGCCCAGGTGCTGGTATACAGGTTTGCTGGTCAGGCTCGTGTTCAGTCGGCGAGGCGTGCACGGCCTGGAGGTTTACGGGACCCGCCAGACGGGCGGGCTCGATGATGTCCGAGTTGCGTTGACAGGTGCAGCCGAGCAGGAGGCGCTGACTCAGCGATTCAGGCAATTGTGCGATTGCGTGGCCGATGCCGAGCTGCTCGGGGATTACTGGCGATGTTTCTGTCGCGACAGGCGCGATGCGTATGTGATGCTGCTGAAGGGGACCACCGGCGTGCTGGCCGGCAATACGGTCGGATTTCTGAAGACTGCGGTGAAACGAAAGGCTCCGCATCTTCTGGCAGCGGCCCTGGGAAACCTGGCCGCGAGGTTTGTGAGGTCCGGCGTTCGCAGCAAGGATCTGGCAACCCTGTGCAACGTCCTGCGATGCCCCGCGCACCGAGAGGTGATCACCACGATTCTCGAAATGGAAAATGGAGAACGCTCGGTCAACCCCGACTCTTGGTCGAACTACGCCGCGCTGATGCGGGAGTGTCGATGAGGTGGGCCGACGAAGATGTGTGGATGTCAATAGTTGTTTTGGTCGAGGATTAGGCCAGACTCTGGAGGTCATGGCGAGATAGGGCTGAGAATGCCGCATTTGGACTCGAGACCGCGAATATGCATCATGCGATCGTCACAACACGTTGATCGGTCGGAGGGTAGGTTTTTCGAGAACTCTATAGCAGCAAAGGATTCTTGAGCGACGCGCAAGGCAGCAAGGCGAATCTCATGCATAATGGTTCGATGGAAAGCGGCACGCATCTGTTCCAGACACCGCAATTCACGGTAGGTGATGGTCATTGGTGCTCGCAGTTCGGCGAGGCGGTAGCGGCAGCCCCGAAAGCGTTGACATGGGACCCTGCCGGGTTGCTGGGTGTGCTTTCGCTGGGGTACACCACGGGGGATCGAACGCTCATTCGCGAGATCACCAGGCAGCCGTGGTTGTCGGAGATCAATGGTTCCGGAAAACCGGTGCTGTCCCCCGTTCCGGCCCACGGCACGCTCTGGGTCGATGAGCGAGAGGCTGCGGCGACTCTGCTGGAACGACTGCGTGCGGAGGCAATAACCGTATGCGCCGGTCGACGGCAGGTCTTTATTCTGCTTTCCGGCGGTTTGGACAGTCGGATCGTGGCCGGGGTGGTGGGGCAACTACGGTCCGAGGGCCTCATTGAGAGCGAGTGCGTGGCGGTAACGTGGGGTACGTCCGATTCGCGGGACGTCGTTTACGCACGAGCCGTCGCGGAGGCCCTTGGCATCAAATGGCAGCACATCGACCTGCGCCCTGATGACCTGGTGGGCAACATCGATCTCATGGCGCGCTCGCTCGGCTGTCTCGCGACTCCGGATCACCTTCATGCCATGGGGTGGTTCAAGGAGGTTGCAAGTGATGCCCTGGTGTTGGCCGGGAGCTACGGGGATTCCGTCGGCCGAGCGGAGTTCAGCCGCCAGCATGTACTGGAACTGCGACCTTTGTCAGTGACCAATCCGCTGGGCCTGATGAAGCCCAACGTCGCTTCGGTCGCCGTGGACCGGATCAGAGCAGACCTTGCCGCTCTGCACGCTCGGACGCCCGGGCAACCTCGCTACGTCCTGTGCGAGCATGAGATGCAGGGCTTTTACATGCGGAATCTCTTCGGCAGTGTCATGGCGGCCATATCACACCATGTGCCCTTGTATCAGCTCTTTACGGATCCTCAGGTGTACGGATACATGTGGTCGCTTCATCCATCGCTGAGAACGGATGCCATCTACGGTGAGCTGCTCGAGATGCTTCACCCCCGTCTGCCTCGACTGCCGTGGGCCCGGACGAACCGGGCCCCTCGAGGGCGCACTGAAGGGGCGGTTGCGGGGCTCAGCAGGCGGTTTCACTGCTATGCGGAGTGGACTCGAGA
This sequence comes from uncultured Planctomycetales bacterium, assembly GCA_964615635.1. GTDB lineage: Bacteria > Planctomycetota > Phycisphaerae > UBA1845 > PWPN01 > JAUCQB01. The sequence goes on from CAZTQK010000086.1 coordinate 13,357, forward strand.
GTATGCCTATCCTCGTCTGGCACACCTCGTTGACGAGGCGTGGTTCGCGGCCACGGGCATCTTTGATGGCGGGAGGGTTCGCACATTGAGTGAGCGCGTGCGAGACGGCGCAGCTTCATTGGCGTACGCCGGTTGTGACGCCTATGCGTTGTGGCTGTGGCTTGCCAGCTTCCGGGTTTTCGTCGAAGGGTTAGAAGAACGAGACAAGAAGATTGAGCTTGGTTTCGTCCCGGAGATTGACTCACCGATATTGGAAACCGACCACGTGTCTGAGCAACGGGCGGGTCTTGTGCGCCGGGTTGTTCGGCAGGTGCCGATTGTGCGCCGCATGGTGAGCCAGGTGCGACGCACTTTGGCCCGTCGGGATGCGGTGAGGAGATATCCGCCCACCAAGCAGCTGAGGGTTTCACAACCGACACGACTGTAGGATTCTCGGATGAGTCACCTTCGGCACTGATGTGGCCATCGGGATCGGGTGTGCCGTCACTGGGAGCGTGCCGGCTCGTGCGATGATCGCGGGAATACCCGGCGAAGTCACCAGTCACAGTGGATCCAAGGCTTCATCTACAATAAGGGCGGCGACCGAATGCTTGCACGTGAGAAAAGCGGGAATACCGCGCTACTCAAAGCAGAGTGACGGCATGTAGTGAAGAGGAAGGACGTCAATGAAGGAAAAGGAAGCAGCAGCACGTGAAACGGGTGGTCGTCGCATGAAGGACATGATCAAAGCACTTCTCGGCAATCGCGGCAGACGCTGGGTGTTCCTTATTGGGCGGGGATGGCGGGAGATACCACGAGTCGTCTGCGACGAGTGGATGCTTTGCCGACGCATGCTGCGCGATGCCTGGGAATACCGCTCTGACCCCGACGTGATTTTGTGCGGTTTGAGAACGGCCGCCCACATGGTCGACAAGGGACTGCAGGTGGATGAATGCGAGCGCGGTCGCGGCAAATCCCCCTATGCAGCCGCCAAGGAGCTTCACAGACTCATCGAGCATTCGGAGGTTTCGAGCGATGCTAGCTATGGGTGGGCGACAGAAGTCATCAGTCAGTATGAGGAGTTTCAAGGGGGTGGCCAACAGCGATTCCCCAAGCATGCGTCTCTGCGAGACGACGAAGTAACGCGAGAGACCCTTCTTCAGATCATCAAGACGCGGAGAAGTGTGCGGCACTTCTCCGACGAGCCGATCGCCGAGGAGACCCTCCGAGCATTCGCCGACGTGGCGAACTGGGCTCCGTCGAGCTGCAACCGGCAGCCCATCAGGCTGTTCATTACCCAGGAAGCGAAAACGGTGCGCCGCTGTCTGAATCAGTGCGCCGGTGCCACATGCTTGGGAACGACCCCCTGTTTCGTGGCCGTCAGCGGCGACAGGCGCCCATACACCCCCCGCGATCGACACCTGCCATACGTTGATGTGGCACTGGGCCTTCAGAACATGCTGCTTCTGGCGCATGCTTACGGCATTGAGGGGACTATTCTGAACTGGATGCACGCTACCAACGAGCAGGACCGACAACTGCGATGCATCCTGGGTATTCCCCAGTACTACGAGATAGTGGTTGCTCTCATTCTGGGCTACCCCGCTCGGGGGGCGCCGCCCCCTGCCCGCAAAGACCCCATGCGCACGTACACAATCGTGCCGTGACGGTATGCGCATGTTGGCCAGATGAGACGAGGTAGCCTGTCCGCTTAGGCGCTCTTCACCTTCGACCTGCGTGGAGTCCAGGTGCAAGAAGCCGCAGACGAGATTCCTCGACTGGCTTCACCTCAACCACGGCCGGCGTGAGCCGAAACGACCCTGCGATGTCAGGTTGCCGTCAAGTGCCTCGCAGAGTCCGAGACACTCCCAAGCGTACACACTTGACGCCAATGGATGTTCAGCATGAGAGTTGTTCTTCTGCCTCAAGTAGCAGGTAACAAAGGGGACAGAGCGGTTCTGCACTTCATGCTCGAAGGACTGATCGAGAATGGGGTAGACGAGATCATCGTATCAACCAATGATCCGAGTCGGTGGGATGATTACCGTGTCTTTGAAGGCCACACGATCAAGTTCGTACCGTTTGCCTGGATGACTTATGGCGAAGCGACGGCGCATGTGCCTTTTCGGTCGATCAGGTACTACTGCCTGAGAGCACTCAGCAAGCTAAAGGCTAGATTCTACAGAACGATTGGCTACTCCGTTCTCCGATCGGCGGTTGTCAATGGCGCCTATCGCAGGCTGGCGACGGGCCTCTGTTATCTGTGTAACCCGGTCCTCTGGAAGGCGATTAATGAAGCGGACGCCGTTATTACCACGGGAGGGCATCGTCTGACTACGTTGCTCCAACCTGATGTCGTGGGTTCACAGACCTATGGCATGGCCAGCGTCGTCCTGGCGTCACGGCCGCTGTATCTCTGGTCACAGACCATAGGGGGTTTCACCTTCAAGAGGGAGATCAACAGACGTCTGATCGGAGCGATCATCAACCACTCGGAGCGGGTATATGTTCGCGATTCAGAATCGGTGAAGCATGTGCATCAGTTCCTGGAGGACAAGGGCAAACTGCGCATGACGTGTGATTCGGTATTCGGATTGAAGGGTGCTGCGGAAGGGCAAGCATGTATTCCTCCCTCATCACGAGAGATGACGCTAGGTATCTCAGTTTACACAGGTCGCAGCGGAAGGGAAGTGGCGTACGATCAGTATGTTCGGTCCCTGGCGGCCCTCGTCAAACGCAGTACGGCAGACGGACTCAGGATCAAGTTCTTTCCGATGCACCTGGACGATCGCTACGAGAAGAAACACTTTCTGGACATCATCTCTGAGTCCGGATGTGCGACAGCGTGTGAGATTGTCGAATCCGGCCTGAGTACTGTTGAGCATCTTCGCGAGTTGGCTAAGTGCAGAATGTTCGTTGGACACAAGACACACTCCATCATCTTTGCGCTGTCAACTGCGACTCCACTGATAGCAATCGCATACCATTTCAAGTCCCTCGATTTCATGCATCAGTATGATCTTGCGGAGTACGGTCTTCCCGAATCGGAAACGACGCCTGAGCGGCTGATAGGACTGTACGAGGCTCTCAAGAGAAACCTAGACTGTGTTCATCGCAAGCAACGTCGTGTGTCCGAAGAGAACAACAATCGAGTGAGAAGAGATTTCCGAGAGTTGATAGAAGCCATAACGTCGCAACCGGCCTGAACTCTCACAACCGGTCATATCGTCGACCAGGCAGTGTTTCCTATCTGGTTATGATTGTCTGCCGAGCCCGCGGTGAAACCGGCGCCGTTCGTGCCCAGGACGTAGACATGCAGGATTCGAGGCGACATCCGCCATGCGTATTCGCAACCGCGGTCTGATCATCGCAGCCAGCCAAGCCGTCAGGCAGGTGAGCACGATCCTGCTGGGGGTCGTGCTTGTCCGAATCATCGATCAGGGCGAATTCGGTACCTACCGGCAGGGCATGGTGGTCTTCAGCACGATCGCGGGGATCGTGGGTGTGGACCTGGCGGCGAGTCTTTTCTACTTTATTCCGAAGTCGGGACTCTCTGGGCGACCTGGCGTGGTGGCCCAGACGGTGTTCGGGACCTTCGGTCTGGCGTTCCTGATCTCGATCGTCATGCTGGTGGGGGCCGGACCGATCGCCCGTGCCTTCCATAACCCGGAGCTGGCTCCGATCATTCGCATTCTCAGTGCGTACCCTTTTGTCGAGCGGATCGCGGTGCTCACGCCGGCGTTCATGATCGCCGTCGACCGCCCGGTTCGAGCGGGCGTGTACTCGGTGTTGTCTTCGGTCTCGTGGTTGGGATCGGTGGTCGCGACTTTTGCCCTCGGGCTCAACATGCAATGGGTGCTGGGTATCTCGATGACCGCCATGGGGCTGGTGTCCGTCGTCAGTCTGATCGATATGGTCCAGGCTGCCGGCGGGTGGAAATGGCGAATCGATTATGCCCTCATGTGGGAGCAGGTGCAGTACGTCTGGCCGTTGTGGGTGACCGCAACGGTGGCCGTGTTGAACGTCGAGATCGGCAAGATCATCATATCCAGCGCGTTCTCGCCCGCGGTCTTC
>CAZTQK010000087.1:0-17376 GCA_964615635.1 uncultured Planctomycetales bacterium
TAGACTTGCGATACGCGGTCAGCCGGCCGGCCAAATCGGCGAAGTTGCACTGATGAGAGTCGAAATCAGGCCCGTCCACGCAGGCGAACATAATCTTCCCGCCGACCATGACGCGGCAACCGCCGCACATGCCCGTGCCGTCCACCATGATGGGGTTGAGCGAAGCGATTGTGTGAATGCCTTGGGGACGCGTGACTTCGGCAACGGCCCGCATCATCGGAACGGGCCCTGCGGTGATGACGGCATGGACCGGGGCGGACGCATCGCCGATCAGCTCACCAAGCCGTCCGGTGACAAAACCGTGATAGCCGTAATTGCCGTCGTCGGTGCACGGATACACCGCGTCGCAGATGGCTTTCAGTTCCTGCTCCATAATCACGTACGGTTTGCTGCGACCGCCGATGACTGCCGAGACCCTGTTGCCCATCGCCTTGAGGGCCCCCGCCTGCGGGTAGATCACCGCCGTGCCGACGCCGCCGCCAACCAGAACAACATGGCCGAATCTCTCGATTTCAGTGGGCTTGCCCAGTGGGCCTGCCACATCGAGGATCGCCTGCCCCTTCTCCAGGGCTGCAAGCCGCTGCGTCGAGGCCCCGATCGCCTGCACGACGAGCGTAATAGTACCGGCGGCCGCGTCAGAATCCGCGATCGTCAGCGGTATCCGTTCGCCGCCCTCCGCGACACGGACAATGACGAAATGACCGGGCCTGTGACGTGCGGCCACACGCGGCGCCTGGAGCACCAACCACCTGACGGCGGGCGCCAGCCATCTGGCTTCCTGGATGACAAACATCGATATAGCAGCTCCCCACGAAGCCCCGCCCGACAACGACAAATCGGCGCCATCGCACGCTTGTCCGAGCTCGCCTTTCTTCCCCTTCGCGATGGCCGTATAATGGCCTCAAATCGCGGGACATTCAACGGTTTGCGGAGCAAAGGCCTATGATACTACGCGGAAGCAGGATTACACAATTTGATGTTTCTTATACACAACAGAGCTTTTGCTTATTCTAGTCCGGCGGGTTCTGATGCCCCTGCCGACAGGTGTCGGGCCTCTCGCCAGAAAACGGAATTCTGCCTAGGATGCAATACAGAAAGCTGACGTAGGCCGATGGATCGCGTCTCGATTCTGCCCGGCCGCTGAGACGCTCGTGCGGCTTGTCGGCAGTGCTTGCGGACCGCGGCCGCGTTCGGAGATGCAGTGGATGATCAGCACGAATCTGAGCACGGGCCTGCCCGCCCTCGATCGGGTCCTCAAGGGCTTGCTGCCCGGCGACAATCTTGTGTGGCGCGTCGACACGATGGACGACTATCGGGTCTTCCTCGATCCCTTCTGCCGCAACGCGGTGTCCGCGGGAAAAAGGCTGGTCTACTACCGCTTCGCCGATCACGCCCCGCTGGTGCCCGCCGATTGCCCGGCGGAGGTTCATGAACTGCATCCCGAGGCCGGGTTCGAGAAGTTCATCAGTTCCATCCATGAAGTCGTGAAATCCGCCCGCGGCCTGGGAGCGCACGTCTTCGACTGCTTGTCGGACCTGGCAGTGGACTGGAGCAGCGATCGGATGCTCAGCAACTTTTTTGTGCTGACCTGCCCCTATGTCTACGATGTCGAAGGGCTCGCCTACTTCCCGCTGCTGAAGAACTATCATTCGCCGCAGGCCGTGGCGACCATTGCGAACACGACCCAGATCCTCACGGACGTCTATCGGCACCGCGACCGCTATTACCTGCATCCGATCAAGGTACAGCAGCGGCACTCGCCGACGATGTACATGCTCCACGCGTGGGAACCGCAGCAGGAAAGCTTCCGCCCGGTGAACGACAGCTCGACGATCGCCGAGATCCTTACCTCGCGCCCCTGGGGCAGCGTCGAACAAGGCTTCGCCCGCCAGGGCGTATGGGCTCGGGCCTTCCGCGAGGCCGAGGAACTCGTCGATCCGTCGCTCCAGAAGGCTTGCTCCCTCGAGGAGAAGAGGCAGCTCCACCACCGCCTGATGCGCATGCTCATCTCGCGCGACGAGCGGATCCTACCCCTGGCGGAGAAGCACCTGAACCCGGCCAAGATCCTGGAGATCCGCCGGCGCATGGTCGGAACGGGCTTGATCGGCGGCAAATCGGTCGGCATGCTCCTGTCGCGGGCCATCCTGGAACAGAGCGACCCCAAGTGGAGCCGTCGCCTCGAAGTACACGACTCGTTCTACATCGGCTCGGACGTGTTCTACACCTATCTCGTCCAGAACGGCGTCTGGTGGCTTCGCGAGAAGCAGAAGAACCCGCAGAACTTCCTTGAGGGTTCCGAAGAGGCACGCCGCCGCATCATCACCGGCAACTTCCCCGAGGAGACACAGAAGGAATTCGCCGACATGCTCGACTACTTCGGGCAGTCGCCGATCATCGTGCGGTCGAGCAGCCTGCTCGAGGATGCCTACGGCAACGCGTTCGCCGGCAAGTACGAAAGCCTGTTCTGCGTCAACCAGGGCTCTCGGGACAAACGGCTGGCCGACTTCATGTCCGCCGTACGGACAATCTACGCCAGCACCATGAGCGAAAAAGCCCTGCAGTATCGGGCCCAGCGCGGATTGCTCGAAAAAGACGAGCAGATGTCGTTGCTGGTGCAGCGGGTGTCCGGCTCGCTCTATGGTAATTTCTTCTTTCCGGAAGTGGCGGGTGTGGGACTGTCGTACAACCCCTACGTGTGGCATGAGGACATCGATCCCAAGGCGGGGATGCTCAGGCTGGTCTTCGGCCTGGGCACGCGGGCCGTGGACCGCTCGGATGACGACTACACCCGCGTGGTCGCCCTCAACGCTCCTCAGCGCCGGCCGGAGGCGGGAATCGACGAGGTGCGCCGCTACACGCAGCGCAAGGTCGATGCCCTCGACTTGGCCGCCAACCAGCTCGTCTCCAACGATTTCGTGGATGTGATCCGGCAGAGCAGCGACATCCCCCTGCGGGTCTTCGCCTCGCGAGACAGCGAGTTGGACCGCATGGCCGCCGAGACGGGGCGCAAGGACATCTTCCCGTGGATTCTGACTTTTGACCATCTGCTGTCGGAGACTCCCTTCGTGTCCGACATGCGCGAGATGGTCGCCACGCTGGAAAAAGCCTACGCCTGCCCGGTGGACATCGAATTCACGGCCAATTTCCTCGAAGAAGACGAATACAAGATCAACCTGGTCCAATGCCGCCCCCTCCAGGTGGCCGGCGGCCGGGCGGACGAGGCGGCGGAGATGCCGGCCGAGATCGCCCCGCAGAATGTGATCGTCGAGGCCCGCGGGGCAGTGATCGGCCAGAGCCGGGCCGCCGCCATCGATCGCCTCGTCTACGTCGTGCCGTCGGTTTACGGGCACCTGCCGATCCCCGAACGCTACGCCGTGGCCCGGCTGATCGGGCGGCTGATGCACGCCGACGAGGAGCGACGCCCGGAACGCATCATGCTCCTGGGCCCCGGCCGTTGGGGCACGACGACGCCGTCGCTGGGTGTACCGGTGTCATTCGCCGAAATCAACACCATCTCGGTGCTTTGCGAGATCGTCGCCATGCGCGAAGACCTTGTCCCCGATGTCTCGCTGGGCACCCATTTCTTCAACGAACTCGTCGAGATGGACATCCTGTATCTCGCCCTCTTCCCCGGCCGCGAGGGCAACTCCCTGAACGAGGAGTTCTTCGAAAAAGCCCCGAACAAGCTGTCGAAGATCGTGCCGTCGGCGGCGAACTGGGCCCACGTCGTCCGGGTCATCGACACGGCCGACCTGGGTGGCAAAGGCCAGGTCCAGCTCAACGCCAACAACCTGATCCAGAAGGTGGTCTGCTATCGCAACTGCGACCGGTAGACCCGGCCGCCCCGCCGCAGGAACGCATAGGCTGTTTCAGCAGAATCCGGAGTCTCCGAACAACGAACCGGCCCTGCCCGCTGATGAGCGAGCAGGACCGGTTGCAGTCGAGCACACCTGCGGATCAAACGACGATCAAACCAGACCCTGGTCGATCATCGCGTCAGCGACCTTAACGAAGCCGGCGATGTTGGCGCCCATCACGTAGTTGGTCGGCTCGCCGTACTCGGCCGCGGTCGTGGAGACATTCTTGTGGATCGCGATCATGATGTCGTGCAGGCGGCGATCGACTTCCTCACGCGTCCAGATGGTGTGCTGGGCGTTCTGGGACATCTCCAGACCGGAGGTGGCCACGCCGCCGGCGTTGGCCGCCTTGCCCGGGCCGTACATGATCTTGTTGGCCAGGAAGACCTCGATGCCCTCGGGCTCGGTCGGCATGTTCGCGCCTTCGGCGACCAGCTTGCAGCCGTTCTTGACCAGCATCTTGGCATCTTCGCCGCTGATCTCGTTCTGCGTCGCCGACGGGAACGCGCAATCGCACTTGATGCCCCACGGACGGACACCGTCCTTGTACTCCGACCCCTTGAACTTGTCGGTGTACTCCTTGATTCGGCCGCGGCGGAAGTTCTTCAGATCCATCACCCAGGCGAGCTTCTCGGCGTCGATTCCCGCCGGGTCGTAAATCGTGCCGTTCGAGTCGGACAATGTCACACACTTGCCGCCGAGTTGGTTGACCTTCTCGACCGTGTACTGGGCGACGTTGCCCGAGCCGGACACGGTGCAGACCTTGCCGCGCATCGAGTCGTTCCGGGTGCCAAGCATTTCCTCGGCGAAGTACACGGCGCCATAGCCGGTCGCCTCGGGCCGGATTAGCGAGCCGCCCCAGTTCAGGGCCTTGCCGGTCAGCACGCCGGTGAACTCGTTGCGGATGCGTTTGTACTGTCCGAACAGGTATCCGATCTCACGGCCGCCCACGCCGATGTCTCCTGCCGGAACGTCCGTGTGCGGGCCGATGTGCTTGCAGAGCTCGGTCATGAAACTCTGACAGAACTTCATGACCTCGTTGTCCGACTTGCCCTTCGGGTCGAAGTCCGAGCCGCCCTTGCCGCCGCCCATCGGAAGCGTCGTCAGTGAGTTCTTCAGAATCTGCTCGAAAGCCAGGAACTTCAGGATGCCAAGATAAACCGTCGGGTGAAACCGCAGGCCGCCCTTGTATGGACCGATCGCACTGTTGAACTCGATCCGGTAGCCGCGGTTGACCTGAATGTTGCCCTTGTCATCCAGCCAGGGCACGCGAAACATGATCACCCGTTCGGGCTCGCAGAATCGCTCGAGGATCCTGTTCTTCTCGTACTTGGGGTGACGATCGAACACCGGCTGGAGCGACTCGAGGACCTCTCTGACCGCCTGGTGGAACTCCGGTTCTCCGGCGTTGCGTTTGATGACCATTTCCAGAACGTTCTGAGCGTAGGACATGCGTCCTGTTCTCCTTATGCTGCGCAGCAGCTCAGCAGATTCACTGCGGACCAGGCCGCCGGAAGACTTCCCGACCGCCGTCCGCAAGCACAAACCGTTTCTTGGCCTGGTGTGCAAAGGCCGCCGCCCCCCAACACCGATCGGACGGACACCAGCAGTCTAACAAAAGCGTACTATTATGTTAACCGTTCATGACTAATACTTGACATTAGATAGACTAATGATAAACTGGCAGCACCATGAACCTGGACACCCTCCGAGTCTTCTGCGACGTGGTCCGCTGCCGAAGCTTCTCCCGCGGTTCGGCGCTGAACCACATCTCCCAGTCCGCAGCCAGCCAGGCCATCCACCAGATCGAGCGGCAATTGGGCATCCAACTGATCGATCGGACCAAGCGGCCTTTCATTCTAACGCCGGAGGGCGAGGTGTTCTACGAAGGCGCCCGCCAGGTCCTTGACAGCTACGACGGTGTGGAATCGCAGGTCCGGTCGCTCCGCAAAGAGGTGGCCGGGCAGGTGCGTGTCGCAGCCATCTACTCCGTTGGCCTACACGACATGAGCCAGGCGATGCAGGACTTCATGCGGCAATACCCCAAGGCCAAGGTTCGCCTTGAGTTCCTCCACCCCAGCAGAGTGTACGAGGCGGTGCTCAATGAGGACGTGGATATCGGCATCGTATCCTACCCGGCGCCGGCTCGCGGCTTGACGGTCATTCCGCTGCGAACGGAGAACATGGTTCTGGTGTGTTCTCCCGGCCACCGCCTGGCCAACATGAAACGGGTGACCATCAGCCAGCTTCGGGGCGAGAACTTCATCGGCTTCGACCGTGAGCTGATCATTCGCCGCGAACTCGATCGGTATTTCCGAGAAAACCAGGTCACGGTCAACATGGTCATGGAGTTCGACAATATCGAGACCATCAAGCAGGCCGTTGAAATCGGGTCGGGCGTCAGCATTCTGCCCGAACCGACCGTCAGAAAGGAGATCCAGGCCGGCTCGCTGGTGGCCGTGCCGTTGGCGATTCGCAAGCTTCGCCGCCCGATCGGCATCATCCACCGTCAACGCAAGATGTTCACGCCCACGATTGCCAGGCTGATCGAATTGCTCAAATCAATGAAGACGGATGAGCCCGAGCCAGAGGAGACGTAGCCGCCGCCTTTCAGAAACAGCCGCATCTCTGTCGGTCCCTTCCGCGCGCAAAAAAGTGCCCCGTGCTGCCACGGGGCACCTGAAATCATTAGTCAAGGAGTTGTCTCTTCGTCTCTTGGTCGTCTCTCAGCGACGCCGAAGAAGCAAAGCACCGAGCCCCAGCAACAGTAACGAAGCTGGCTCAGGCGTCGGATACATGCACACGCCGAAGAATGAGACATGATCTGGGTTGTCTGTGTAAACGGTGAACTGCGCGGTCTGCCCAGGCAGAACCGGATCCGGGGCGAAGTACAAGTCCAGCGTCGCGCCGACAACAACGTTGTCCACAACCCACGTCAGCGAAGGCCGAGCGGGAACCGAGACCGGCTCATAAGGCGGATCCACGACGAAGCTCACGTTCTCGATTCCGACGCCAGTTATCTGGAAGTGGAAATCAGTCCACGGCTCCGTACCCCCGTTGGTGGCCGTCACCTGGAACCAGCCCTTCCACGGATCCGCGTCATAGTGGTCACCCGTTTGCGGCGCCCAATCGGTGAACGTCAATTCTATGTCCCCGTCGTGCGCCTGGGCGGGTGCACTGAACAAGGCCAACGCCGCGATACTCAACACAACTGCAATAATCGAGAGACGCATGGACACTCCTCCTAATCCCTTCTCCAATTCTCTTCCCCGCCCGCTGCTTCTTGTTCGGAGTGAACAGATGAAGTGCGAGCCCGTCTCATGGGCTCTCTCTCCCGAATTGCTCCGCTCATATTAAGGGAACGGCTGCCTCGGATCAAGCAAAAAACTGAGAGAAATCGCTCTTTTTTTGTCGACTTGGACTGCACACCCTTCGATCATATCACTCTGTCAAAAATAGAGTTATAACTATTGCGCCCGAACCCAGGACAACCTTCGACAACACCCGCCGGCTAGTAGAGCCATCACCGAGCACACCTCGTGACAGCAACCGTTGGCCACGTGAACGGCGAGACCTGAAGCACGTTCCGTCGTTTCTTGTACAGTACCCGCGTCCCTCGCTAGTCTTACGGAGCATATGACGAGTCATGAACCCTCAACAGCAGGAGTGCGAGTCAACTGCCTGATCGGCTGCACGGCTGGCGGCAAAGGCCGCGTGGGCCTGGAGTTGGCTCGGCGCTTGGGGGGCGAGATCATCTCGGTGGATTCCATGAAAATCTACCGACGCATGGACATCGGGACGGCCAAGCCATCGCGGGAGGCCCGCGCCGAAGTCCCCCACCATTTGATCGACGTGGTCGAGCCGAGTGAGCCATACAGTCTGGCTCGTTATGTCGAGGAGGCCGAACGGGCGGTTCGCGACATAGCGGCCAGGGGCAAGCCGGTCCTGGCCGTGGGCGGGACAATGCTCTACGTGCGGGGGCTGACGGCCGGCGTCTTCGAGGGGCCGGGCGCTGACCCCGAATTCAGAAGGGGGCTCCGAGAGCAGGCCGCCCGCGACGGAACTCCCGCTCTACACGCGGAATTGGCTCGAGTGGATCCGAGAGCCGCCGAACGAATCCACGCCAATGACCTGCGTCGGATCGAGCGAGCTCTGGAGGTCTATCACCTCACCGGTACGCCAATCAGCGAATTGCAGCAGCAGTGGGATCGGCCGACGAATCGGTATGACTGCCGTATCGTCGCCCTTCGTCGCCCGAAGGAAGAGGCCAATCGCCGTATCAATGCTCGGGTCCATCGGATGATCGAGGCGGGTTTGGTGGATGAGGTCAGGGCATTGCTGGCTGAGCCCCGCGGAATCGGACATCAGGCTGCCCAAGCAGTCGGATATGCGGAGATCATCGCTCATCTGAAAAGCGAGATGTCATTGGCGGACGCCGTTGAGCGGATCAAGATCAACTCGCGACATTTGGCCAAGCATCAGCGAACCTGGATGCGCCGGATGCCCGGTATCAAATGGGTTGATGTGACCGATGATGAAACGGCTGAACAAGTGGCCAACCGCGTGGTTGAGGCATGGGGTGAGCCGGCCTCCTAACTCCCTGAAAGCCAAGCGGCCCTCAATTCTGCATTCACCATTCCTCTCCCAGCGTTGCCCTACGCAACGCTGGGGTCAACGTCCTCGCCCGTAATCGCCACCGCCGCGGCCGGCTCGCTCGGCCTTGGGTTGCGCCTCGTTGACCTTCAGCTTGCGACCGTCGACTTCCTTGTCATTCAGCGCCTCGATGGCCGCCTGGCCGGCGCTGTTGTCGGCCATCTCCACAAAACCAAAACCGCGAGGTCGGCCGGTCTGCCGGTCGCTGATCAGGCTGACCCGGTCGACTTGGCCGAAAGCGGCGAACAACTCACGTACTCCATCTTCGGTGGTCTTGAAACTGAGATTCCCGACATAGATGTTCATGAAACCACACCTCACCTTGGCAATGCAACGTGCCACCCGGACGGCCGGCGAACTGAACGCAACGGCCCGCCGACAACGCCATTTTCCAGTACGCTTAGGAGTACTCTGATTGCGGCTGGAATGCAAGAGGGGAAATGTGATGACGCGGTCCGCCTTTGTCCACCGACGAGCCGGGCGGGAGCGCCGGCCGATTTCCTGGGGACCGCGCGTGATCCCTGCCGAGCCCGTCAGCGGCCTCGGGTCCGAGGACACGGTTGCCAGGACACGCGGGTCGCAGACCTCACTCACGACCTGGCTTCCCCCGAACAACGTCGCGCGGGACCTCCGTGAGGCGCCGCTTGGTTTGGCGCGGCGCGGCTGCCCATCCCTGAGAGGTCGCTCGAGGCTGGTCTTGCCGTCAACAGAACCTAGACGTAACTGACGACAATCCCGCTGAAGAAGGTTGCCAACTCGGCAAACAGCCCGCCCAGGGCCCCAAAAAGGCTCTCCAGGAACAGCGTGAGGCCGTCAAAGAAACCGGTGAGGTCAAAAGTGATCTGCGTCATGTATATCGTTCTCCTCTGATTCCGCCGGGAACGGTCTTCGGTTTTCCCGACCGGGCGTGCAGAGCCCGTCCGTGCCGGAGCCTGAGGGCTGGGCGACCCTGTCCACGCCGTTGATCGCTCATCTACCCCTATTCACTATCGTCAGGTCGTTGGTTTCTTCTTGACATCACCCCGTTGATGATCGGGGCAACGAAAACCCGCGGTCTCTCGGTTGGAGAAACCGCGGGTCGAGACTGCAAGTGCTTTCGCTCCCCACAGTGGTGGCAAGCGTTTCAAACGAGGGGCCGGATCGCCTGTCCGGTCATGCGAAGCTCAGTGCAGGTCGCCCCTGGTGGCCCCGCTCATGTGTTTCGGGCTGTCCGATGAATCAGCGTCTGCGCAAGCAGGCGATGAAGCCTGCGGCCAGCAGCAGACCAAGGCACGATGGCTCAGGAATGTGAATGGTCCCGAACCCATTGAGCTCTTCGGTATCCGCGTTCATGCCAAGCACGCTGGTTCCATCATTGGCGCCGTCGATGCTGATGATGTAATCGCCAACCGCCAAGCCATCAGTCTTGACCGTCAGGGTGCCGAGCAAGAGGCTCGTGCCGACGCTGGCAGTGCTGCTGCCGCCGACGTAAACGTCCCGGACATAGACGCCATTATCGTAAACGGGGCCCGTGAGTGTCGACATGGCCGCCGTCCATGCCGGGCTAAACTCGAATGAAAGGTCCGGCAATTCATTCCACCCGATGATCAAGTCGGCCAAGTTGAACTCGGCCAGAGTCTCGACAGAAAGGGTGATGTTGAACTGCGCGTCGGTTCCGGCGTCCACCGACACCTCGTTGCCCATGCTACCCGGATTGAGGCCCTCGAACGTGGCAAGCGCTCCCAAGGCCGGGGCTGCCAGCAGGCAGCCAAGACTGATCCCGATGAGAAGTGGCTTTCGCATGTCTCTCTCCCTCTATGCCATCCAACGACTGACAGTACACACTCCTTGCGGCACGTAGCAACGGGCCCAAGGAGCTCTCCAGATGTTTCGCCGATTCGTTTAGTCCTGGGATTGCGCTTCGAGCGGAATCCCTCTCTCCTCTTTCGGGGGCTGATTACCCTATGGCCCCGTCTAGTATCAAATTATACAGGAAGCTCGGGCTTGTTCAAGTACTATTCCAGAATTCCTTGCCCCCCAATATGCGTCCTCTTCCCGAGGCCTTTCCAGATCGCAAGTCCTAGTGTCCACTGGGTTTAGCGACAGGAAAGGACGGTATCTTGCTGTTGGCCACCCCAAAATCTGTGTTGAGAATCCGTCCATCCCCGTTGATATCCCGTCTGTCATCGTCAGGAGCATTGAACACTGGAATCGCCGCGTTGATGACGCCGAAATCCGTATTCAGAACGCGCCCGTCAGCATTGGCGTCCCCGACCTGCACCACATATTGGACGGTAAAAGGTGTGACATTCGCCCAACCTCCTGTGCTGCGAACGGCGTACCATTTGCGGTGCGCCAGGGTCGTGGCTTTCTCCCGGATCTTCAGGATCCGTGGTCGTAAGCTCGCGTCATTCTCGAGGGTGAACGTGAAACCGGATGCGAGATTCGGGCCGTACGCCCCACCGGCCAGCATTTCCTGTATGAGAATGCTCTCGCTCGCCGGGGCATCGATGTCAAAGTCGAACCTGAGCCGGAAGGTGTTCCTGGCAGACCTCCAGAGGCTCTGGCCGGTCGCAGGTGTGCTGGATTGGAGGCTGGCCGGCGGCAGATAGGCCACCCAGCCCTCGCGTTGGCCAGCCGGGTTCGTCCCCGTGCCGACAACGGTCCGGCCGTCGTCGGATATCGCATGTGCTTCCTCAAGCACCCAGCCGTCAAGGTTCAGGCCGTAGTTGTCGACCAGAAATTGGCGCAGCGGCCGGATGCCCTGCCGAGCATCCCAAATGAACGCCTCTGAACCCAGGCTGTTATCGCCGGAGCCGACAACCACGGAACCATCAGCCGACGCGTCGAGCGCCTGGCTGTAGGATCCGCCTGGCATGAAACCGAGGCCCTGTACGACACCGTTGTGCCAGACTGCTGCCTCAAGACCGCTGTTCAGGCTATAGCCGCAGACGTATTGCGCGTCGGCCGAGATACCGAACGCCTGACTATCGGAGCCGTCTGGCAGGAACCCAAGCCCCGTCATCGTGCCCCCCGTCCAGAAGAACGCCTCGAAGCTGAAAAGACCCGGTGACCTCCACCCGACGACTGACTGGCCATCGGGCGACACCGCTTGTGCCCGACTGGTAAAGGTCGTGGTCGACAAGTCATCCAACGACAGGACGACGCCGTTGTTCCACAGAACAGCTTGTTCGCCAATGGTTGAATCGCTCCACCCCACAACGACGGTCCCATCACCTGAAACATCCTCTGCTCCACCGATTGTCGCGCCAGGCAAACCCCCTAAGGCTGTCGGCAGATCGTTGACCCAGACGACTGCCCGCAGTCCGCTGGCGTCTCGTCCGGTACCGACGATGGTCGCACCATCATGAGAGGCTCCCAGCGCGTTGCTCTCGAAACTGCCGTCCGGAAGATCGCCCAAGCCGCTGATATCACCGTCTGTCCATCTGAAGGCCTCGGGGCCGGATGCCGACAGACTCATGCCCACTACCGTCGAGCCGTCACCCGAAATGCCATAGGCATGGCTTTCGAAGGCTCCGCCCGGCAAGTCGCCAACACCATGAAACCTTGGCTGGCCGGCAGCCGATGAAACCGTCAGAGCCAGAAAAGTGAGAAGGTAAGACACGCGTTGCATTGGCAGTCTAAGCACGGCAACACTCCCTCAGTGGCTGGTTCCCAAGAGATAAGGATGGGTCGGCCCGGAACTCAGCTCAGCGGGCTGCGCGGGATCAGGAATGCGGCGTGTTCGCGTTCACGCGATCGATGCTATGCGGCTCGACTGCATTCGCTGAGATCCGGTCCCACGGCTGCCGATTCGCTGGGGGACCGTCGAAAGAACGCGCCACGAACACGTTTCCGTCGGACGCCCCGTTTCCGTCTCGCCTGAGAGAGGTGGATTCAGACAGGCACACCGGCCATTTTTCTCTCCCCCGAGAAGGACCGCCTCCTCATTTCTCTCCGTTATCGTTCCCTTGGACAATTATTGTCCGACACTCTCCCCAAAGCCACTAGCCGTGCATCCTCAGAGCGAAGTCCCACTGGCAGGTCGCCAATGAGGGTTCGGGGGATCAGGAAGCACAGCAAGTAGCGATAACCATCTGTACCCCGCGCACGTAACGGGCCGCCCGGTCTGTTGGACGGCCCGCCCGCAAGCTGTCTATATATCTGTTCGCCGACTCTTCAGGCGGCTTCGCGTTTTGTCCAGCCCAGCAGACTCAGCCCGATCAATCCCAGAAGGGCAGCTCCGGGAGCGGGGACCGGATTGGGCCCCGGACGCGGCAGGCTACCGCCATGCCAGTTCGCCCCACCAAGGGTCAGGTCCGTCAGGTACCATCCGCGGAACGGAATCGGCAGCCAAGCGCCACCGTTGCCAAGCAAGTTGGCGGGGTCTTCGCCCCCGGCGAATACCCAGGATCGGGATGCGACAATCCGACCGTTCACGTCGGCCACCGCCGTCTCAACGCGCAAACCGGCATAACTCTTCGGATCCTGAGCGGCTGCTTGTCCCAAGAGTGATTCCAGTTCGTACGTCACGCTGAAGCTAGGCGGGGATGCGTTCGTCCACCAGGCCTCCACCAGCCGCCCGTTGCCGTTGTGCTCCTCGGTTCCCGAGACCGTGGCAGACAATCCTGCAACACCTTCGATGTAAGCACCGACCGGGGAATCAACACGGATGCCCACATACTGAGTCAAAGCGCTCACCGGCGCCCATCCGCTTTGTGTGATGCTCTCGGTAAACTGGGGGTCGCCAACTGGTGTCAGAATGGTCGACATGTCAGCCAGCGCCGACGACGCTACGAAGATAGACAAAGCCAGACTTCCGAGGACGTGCAATAGCCGCATCGGAGTGCCTCCTGCGTATACCCTTCTCACTCTGTCGGGGACTCGCCCCAACACAGGCAGTCTAATCCCCTCGGGCAGGGCCGTCCAGAGGAAAACCATCGAAACAGCAAGTTTTTTTGGCGGAATTCACAATCGCGCGTTGCGGTGCCACTTGAATGACGATGTCGTGATTCCGAACACCGTAAGTCCTATAATAAGGCGCCCAGCCAGCGTCAATGCTGGCAGTATTCCGCGAGACGGAAACTCGCCACTTTGGTTGTCAACTTGGGTCCTGCGGAACCGCCCCCACCAGCAATTCTGTTGTACTCATGGCCGGCCCGGCCGAGAGCAAATTGACCAACTGCATGGCCGTTCGGGGACTGAAACGGAAGCCCTGAGGGGTGTCTTCTTGCGTGTTCATGCCTCTGATCGGCTGAAAAACCTGATTGACATCGATATTGAGCAGCAGTGCGGTCTCACGGCTCGAAGCGACCAAGAATTCGCACTCCAAAGTGACTTCTCTGGCTTTCTCGCGATTCGGGTCGAGAATAAAGGTCTTGTCCGGCGTTTCGTGGGATAGCTGGTGGAGGGTGACCCGGCCTTCCCCGCACGTCAATCGCAGACGCGAGTAGCGGCCTTCGGGAAGGTCGGCGTTGATGAGCAGGTTGGCTCGGCCGGCGCGAATCTCCATCAGGTTGACGATCTGCTCGCCCTCCTGAACCACAATCCACGAATGATCGACCGGATCCGTGGTCTGCAACGAGTCGGAAAGCCCCGCGTTTTCCGGCAACCCCCGCGCCGTCCGCTGTCGGAGCACTTCGACGCGCGTGATGGTAATGCTCGCTGCCTTGAGCGGTTCCGTCGGTGAAGGTGTCCTACCCATGACCACCTTTAGTCTCCCGGCGGGGAGTGCAGGCGTGGCAGCGGGGCCACACCCTGCAAGGAGTGCACTGACGGAGGCAGCGGCCGCGACTGCCAGGATCCCCAGGCAGACGGAGAGCCCGATACCGAAATGCCGATGACGTGAATCCATGTCCCCTCACGCCTTAGCGGTTTGCCCGCGTTTCCTGACCCCCCGACTCCGCGGGTGGTTCGCAGGATTGTCGGATGCCTTCACGCACCTCCCGCCGATCCCCGAGCGGGAAACGTTGCCAGACTGTTTATCGTCTGAGGCCACGGCTCGACGTTAGCAAACTTGACGTTATCGGCTGTACAGGGGTATTCGTTGGTATGGCCGTGCCGCGGCGAGCGCGCACGAGAGCATTATGGGAAGGCCCGCAATCGCGATCCGGGAGGAGACGCATCGGACGGAGTCATGAACCGGTCTCACCGGAGAACCCGCAGCCGCCTGTCCGCTGGGTCAGAAAACCCGGCGAGCTTGTTGCTTCTTGGCAGACCCCCGCTGAGCAGCCAGTGGTCCGCTGGGTTTCCAGAACAGATGGCCGCATTGAATACACTGCACGCGGCCAAGCTTGGATCCGATGCGAACGTTGACCAACCCGCACTCCGGGCACTCGGCCCGGACGATTTCCGATCCCATGGCACCAAAGTTGAACATATCCCAACTACCAATGAGAGGAACGCTTCTTTCCCAAGAACCTCCGGTCACCGAGCCGTGCAGCCCGTAACTCGCATCAGGAGCCGGGGGTTGTCCTCTCCTTTGAGTTCCCGCAAACAACCCCCGGCCCGGTAGACCTTTGCGAGTCACCTAATGCTATGACCGCCCATCTGGGTAAGGCAAAGGCGCGAATACCCCAAAAGGACGTCTGATAAATCGAAACAATACTCGGCGCCCGCAAATGCTCACAACCGCGCGACCCTGGGGCGCCTCGCATGGCCGCGTGGCGCTGTTGAGACTTGGGCGACAAGTGGGTCAGTCTGCGCAGGCAGGATCAGCCGGAACGTCGGCGCCGCTCAGGCATCGCTGGATACGGCCGAAATCGGCTTGGTCGATCTGTCCGTCACCTTCCAGATCGGCATCCTCGCATCCGAAGCTCGGTACGACACCCGCGCCACTGATACAAGACACAATGTAGTCCGAGTCATCGGCATCGACATCACCGTCGGCGTCAAAGTCAGCCGGCTGGTCGACGATGGCGGCCGTTGCCAGCGGGTCACCGACCACCACATGCATCCAGCTCAACACCGGTATGGATGACCACGCGGCCTCTGCCCAGCTCAAACCGTTGACCAGGAAATTGGTGAAGAGGAACTCGTTGTCGGGCAGAGTGAACGCGAATGGCTCCCAGACGTTGCCGATGCCGAACGTTCCGCCGAGAGCGATGAAGTCCGCAACCTGTTCCTGGTTAAACAGTGTTCCCTTTCCGTTGAAGGCCCGGCCGTTGTAACTCTCAGCGGTGTTGAAGACGGCCGCGCGCGCAAATTGGAATCCTTCGAGGTATGTGCCCAAGCCGGGCGGGTTGTTGATGTGGTTCTCGCCATAACTGGCGTACGCCGCAACGGGGCGCGGCAGAGCGGCCGGAAGTATGAACGTTGAGGTGTCGTCGTATCTGACCCTCCACCCGGCGGTCTGCAGCAGATCTCGGGTCTCCTCATAGTCGTCGCCCGCGTAGAAATAGGAGGGGTTGGGCGGGTCGAACAAGTCCATATTGTCGTACTCACGGGTCGGGTCGGCATGTTCGTCCAGGACCACCCATGCGTATCGCCGGTTGATTCTGATGTTCTCGGCTCGCTGGATCATGGCGATCGCATCCTGGGCGGTGTGGCCGTCAATCCGGCAGACCAGATACATATCGCCTTCGGTGAGCCTGGTCTTGTTGACCCCGCCCAGCGTCCAGGCGACGCCGAGAAGGTTGTTGAAGGTCTTGCTGTTCTTGATGTTCGCCCGGTTGTAGCCTCCGATGCTAATTGTCCGGGTATGGTAAGGATTGTCGATGACGTTGTCCGACCTGCTGTCCATGGTGCCGCCGGACTCGCCGCTTTCGAGGTTCTGCCACAGCAGGGCCAACTCTGAATCCACGGCGGCGGCAGTGTAATCACCCGCATTGAACTCGTCGCGGGCGGACAGGGGCACATCTCCGACGGTCGGATTGTCGGTGTCCTGAATACGATGCGGTATTCCCTTGATCAGAAGGATGCTGATGATGCTCGAGGCCGAGGGGTCGCCGGCCAGATCCAGGTACGCGCGGATCGGGTCGCGAATCCTGTTCACGAAGTCGTCGTAGGACACGTCCGCCACGCCGGCGAGGGCGGGGTCGTTCAAGTTCAATACGTTCTCGGCCGGGATCTCCGGATGAGCGGTCAGATAGGCGTCCAGGATAATCGCTGAGTCGGAAGACGCGCTGTTATGAACGACCAGAACCTGTGAGGAGGCGATAGCCGCTTGCGTGATGTCAACCTGGACGAACCCCAGCAGTAGCCCGCATGCAATCCGGTACGCTGCCGACATGAACGTTCCCCTCACGAGCCCAATTCGCCTCTTCGGCGGCTTTCCAAAACCTCGATTGTCGTTTGAGGGGCAAGGAAATGCAAGGACAAAAGCCCCGCCGGTGGCGTCCGGGTCCGTGGCAGATTCGGCGGGGAAACGCTACGGCTCTTTGAGGGGGCTCTTTCAGAAACGCAACCGGACGTGTCCGCGTAGCCTACTGGTGAAGCCGAAAGGAAGCGGCTTCCTGGTGGTGTGCGCGTTTTATGATCTGGCCCGCCCTTGACCCGCATGTGGAAATCAGACAACGGCCCCTCGCTCACATTCGGTTCTGCAAGAGCTTTCCCAGAATGTCACGCCCCCCAGAGAAACGCCAGGTATTCGATGGCGATTTCGACTGCTAGAATGCCGTATGCCCTGACCAAGGTCAGGCGATGTGGAGAATCACGAATGTCAACCAAGTTCAGAATCGGTGAGCGACTGCCAGGGCTGGTCAACCAGGTGGTGACCAGCTACAACGAGGATGAGCGGACCCGCCACCTCGATCATGTGCATCTGCCCGGCCGAGCCGAGATCATCGAGATCATCCACCTGCTGCTCGAGCTGGCCTACCCGGGCTACCACGGCCGGCAGAACCTCAACCAGCACAACGTCACCTTCCACGTCGGCGAGCTGCTGCCC
>CAZTQK010000088.1:0-17366 GCA_964615635.1 uncultured Planctomycetales bacterium
TCGGAAATCGGCATGACGAAGTCCGCTTGTCGCACATGGAACAGCAGAGTCCGCGCATCGGGCGTTGCCTCGGCCAGCGTGATCTTCAGCGTCGCAGCCTTCAGCAATGTGAGACCATCCGGTGCAAGACTGGCCCCCGGAAAAACGTTTTCGCCGATAGGGTTGGCGGGTGGATCATCCAGTGGGTCGACAGAGATGTCGACCGCCGCCGACAAGGCGCCCGACGGCACCTCCAGGCGGATCTTGTCGCCGTGAATGCTCGTCGCCTCGACGACACCGCCCTCGGGCCCGATCGATTTGACGACCGTCTTCCCGGCGTCGTCGTCGCCGTCAGGCGTCGTCCGAGGCACGCAGGCTCCGCCCTGAACTGAGATCACCAATGCGAGCAGGGTCAACCAAATGACGCCCCGGTACCGATTTGAGCTGGCCACGTCCGGTCTCCTTGCGCTGGAGGTGAAGGCGAAATCAGATCGCCCCCACTTTATCACTGGTAGCGGGCTCGATCAATGGTCTTCTTCTGTATTGCGGCACAGCCCTGCCGGCTCAGAGGAGCCATGAGGGCGGCGTCGCTCAGCGCGGTTAACCGCCCCAATCTGAGCGAACCGGAATCTCGTGAATGGCCGGCAGCAGAGCGACTTCTTCAGGGGTTGAGGGTGGCCGCGGTTCGTGAGGCAATCAGCCGCTTGGCGTGGCCGACCAAGTGGAACGAACCGGTGATACAGATGATGTCCTCGCGCGTCACCGCGCGTTCGGCGATCTCCAAGGCTTCTTCGAGAGTATGGGCTACCTGGGCCATCTTGCCGCACCGCTCGACGTATTCAGCAGCGAGTTCGGCCGCGTCGGCGGGGCGCGGAATGCCGCCGTCAGTGAAGATGACTTTGTCAGCCCCGAGTTGGATATGGTTGAGCATGCCGCCGATGTCTTTGTCGGACCGGCAGCCGAAAATGACCACCATTGAGTCGTAAGGGATGTTCTGTCCGATGGCCCGCATCAGGGCCTCGACACTCGCCGCGTTGTGGGCACCGTCGACCATGATCCGGGGGTTTTCATGGATGGTCTCCATGCGTCCCGGAAGCTTTGCCTTGGCCAGCCCCTCAATGACCGACTGATCGTCCAGCTTGAAACCCCGCTCCTTCAGGATGGCCATGACGCTGAGCGCCAATCCGCAGTTGATGGCCTGGTGCTCACCCAGCATGGGTACCGGCAGATGCTCGAAGCGGCTGCTGGGGGTGATCAAGCTGACGCGGGTATGTGGCCCGATCGGCCTGGTCGATTCGAAACGGTAGCTGAACTCGATGTCCTTGCCAGTGAACAGCAGCGGGCATTTCACCCTGGCTGCAACACGCTGCAACGCCGCTTTGGCTTCAGGGGCCTGGGGGGCGCTGATAGCGGGGATACCCGGTTTGAGGATTCCAGCCTTCTCTTCGGCGATCTTGTCCAGGGTCAGGCCAAGCTGAACCATGTGATCGAAACTGATACTGGTAATCGCGCAAACCTCAGGCCTCAGGACGTTGGTCGAATCCAACCGGCCACCCATGCCGGTTTCGACCACCGCGATGTCGACCTTCCGTTCGGCGAAGTGCAGAAACGCCAGAGCCGTCAGGATTTCGAAGTAAGTGGGCTCATCCTTGCCCAAGCGGCGGACCACGGGGGCGATCCGACCCATGAGATGGGTCAGTTCCGACTCGGCGATCATCTCTCCGTCAATCTGGACCCGCTCCCGGACGTCAAGTAGATGCGGTGAGGTATACAGTCCCACTTCCAAGCCGCAGTTGGAGAGCATGGCCGACAACATTGCGGCGGTCGACCCTTTGCCCTTGGTTCCGGCGATATGGACGGATTTGAACTCGCGGTGCGGATTGTCCAAACCCGTCAACAACCGGGTCATCCGCGCAAGGTTGAAGTTTCGCGGCGTGTATCCCACCCGCGCCATCTTCTCGTGGTTGACCATCGAGTCGAGGAAGGTCAGTGCTGAACGGTAGGTTCGGATGGAGGCAGGAACTCCCTTTTTTGTCGTCATCTTGGACGTCGTTGGCCGAGCCATAGGGGGGCATGGTATCAGAACAAGCGGGCTCAGTCAAATGCGCCGCCCTCGCCGGGACATACACTCACAGGCCATCTGTTTTCATATCTACATTAAATTAAACAACTTATGATTATTCACCGACTTCTGAAATGCTCTCTTTGACCAGACTTGGCCGAGTGTAGGAAACCGCACTATGGAGCGTCTCACGCATTCTGTCAAGGGAAATCCCGTCCGGTAATCAGCCAAATCGTGAGTTGAGCCGGAGTTGCCGGGTCCTTGTTGCCCAAGTTCATTTTCGACAACGGGCTACGGTTGGCCCGCGCGGATCTGTATGCCGGTGATCTGGGTCGAGGGGAGGCTTCTGAAGCACTCAATGTGTCGCCGCTGCAGTCAGATTGCCGACCTCGGCAAGCCTCTGACCCAGCGACAGCCAAGACTGCATTACTCCCGATCAGAAAGCGGCGTTCGGGGTGTTCGCACTCAGAGGTGTTTCTGTACGCCAAGGACCTTCGGTGCGGCTTTGCCGATGTATGAGGCGTATATATAATCAGGCTCTGGGGTTGACAGCGCCCGTCCCCGTGGATGGCGAGAGCCGCCCCACCGAGCCGCGCGACAATCCGTCCTGGGGAATCTGGAATCCGCCAATCCGGCCGATGGCGAGGGTCGGGTCTTGGCCGTGTCGGCCGGCCACCCTGCCGCCTGTCGGCCGCAAAGATGAGGGTTTGCCGTAAACTCAAAGGAGTGCTGATGAAGCGCCTGCTCAAGACGTCCATGGTGGCGTGGTGTCTGTTTGCCGCGGGTCTGGCGGTGACGCTTTCGCTGTCGGCATCCTCGGCGGATACGCTCGAAGAGAACAAGCCCATCGGGACCGCGGTCCAGCAAGAGCGCTGGCTGGAGGGGCTGAGCCTGGTCGGCTCGGGCAAGATCGACGAGGCTGCGGGTATTATCAACAATCTCGCGACAACCGGAGTGAACGATGAACGGGTTGCTCATGTTCACAGTTGGCTGAACGATTACGGGAAGTTCGAAGAGAACCGTCGCGAGCGGATTGCCGAGGATTACGAGAAATACATCTCCTGGGCGAAGGAGGACATCGCGGCGGGGCGCCGGCACCAGGCACTGGTCAGCATTTCAATGGCCCACAGCGTGGTGGACGGCCCGGAAAACTTCGTGAAAGAGGCCTGGGTTGTCGAGGCCGTCGAGAACGCGCTGCAGGCAGCCAAGAACTACGAGGCCAAGAGCAAATGGTACGCAGCCGCGCGCGTGTACGTTCGGCTGCAGGACCTCTACCCTCTCAACCAGGATTACCGGAAAGCCTTGGAACGGTGCCAGGACCATATTCGCCTGGAACTGACTTATGAACCGGAGGCGGATTGGGAGTCGGCTGTCGTGGACATTTCCAAGGACATGTCCTACGACGCCTTCCTGAAGATCTCCACGGACTACCTCAGGACACCCGACTTTCGACAAGCGGTGCTGGGGGCCCTGCGTCAGGTCCTGCTCATGACCAAGACTCCCAAGCTCGCTGAGGTTTTCGAGAGACTCAAGGACAAGGAAGCGGTGTCCGAGTTCTCGACCCGCGTGGAAGCCAGACTGAAGTTTGCCGAAGCGAAAGAATCGCTGACCGTGCACGAGCTGATTGCACATTTCGAGCGTGTCCTCGAGATCAACGAGGAGATCGCTTTATTCCCGCAAGCCGTGCTGATCCGCGAGTTCACCTATGGGGCTTTGCAGCCCCTCGACAGGTTCAGCGACATGATCTGGCCGGCGGACGTGGCGGAGTTCAACAAACACACCCAAGGGCGGTTCCCCGGAGTAGGCATCCAGATTCGCAAGAACGAAGGCGAGCCGATCCTGGTGGTGTCGCCGCTGAAAGGTTCTCCGGCGTACCGGGCCGGCGTGCGCCCCGGAGATCTGATCACCAAGATCAACGGCAAGAACGCCTCCAAGTACACGATCACCAAGGCGGTCCGAGAGATTACCGGCCCGGTGGGCACGACGGTGAATCTGACGATCAAACGGCCGGGTGAAGAGGAGGAGTTCGAGCTGAGACTCGAACGCCAAGAGATCAACGTCGAGTCGATCAAAGGCTTTGATCGGGACGATCATGATGCGTGGAAGTACATGATCGACGAGAAACAGAAGATCGCTTGCATACGGCTGACCAACTTCACGGAGAACAGCGCTGATGAACTGAAGAAGGTCCTGACCGACTTGAGCAAGCAGGGGTTGCGAGGCTTGGTCTTTGATTTGCGCGACAACCCGGGTGGGACGCTGAAGGCGGCCGTCGACGTCTCGGGCATGTTTCTGCCGCCGGAGAAGCCGATCGTCTCAACTAAAGACAGGAATGGTTCTCTTTATGAAGTCTCGTCTCCAAGCGAGAAGCCATACACCGATTTCCCGATGATCATTCTGACCAGCCGCTACAGCGCCAGTGCCTCGGAGATCGTGACAGGCGCTCTACAGGTCCACAAGCGAGCCCTGGTTCTCGGTGAGCGAACCTACGGCAAGGGCAGTGTGCAGCAGGTCTTGCCGCTGAATCGCAGCCGCATGGCCTTGCTCAAGCTGACCACGCAGCTTTATTACTTGCCCGACGGCCGGTGCCTTCACAAAGACGACGATTCGGTCACGTGGGGCGTCGACGCCGACATTCCCGCGAGAGTGTTTCCCAAGGAGCGGATTAAGCTCTACGATCTCCAGCTCAAGCGAGACATTCTCAAAGGCAGGAACCAGGGCACGCTTACCGACGACGATATCCAGAGGGTGACGTCCTACCGCAACAGCAGCAGCCAGCCGGGCAAAGGAGAACCCGGTAAAGGCAAAGACGGCACCGACAAGGAGACTCCGTCTTCAGCCTCCAAACCTGCGGCCGGCGCGAAAGGTGATGAAAACGACGATTCGGAGGAGGACGAGGGCGAGGGCGAAGAAGATTTCGTTACCCGTGAGGACCCGAACGAGTACCCAGAGAGCGATCCGCAACTGGACCTGGCACTCCTACTCATGCGCATTCGACTGGAGAGCAACCAGCCGTGGCCCAGCCGTACAACGCAGATGGCCGCGACTCCGGCACCTGCAAACGCTCAACCGTGACCCGGGCTCGCCGAACAATGCGCGCACGATGCGGTCATTTGCGGTGTTTCGGCTCGCAGAGATGCCTGATCGGCCGGCGGCCTGGGAATGCGGTGAATCAGCCGAAAGCGAGTCAGTTGATCGAAGCTCATTGACGACAGGATATTGGGCATCAGGAGAAGAAGCTTGTACGGCCTTGAAAAAAGTGTATTAATAATACTTTCAGAACCCTTGTGTCAGGGCCCCACTCGCGATGCATTATGAGGAAGACCGGGTTTCATCCGCTCGGCATCGCCTCATCGAGGCGGCGGGAGAAGTGTTCGCCGAGAAGGGCTTCCGCCGAGCGGCTGGCGGACCATATCGCCCGGTTTTGCCTGACAGTGTTGGAACACCTGCCGGTCGAGGATGAAGATGCCGCATGAGGTTCGCGCGGGCAACATCACGGTTCTCGATCATGCTCGTTGCGGTATTCTGCAGCGCCTGCACTGCGTTTCTCCCGGAACGAACAACACCTCCCGAGGGGGAGATCCCGGGGAGGTTCAGTCTCGGCAACACCGATGTTGCGGAAAACAACCGGTGGTGGCAGGACTTTGGCAGCCAGGAATTGAACGGGCTGGTCGACGTGGCTTTGCAGGAAAACCTCACGGTCCGACAACTCTGGGCCCGCCTCGATCAAGCGGGCTGCAACGTGGTCATGGCGGCCTCGGGATTGTATCCCCAGGTTACGGTCGGGGCCGATGCCGGTTACAGACGCACAGTCACAAAGGTGGACAGCGACACACCCTCGTTGAAGGCCCGGTTTGGGGAGGCCGTGGTTAGCGGAGTCTCCAAGGGGATCAGCGACGCGCTCGGCCAGGACTCCGGTGGAGCTTCTTCATCAGGCGGCACTGCCGGCTCGCAGGAGCAATCGTCACCAACGCGCCTGATCCGCGAAACCAAGAGCTTCGGACTGTCGCTGGCGGCCAACTACGAGGTCGACATCTGGGGCCGGATTGCCTCGGAGTATCGCGCGGCTCAGTTCGACTTTGCCGCCTCGCGTGAAGATCTGGAATCAACCGCGATGACGCTCACCGCTGAAGTGGCGGACCGGTGGCTGCGGATTCTGGAGCAACAGGAGCTGCAACGTCTGCTATCGGAGCAACTGGCCACGAACAAGACCTATCTCGAGCTGGTTGAGCTTCGGTTTCGCAAGGGCCAAGTGTCGGCCCTGGACGTGTATCAGCAGCGCCAGGCGGTCAGCGAGGTTCAGCGTTTGCTGCCGCTTTCAGAGGCCGAGGAACAGGTGCTTCGCCACGGTCTGGCCGTGCTGTTGGGCAAACTGCCCACGGCGGATCTGACGATGGGTGTCTACGATCTGGCGTCGGTGCCGGAACCTCCGGGGACGGGGATTCCGGCCGAACTGTTGGTGCATCGACCGGACGTCCGCGGGGCCTTGTCGCGATTGCATGCTGCGGATCACCGTGTGGCATCGGCCCGGGCAGACCGCCTGCCGGCGATTCGCCTCAATGGCGGCATCGGTTACGACACGGAAGACATCGCTCACTTGTTTGACGACTGGTTCCTGAATCTCGCGGCCGGGCTGACGGCCCCCCTGTTTGACGGGTTCCGCCGTCAGGCCGAGGTGGATCGGACGCTGGCCATCGTCGAGCAACGTCTGGCGGAGTATCGCCTGACGGTTCTGACGGCGATCAGAGAAGTGGAAGATGCTCTGATCCGCGAGCGAAAGCAGCGCGAGCACATCGATGGGCTCGTGCAGCAACTGCGGGAGGCGAGCGACGCTCTTCGGGAGGCGTCGGGGCGATATCAAAAGGGGTTGAACGACTACCTGCCGGTGCTGGCCGCCTTGGAGAGGACCCAGTCGCTTGCCCGGATTCTGGTCGTTGCCCGGCGCGAGCTCCTGATCACGCGGGTGGATTTGTACCGTGCGTTGGGGGGAACCTGGACGCAGGAGCTGGAAGCGCCCGTTCGATTGGGTAACGAGGTCGCCGTGGCAAAGGATTCACAATCATGACTGCTGACGACGCACGTGATCGACTCAGACCTGAACGGGTAAAAGGCGAGGCGCCCAAGCGGGGAATTCTGTTGCGATTGGTCCGCGGTCTTGCCAAGTACCTGCTTCCGGTGGTGGTGATCATCGCGGGCATCATGGGCGCGGTTCACCTGGTCAGGACGGCCCCGGAGGCCCAACGCCGGCCTCCGGAAGGCTCGGCAGCGCTCGTGCAGGTCCAGACGGTCGGGAAAGTCAGCATGAACGCAATCGTCCAGGCTCAGGGGACGGTCATGCCGTCTCAGGAGGTCCTGCTCCAGCCGAGGGTGAGCGGAGAGATCGTTGAATTGAGCCCGAAGTTCGTGCCCGGGGGTCGATTCAAGGCTGGGGAGTTCATCCTTCAAATCGACCAGAAGGACTACAAACTCGCGGTGGAGAGAACGAAAAGCCAGGTGGCCCAAGCCGAGTACGATCTCAAGCTCGAGCAGGGCCACCAGGAGATCGCTCGGCGTGAGTGGGAACTGCTGGACATGAAAGATCAGGCCAGCGAATTGGACTTCGAACTGGCCTTGCGAAAACCTCACCTGCTCAAGGCCAACGCGGCACTCGAGGCGGCCAAGGCGGCCTTACGCGAGACCGAGTTGAACCTCGATCGGACGACGATTCGGGCACCCTTCACCTGTGTTGTGAGGTCCAAGAACATCGATCTTGGCGCACAGGTGACCCCCCAGACTCAGCTCGGAATGCTGGTAGGCACCGATCGGTACTGGGTGAGGGCCGCCGTACCGGTGGATCACCTCCAGTGGGTGCGTTTTCCGGATGAGAAGGGCGAGGGGGCCTCGCGAGCGACGATCCGACAGGAACTCGGCACGGGCACACAGGGCGAATGGTGCGGCGTTGTCGTGCAACTGCTGGGCGATCTCGAACCGCAGGGTCGGATGGCGAGGGTGCTGATATCAGTGCCCGATCCGCTGCATCTGGATGATTCGAGCGGACGCTCGCTGCCAATGCTGATCGATGCGTATGTGAACGTCGCCATCGAGGGACGGGAAGTGAATGATGTTGTTGCACTGCCAAGAGCCACTCTTCGGGAAGGCCGGCAGGTCTGGATCATGAACAGCGAGGACAAGCTCGAGATCCGTGACGTGGGCATCGTCTGGGGCAACCGCGATACCGTCCTGGTGCGATCCGGGCTGCGCGAGGGCGAGCGCCTGGTGGTGAGCGATCTGCCCGCTCCGGTGGAGGGAATGGCTTTGGCTCTGGACGAGGACCACCTCGACGGCACACCACGGACGACCGTGATTTCCGAAAACGTGCAGGCTGCTCGTGGAGCCGGCAATGCCGAACCTGCGCAATAGTCCGGAACAACGCGGAGCCGTTGCCTGGATGGCCCGGCACTCGGTGGCGCCGAACCTGCTGATGCTGTTCATGCTCATTGGCGGCCTGTTCGTGACCCTGCGCATCAAGCAGGAAGTCTTCCCGGAGTTTGATCTGGACATGGTGACGGTCCGGGTCCCGTATCCCGGCGCCAGCCCCGAGGAGGTCGAGCAAGGGATCATTCTAGCTGTCGAGGAGGGTATCCGAGGAATAACCGGCGTGAAGGAAGTCACCGCCATGGCCCGTGAAGGCTCAGGCGTGGTCACCGCCGAACTGGAGGAGCGCACCGACGCACAGCGCGTTTATCAGGAGATCCGCCAGGAAGTTGACCGCGTCACCACGTTCCCTGAAGAAGCGGAAGAGCCGGACGTGGTGCTGATGACACACCGGCGCGAAGTGATGGACGTCATCCTCTACGGTGACGCTGATGAATGGATTCTGCGCGAACTGGCCGAGCAGGTGCGAGACCGGCTGCTGCAGGATCCCAACGTCACCCAGGTGGACCTGGAACCGGCGCGGACTTTCGAGGTCAGCATCGAGGTGCCGCAGGAGAATCTCCGGGCGTACAATCTGACGCTGCAGACCGTCGCCGAGCGGTTGCGCAATGCATCCATCGAGCTTCCGGGCGGCAGCCTCAGAACGGGCGCAGGCGAGATTCTGCTGCGGATGAAGGATCGTCGCGACTGGGCCAGGGAGTTCGGAGAAATCCCGCTGATTACCTCGGCAGACGGCACCCAGTTGCTGGTGCGCGACCTCGCGACGGTCCGGGACACCTTCGAGGAGGAGTACCAGTTCGTCACGTACAACGGAAAACCCGGGGTGAATCTGGAGGTGTATCGAGTCGGCCAACAGACGCCGATCGGTGTCTCCGACGCGGTTCGGAAAAAACTCGAGGAGATTCGGCCCACCCTGCCACCGGGGATCGGTATTGATGTGCGCCGCGATGAATCCGAGACCTATCGACAGCGGCTGGATCTGCTCCTGCGAAACGGGGCTATGGGGCTGACGCTCATTCTGGTGTTTCTCACTATCTTCCTGGAGTACAAGCTGGCCTTCTGGGTGGCGATGGGAATTCCGATCTCATTCCTTGGTTCCTTCCTTCTTCTGCCGTCCATGGACGTCACCATCAACATGATGTCGATGTTCGCGTTCATTGTCGCTCTCGGAATCGTGGTGGATGACGCGATCGTGGTCGGCGAGAACGTCTTCGAGTACAGGCAGGCAGGCATGGGCCCGCTGGAGGCCGCCATCCGCGGGGCCAGGGAGGTCGGCGTCCCGGTTACCTTCAGCATCCTGACCAACGTCGCGGCGTTCGCCCCTCTGGCTTTCATGCCGGGTGTGATGGGGAAGGTCTGGCGGGTCATCCCGCTGGTCGTCTCGTCGGTGTTCATCATCTCTCTCCTCGAATCGCTGTTTGTCCTGCCGGCCCACCTTGCACACACCAAGAAAGAGAATGCCACGGGGCTGGGCAGAGCCATTCACCGGCTCCAGGACCGTCTGAGCAGGTTCATCTCACGCATCATCGAAAAAGGCTTTGGTCCGATGCTGGCCGCGGTTCTGCGGTTCCGATACCTGACCATCGGTGTTGCATCGGCGCTGCTCGTTCTGGCCATCGGGTATGTGGCCAGCGGGCGGTTGGGCTTCGAGATGATGCCGAAGGTCGAGGCTGATGAAGCCGACGCTACCGCGATTCTGCCTTACGGTTCTCCGCTTTCAAGATTGCAGGAGGTGAGCGACCGGCTGGTTCGGTCGGCCCAGGCGGTTGCCGCCGAACAGGGCGGCGAGCGGCTCATGCGCGGGGTGCGGGCCAACATCCGTGAAAACGAGATCCTCGTGACAGCCTATCTGCTGGCACCCGAAGTCAGGCCCATCGGTACCGCCGAATTCGTTCGACTCTGGAGAGAGCGGACCGGTCCGATCGAGGGACTCCAGTCTCTCCGCTTCCAGTCGGATCGACGCGGACCGGGTTCCGGGGCTTCGATGACCGTGGAGTTGGCTCATCGCGACATCGACGTGCTGGACCAGGCCAGTGAGGAACTGGCCGAGGCGGTTTCGCATTTCAAGAACGTCAAGGACATCGACGACGGCTACACGCCCGGCAAACAACAGCTCAACTTCCGGATGCTCCCGGAAGGGCGAAGTCTCGGGTTGACGGCCTTGGCCGTGGCTCGTCAGTTGAGAGGGGCTTTCTACGGAGCCGAAGCCCTTCGCCAGCAGCGCGGCCGCAACGAGGTGAAGGTCATGGTGCGGCTGCCAAAAGCCCAACGCGTCAGCGGCTTCGACGTGGAGTCCTTCATCGTACGGACGCCGGCCGGAGCGGATGTGCCCCTGCACCAAGTGGCCACCGTGGAAGCCGGCCGGGCATACACCACGATTAACCGGCGGGATGCGCGGCGCACGGTAAGCGTCACCGCGGACGTTGTCCCCCAAAGCGAAACGGACATGGTGCTGGACATGCTGACGCGGACCACACTGCCCGACCTGATGCACAAGTACCCCGGTCTCAGCTATAGTTTCCAGGGCAGACAGCAGGACATGCGTGAAAGCCTGACCAGCTTGCGGAGCGGTTTCGTGCTGGCCTTGATGCTGATCTACGTGCTACTGGGCATCCCCTTCCGCAGCTACTTCCAACCGGCGATCGTCATGGTGAGCATTCCCTTCGGGATTGTCGGGGCGGTATTAGGGCACATGATTATGGGCTACAGCTTGAGCGTCATCAGCATGATGGGGCTTGTCGCACTTTCGGGCGTGGTGGTCAACGACGCGCTCGTACTGGTTGAGTACGCCAACCGGCAGCGGACAAAAGGGATGAACGCATATCAGGCGGTCCTCAGCGCGGGCGTTCGGCGTTTCCGGCCGATCATCCTCACCACCGTTACTACCTTCGGTGGGCTGGCCCCGATGATCTTCGAGACGTCACGACAGGCCCGGTTCATGATCCCCATGGCCCTGTCTCTCGGATACGGCATCCTGTTTGCGACCGGAATCACGCTCCTGATCATCCCTTCCCTGTACCTGATCCTGGACGACGTGCAACGACTCATCGGCTGGAGTAGCCGCACACCGGGTCAGGAAACGGCGCAGGGATTACCCGAAACGGTCCTGCCGAGCGTCGATTCCTCTCGCTGAGCCTGCGCAAAGACGCTGCGAACTGGATGGCGGGACTTCGCGTTGCTGCTGGCGAACAAACGGTCGTACACGGCCCCAGTATGACGATCCGAACAACGTGATGCGGGCGGGATCTGTACGTGTTTAGCGTGCAAGAGAGCGGGTCAGGCACCTTTTTGCGGACTCCCTTGCAGGGCATAGTGCCAGCCGGCCCCGTTGACCTTCCCCGGGTCACCCTGCGAACCGCGTCAGGCAAAAAGGAGCCAGACCCCGGCCCGCTAAACACGTACCAGGTTCTTATCCTGCATTTGAGCACCTGGATCATCTTCAGATTCGGTGGCGTTTTCACGCCATGCAACCGTTTTCTGCGAGCAGAGGTTCGGCCACTTCCCCAACTCCCGCTATCTTGCCATCTGGCCACCATAGTCATCTTATCTATTTTCACTTCAGTCAATATTTCTGAATATCTTCATGGAGTTGTTGACCATTGAATAGTGCCTAAGTACTATCTCCACCTTTTGGGAGGCAGATATGTCTCGGGGCTATTCTTTCGCATCTGTTCGGAGTATCGCGAGTTCGGCTGGGTTCTCGCTTATTGAAGTCCTGGTTGTCGTCGCATTGATTGCCTTGTTGCTGGCGATTCTGCTGCCGAGCCTGTCCGGGGCTCGCGAATTGGCAAGGGCGGCCGTCTGTGGATCGAATCTCAAGCAGATCAGCCTTGCGGCCACGGCGTACGGCCTGGATCAGCGGGGCTGGCTTGTCGGTTCGCCCAACACCAGCGGCAACGGAGCGCCGCCCGGGTTCGCCGCCGGGGCCTACACGCCCACGGCCAGCCGCGATCACTATCCTGCCCTGCAGGTGTTCGACTGGGCCAGCCCGCTGGTCAAGGAGTTCGGCCCCCGAGCGCCGAGAGACTTCAAGCAGCGTTACGCAGCGGCTGTCAGCGTGGTGCCGCAATGCCCGTCGAACCGCCGCAGAACCGGCCCGGTCAGCTTCCCCGAACTGATGGATCTGATACCGGCCGACACGCTGGCGCCAAGCTACGCCATTTCACGATTCTTCACCTACGTTGGCGACAAAGCAAAGACCGGCGAGACGGCCGGGACGCTCTGGTGGCATGAAGACTGCATTCCCTTCTGCTACGTCCCCAAGCTGGAACGTATCAAACAACCGGCCGGCAAGGCGATGCTGGCCGACGCTCATATCGTGTCCAAGACCAAAGGCGAGATCGCCAATGCCAACTGGGGCTTCTCATCACAAGGTGCGTGGCGGTCGCACGACGAGGGGCCGGTGACCTATCGCGGGGATTTTCTGCGCGAGGAGATGTGGCGTCACCGAGGCAAGATCAACATCGCCGCCTTCGACGGACACGTCGAGCGGCAGCGCGAGGGTAACAGCGACGCCGATCGCGGCAAGGGCAGCGAAGCCCGCCGGGCGAAATGGTGGTTCCCTCCGGGGACGGACACAAGCAAGCTGCCGTCCAAGGCTACGTGTGAGCCGGATATCATTGTGCCGTAGTGGAAGGGGCGAGGGACGGAGGGCGAGGGATGGGGGGCGGGCGGAACCCCGAGGGCATCCTGAGTTCGGCGACGGCGTGTACTACGAGACAAACCCGGCACCTGGAAAGGGGGCGTTTTGAGTCACGGGCCGGCGGTCGGTCGCGGAATGCCTCCCTCGCAGGTGTTCTCCAGGTAGTCCCACATTTCGTCACCCGCCGTGGAGCTGACCAGGAACGGCATGTTGAAGTTCCCATCGAAATGGTGGAGGCTGGGCGGGCGGCCGTCCCAATGAGCGACCTCAAGCACACCCTCAAACGCACCCGTGATAAACACGATCCACGGATTCACTCCGTTCCACGGATCTCGCTCGTCGATGCGGCACGTGTCAAAGGTCAGCGTCCCGGCAATCGATAGGCCGAAGTCGGCAGCGCCGTGTTCCTGGAAGTTGACAACGGCGCCGTTACTGACGTCATGGGGCTCCGCCAGCAGCACGTATGAGCCGAGAGCAAACGGAGTGAGCTGCGATGTCAGAAACGCGAGATTCACCTCCTCGTCGTCTCCGACAAGGTAGGCCGTGGGCGGCGCTGTGGGGCTTCCGATCATCCCGCCCAGCGGCCCTGCAACCGGCTGAACGTTGTGCGAGCCGTATCCGTCGATGTTGTAGGTCATCCCGGGTGGGCAGATCCGGCTGAGCACCAGCCCCGACGCGCCGGCGTTGCCCAGACCCATCGGATCGATCCAGGAACGAATCGGATCACCCACGCCCATCTCGAGCAACAGCTCCTGGATGGCAGTCGTGAAGACCAACCGGCCAAACGGGCTGCCATCGGACAACGGGTATGCGTTTGCCGTGATGTATTGCTTCACCTGGGCAGGGCTCAGGGTTGGCCGGATTGACTTGAGGATCGCGGCCAGGGAAGCAACCATGGGTGCCGAGAAGGATGTCCCCGAAGCGGGGACATAGCCTCCGCCGGGACCGACAACGGGGACGTCTATTCCCGGTGCGGCAATGTCGACCGCGCTGCCGGAACCGCTCGCAATTGATAGCACAGTGGGTTCACAGCGTGCCGTTGCGGCCACGGTGATCACGTTGGGCAGCCCGATGCCGCCGGGAGCATAGTTGAAGCCGGTCAGCTCCGTCATTTCGTTTCCTGCCGAGCAGACGAACAACACGGTGCTGCGATGTCCCATCACCCTGAGCCAAGTGTCCCACATGATCTCGAAATCCGGACGAGATGTATCCCAACCGCAGCTCAGATTGATGATATCGGCCCCCGCAGACGCGGCCATGGTGGTGTAGACGATGAAGCCGGCGGTGCTGCGAACGCTGCCCACGACAAGGTGGAGGTTGTCCTGGAGGAAGCGTGACGCAACGCCGTTGACGCCGCTGAAGTCGTCGTCCGCGGCGATGACGCCCGCCACTGCCGTTCCGTGCCGGCCAGGGTGAGGATCTTCCGGCGGACCGACGGTGTTGTTCAGATAGAAGATGTCCACATCATCGAATTCGCCCGTGGCAGGATCGACGCCGGTGTCAACGACACCCACTCGGACCCGGTGCAGCGTCAGATGCTCGCGGAAGGCATCAAACATGGTGACGGCCTGGTAGTACTCAGTTTCAGCAAACGGACATTGGTCTTCTCGAGCGATGTCCGCGTTGTCGCTCTGGGCCGGGCAGGTCTGGTTGAGTTGAGGAACACCGTTGTAGCCGACCGAGGTCACGTTGGGATTCGCCTTGGCCTGAGCGATCAGGGCGTCGAGCTCGGCTCGGGTCGTTGCCGGCACCTCGAGCTGGTAGAAATCGATCTCCGGCACCTGGCCGACGATGGTCCCGCCAAGCGAGGTCGCGAGCTGCTCGGCCACACTGCGTTGCGTGCCTTCGTTCATCAGCAGGATGAGCTGATTGACGGGGAACTCGAATGTCCGACCACCGGGCAGCGTCTGCTCGATCATGCGGCTCGGGTCGGGAGGGGTGCAGAAGACGTCAGGATCAGGGACGTACGAGGCGAAAGGGTCGTCAGATCCGTCATCTGGACCGCCCTCGTCGGTGGGATCGCGCTGGGTGCAGCCTTTGCCGACGGCGAGCGTCACCAGGCAAACCAATGCCAATCTGCAGAATGTTACATGACTCATCACCTTGTCTCCAATACCGAAGGCCGCACCTGCCCCCTCCAGGCTTCCAGGAGCACGAGGGAGAAGTTGAGTGGACAATCGTGGCCGGACGGACAAAGGGGAGTCTGAACCCCAAAGATTTGTGTGCCGGTCACAGGGGACCGAACTCGGTGGCCACCTAGAAGTATTATGCCTGAATCAGCGGGCCGACTCAAGAGATTGGTTGATTTGTTAACCGATCGCCAGACCACCGTGGGAGGAGTGTGGTCGCAGAGAGGCCTGCGCCTAAACCCCTGGGCTTTATGCAGTAACCGTGCGACGATCACGGAAAGGCGACCCGAACTCAAAGGGAAAATCGCCATGTGAGTCATGGAGTCAGACTCTCCTTTGGCACAATCGGTGATTGTCCGAACTCTCAGGGTTGAGCGGTTCTCGCCCTGGTGGTCGTTTCGCCGGGAAAACCCGGCGGATGACTTCGACAAGCTCGGTCCAGGAAACCGCCGGGCTCGTCAAGATCGCGGCTGCAGGCCGCTCCTGCAGGAATCGCGGTCAGAGACCGCTCCTACGCGGCGGCGGGCGCCGCGGCGATTTCAGATCTGAGATCTCAGATTTCAGAGCAGGGTTTACCAGTCGCCGACGCTGCCGTCGGGGTAGAAGACGCGCTGGGGGAGTTCCTGCTGGAAGGGGTGCTTCTTGACCTCGGCTTCGTTGATCTCGATGCCCAGGCCGGGTGCGGTGCCGGGGCGGACGATGCGGCCCTTTTTCTCAACCGTGAAACCCTCTTTCACCACGTCCTGGCGCCAGGGGACGTCGAGGTGGACGGCCTCGCAGATGATGTAGCTGGGCGTGGCGAAACCGAACTCCAGCGAGGCGGCGGTGC
Organism: uncultured Planctomycetales bacterium; assembly: GCA_964615635.1. GTDB lineage: Bacteria > Planctomycetota > Phycisphaerae > UBA1845 > PWPN01 > JAUCQB01. Next base: position 16,056 of record CAZTQK010000088.1, read on the forward strand.
TGACCGGGCCCTGGGGATTGTGGGGGGCCATGGCCACGCGGTAGACCTCGGCCATCGCGGCCACCCGCCGGGCCTCGCTCAGGCCGCCGACGTGGGTGATGTCGGGCTGGATGATGCTGCACGCCTTCTTCTCGAGGAGTTCGCGGAAATCGTGCTGGCTGATCAGCCGCTCGCCGGTGGCGATGGGCGTGACCACCGCACGTTGCACCTCGGCCAGGCCGTCGACCGTTTCGGGCCAGCAGGGCTCTTCGAACCAGTAGAGGCCATAGGGCTCGAGGGCCTTGGCGAAGAGGACGCCCATTCGTGGCGAGGGGCGGGCGTGGCAGTCGACCATGAGGTCGATGTCGTCGCCGACCGCCTCGCGCATCGATCGGACGCAGGCTTCGGCATACTTGATCGGGCGAAGGCCCTCGATCGGCATGGTCCAGGGGACGGCCATGGTCTTGAACGCCGTGAAACCGTCCTCGACTGCCTTGCGGGCCAATTCGGCGAACCGGGTCGCGTCGGCTGGGTTCGTTTCGTAGAAATCCTCCATCCGGCCGCCGCCGAGGTGGCAGTAGGTGCGGATGTAGTCGCGGACCGGGCCGCCCCAGAGCTTATGGCAGGGGACATTGTGGATCTTGCCGACGATGTCCCACAGGGCCAGGTCGATCCCGCTCATGGCCGTCGCCCGGATAATGCCGTTGGCGTGCCAGAAGTGCTGGCGGTACATCATCTGCCACAGGTGCTCGACGCGGGTGGGGTCTTCGCCGATCAGCAGCGGCTCGATGTCCTGGATCGCCCCGACGACGGCACGGGTATGCCATTCCAGCGTGGCCTCGCCCCAGCCCCACAGGCCGGGCTGATCGGTGATGACTTTGACGAAAACCCAGTTGCGCATCCGCGCGTTGCACACATGCGTTTCGATGGCGGTGATCTTCATTAGCGATTCCTCTTGAGCCGTTCGGCAGTACCTCTCTTCGGAGGACGGCTCTTTATACCGTTCGAGCAGGCCGGGGACCAGAGGGCTTTCGGTACCAAGCCTATGGATGAAGGGAGCGGCTCCCTCTGGCTCGAGGGGAAAACGTAGGTTCCTAATCTGCATTTGGCGCGGCGGGTCGAGGGCTCCTTCGATTGCCAAAGAGCATACGACCGAGCGATGAGGGCTCCGGGCTTGTGTGCGCAGAGCATCTCCGCCGGTCTTGTTGGTGGGATAACACGCTGGGTGTTCGGGAGAGAGCGTGCCCGGACGGAGCGGGTGAAGGGGAGTCGGCAGGTCTCGATCGCCTGCGGCGACCTTCGACCTGCCCTACGGCTTCGTGGACGTCCAGT
>CAZTQK010000089.1:0-17351 GCA_964615635.1 uncultured Planctomycetales bacterium
CGAGAGCCGTAGCACCGTGACGGCGTTCGTGATCGAGGGGATCGAGTTCCAGGTAACCCGGTGCGACCAGTCGGTCCCCTGAAGCGTCTTGGCCCCGCAGTATGGGAAGGTGCCGTCACCCTTCCAGTCGACGACGTAGTCCGGGCGCTCGATGCGGAATCCCTTGTTCGTACCCTCCGGAGAGTTCCAGATCAGTGTGGAGTCGACAGTAGCGCTCACCGCCCACCCCACAGAGGGGTCTGTGACGCCGACGACTCCGTCCAGAACGAGTTTGAGGTTGCTCGCCCCTACGGCTGCGGAGAACGGCATCACGCATGAATAGACCCCGTTGGAGTCCTTAATCTCGCCGCCGATCCACTCGATGATCCCGCTCTGAGAGACGCCAGTCGCAACGATTGGCGCACCAATGGCACCTGTCGCCGCAACGACCTCGAAGACCGTTCCGTTCAGTCGTACCCGGTAGTTCGTTGATGCCGTGTTAAGCAGTGCAACCCACTGCTTCTGCGCGGCCCTGTGGGTGATGTAGTTGTCCTGCAGATCAAACCCGAGACCAGCGACAGACGAACCCCCATCTGACACCAGCGCGATCCTCGTCACGGTGCTTATCGTGTCAGACGTCTCTGTGAATTTATTGTTCTTGAATACAATTTTCGTATTCGCGCCGCCGGCTGAGAGCGCGGTGTAGGAGCCAGATGCAGACGCCGTCACGCCGAGTTGAAAGTCGAGGTTGTACTTCGAGCGCGAAACGTGTGTCGGAGCACTGCCGTTAGCCGTAGTGAACGCCGATGACACACTGGAAGCGTTGGTATTTTTGAACGTCATGGTCAGCGTGCCGTTGTCGCTAGACCAGATCGTTCCGTCGTCGTACAGGTAGTTCCGCGTCTTCCAGGACGCGGTGTGGGTGCCGCCCGCGCTGTACGTGAAACTCAGGCTCGACCCACTGCGCTTGCTTCGGACGTGAATGACGTCAGATGCCCCAGGATCGGAGGGGGCGTTGGCCGCTGCGAACCACAGCCCATAGGCAAGTGCTGCCTTATTGAAGAGGGTGGCGTTGTTGCACAGGTAGGCATACGGACCGTCAGCACCCCCGGCAAACTGAGTGATCGTCGGCGCGACGCTCCACCCAGACGTCGTGGTATTGGTGTTGCTATTCGTCGCCTGATTCATGTCCGTGCCGGCGATGCGGGTCGCGATCTGGACGACAGACGAGGCTCCCGGCTTGACGCGAGCGAAGCAGAAATCCTGCAGTCGGGGCACCATCGCGCTCGAACCGGAGTTCACCGTGTTCGTCGCGGCGTTGATGGACGACACAAGGTTTGTCGCGAGCGTTGAGCCTGAGGCGACATTGAATTGGTTGGCCCCCGCCCCGGACGCCACGGCAGTCAGGACAGCGCCCGCAATGGTCAGCGTGTTCGTTGCCGCCACACTCGCTGAGGAGACGTCAATCTCAGCAATCGCGACAGCGGCAGAGTGCCCAGGCCCAGCCTTGCCGTTGCCATCCATCGGGAGAGGCTTATCCGTGGAGAGCGCACCCCACGTCGGAGTCGCGGCGTAGGCTTGATACTCGTTACCGACCGCAGAGATATCGCAGTAATACTCAGCCACGAAGTACTCCTTCCGCCCATCCGGACGTCACGACCCCGAGAGCAATGAGCGGGGTTTCAATGGCATGCACCCCAGCGGCGGTGCGCGGATCGTCGAGGTCCACGCTGTACCCGTCGTTATCGACGGAAGCCATGTCGATCATCTTGACCCAGGCTTCGACATCGACTGACTGTCTGGCAATGCCGAGCACGGCAACGTAGGCGGGCGTACCAAGGAGAGTCACAAATTCCAACTTCGTAACCCGTCTCCGACCGCCAAACACTGCCGCAGGGGGCACGTCTTGGGCTTCATCCGCCGTGTGGGCGTACTGGTCGGCGGGGAACATATCCAGATCGAGCGGGGCGTCGTACGTGTAGCTGTAGACTTCTGCCCCGTCGCTGATCCTTGTTACTCTATACGTTGGCATCCCGCCTCCAATACAGGTCTGCTAGTGCCTCTTCCCGTGTCGCATACCTGCGCACAGACATCACCCGAAGGTGCGTTACCCGGTAGTGCCCCTCGAACATCAGCAGCCAGTTCCTGGGGGTCCAAAGGGCGTTCTTGGGGGGAATGAACTCGATGACACGAACGTGACGCCACCCCCTCGCTTCGGCTATCCCAAAGTGCGGAATCGCACCACGGAAGGATCGCGAACGCCGGACCCATGCGTACTGGCGGCAGAGACCGGCTACCCACAGCCACATCGCCACCAGCCAGCAATTCGCGAGTTTCATGCACGCGCGGCCTCCTCTTTCCAGCCGGTCCTGAGGCGACCGAAATCACGCGGCTCCGTCACATAGACGCCCCTGTTGCCGCACACGCCGCACTTCCCTTCGTGGAATGTGGCATCGAAGCACGCGCGGGGCTTGGTGCCGTACTTCACTCCGCACGGTTGGCAGACCCAGGCAGGCTGCGCCTTGTCGATAGCGCTAGTCATGATAAAACCCCGGCGGGAGTTGTTTGCGGTTCAACTCGGACTCAAACGCCGCGAGGCAATGACCTTTGCCGAAAATCGCATCAATCCAGCGCACTCGCCGGCTCCACTTTCGATAGTGCTTGTCGTCCGCAACCATCTGTGTCTCCCGCCAGCACCGAGCAGAAAATGTCTCGTCGGCCATAGCATCGTCGTAGCAGAGACAGTGCACCCACTGGTCGAGCGCAATCCAGGCTTGACGCGACTGCATCATCAACACGGCGCCGGGAATCCCCAATACAGCGAGCAGCATCGTGAGCACTGTCAGCACGGTGTCGAGAGCGCAAATCGTCATGGTGCTGGCACCCCGAGGATTTTTGCCAGTACCGGGCTCAGGCCGAATTTCGCTGCCAGCCCGACTAGCGCGAGGATGAATACCACCTTGACGACGGCGAACATGCCGGCGACGCCATGCTTCAGCGCTTCGGCCTTCGCGGTATGCCAGAACTCTTCTTCCGCTTGCTTCGCGAGGATCATCGCCTCGTGCGCCTCGCAGTGCCCCCGCTTGTCCCCGTTCGGGTACGCCGTATCGCATTCCGCACGAAACTGCTCGAACCACTCCTTCTCCCGGGCTTCGTGCTGACGAAACTTGTCTTCGATTCCGGCCTCAAGCTGTTCGACGGTCTTCGAATACCTGCGGCGCTCAGGGCCTTCATAGCGCGGGGTATTCACCCATGGCTCATTCATTGGCTCTGCTGCCTTTCTGCCCAGTTCTGCAGCCAGTTCAGTTTGAGGGTGGTTTCTGCGCAGTCCGCCGCAAGTTCTCCGGCAGCAGATATTGGGTGCGCGCCGGCTCCATCAATTCCGCTGGTGGAGACGGAAATTCCGGTTTGACCAGAGGCGTCGGCGGGCAATGGCTGCACCCGAGGAGGGTGAGCACGCACATAATCAAGAGCAGCTTTCCAGCCATTTTCAGTCTCCCTAGTAACCCGCTTCTGCCTCTCGACAACCGCCTCGTATTCCTGCTCCGCAAGAGCCGCCGCAGCCTCAGCCGCGTACCTGTAGGCAGCGAATTCATGGACTTCTCCACGATAGAGATGCCACGTTGCCGCGTTACTCGCCACCAACCCAGCAATCAGGAAGTACGGCCAGAATTGGCGCAGGAGCGGGAGCAGGAAGGAGATCACTGCACGCCTCCGTTTTGAGTGGCCCCAGCGGTACAGATGATTTCCACTGGAAACACGGGCGGAATCGGAAGCAACGGCCCGACAAAAGGAGGATTCGGAGCGTATGGCTGGCGCTGGAGTCGCTCGTGCAACAAGGTAATTACTTGCTGCTGCAACTGAATAACGGCCTTCTCCAAGTTGGCTATGCGTTCTTCGTTTGTCACTGCGTCGCCCCTTGTTTGTTTGCTGCCATGATGTCCAGTCCCTTATCAACTGCCTTGGCCGCAGCCCAGGTGGCGATGTAGAGCGTGAAATAGCTTTCACTCAGTTTGCCTGCGAGGGTCAGATAAACAAATGCCCAGGTGCTGACGCAGAGAGCGGCAAATTGCCCGGTCTTGGAGATCGACGCCCGGCCGTCTTTGCAGAGAAAATCGAGGACGTTGAAGTTGTTGTTCGGCTCGTTATTCCACCGCCACAGCATTACGCCGAAAAGACACAAACCGAGGCCGAGCAGGATGGGCATCAGGTATTCAGCCATTAGTCACCATCCCCCCTCCCTCTGCACTGTGCGCGCTCGAAGCGGTCCTTTTCCTTGGCCTCAGCGACGGATTGCCACTGCATATTTTCCGGCCTATCGACCCCACAGGCGCAGAGCGGAACGATGTGATCGACGACGTAGCCCGGGCAGTGTGTCGAGAAGTAGCCTGTCGCCGGGCATGGGTTCTGAATCTTGAAGCGGTGAACCTGGGTAGCTGACCGAGCAATCCGCCCATGGGCATCACGCTTCGGGATGCACTCGGTGGCGTCAGCCTGCGGGATCAGAAGTAGGTAGAGTAAAGCGACCGCTATGCCGACCAAGAGGGAAGCGATGAACTCACGCATCATCGGACCTCGATCCAGCACTCGTCCCCAGCGTCTTCAGCGTCCTGGAGAATTCCGATAATCCGCTCGACCACAGGAGCGCAGTTCGAGACGCCTCTTGCAGTACGAACGCGCCCAACGAGGATGCAGCCGAGAGAGTCCTCAGGTGCATTTCCACCATGGATTCGCACGCCTTGAAAGCCGGGGACATCCACAAGAAGAGGCAGTTGTTTTCCGAACCGATTCGAGTAGGTGAGCAGTAGTTTGTACCGCCCACGAGGAATAGCCGTGCGCCCATAGACTTTATTCTCCGGATGATCTTCCAGATGGCGGTCCTCGTCCTCGCAGGTGTACCCAAGAAACGACGGACCGAAATACATTCGCCCCTGCGTGGCTCCTTCTTCGTCTGGGGTGCCGGGGATAAAGATGTCACGTTCAAGCAGAAAATTGAGCGAGGCCATCAGGCGGTGACCTCCTTCTCGACGGAAACACTGCCGTACAGCAGAAGCGTGACTTCTCCACCGGGGCTGACCGCCTCGACGTCATACACGCCAGTCTTGAAGGCGAGCGCCGCGGTGTCTTCGTCCGCAATCGTTCTGGTGATGGTTTTAAGCGTGTTGTCGACAGCGAAGTCAATGATGTCGAGCGGTGAATCCGCCGCATCTGACGACGCCAGGACGGTTCCGCCGACCTTGTTCTTGATCTTCATGCGGAAGGTATAGCCGGTCAGGTCTTTCGGCGTATTCCACATGATGATGCCGCCCGACGTATAGGGCTTCCAGTCCATCGCGGAAATCTTGTTGAGTTCCAGCGTGTTGGAGTCGATCACGGTTGCCTGTGTGAAATCATCTTCCGATGGGGGATTGTTTTGGGCATTGATTTCCTTCGGCTGGGCGACGTTGTAGACCGCGACATTCCATCCGGTCGGCAGCCCATGCCCCGCAACGGTAGGTCGCGGACACCCCGTGGAAAGGTCTATCCCCGTGATGACCTTCCGCACGATGGGATCAGTCTCCCACCGAATAATGTCCTTGAATGTCTTGCCCTGGATGATCGTCAGCGCTGTCTTTGTGGCCATCACATTTCCCCGACGTCGTGATAGTTGGCGAATTCAAAGCGCTCGTTGATCGCTCCTGGCGCTACGCCAAACTCAGCAACAAATGCTCCTAGAGCGTCTTGCGACTTCGTGGCGTCATACAAATCGGTATCGGAACTTCCAAAGACCCGGTACTTGACCCATTCGACAAGGCCACGGTGATACCGCGCATTGATCTCGAATTCATCATTTACGGACGCGATTTCATACTCAGGCTCACGGGCGATGGTCATCAACAGGCAATCATCAACCTTCGGGAGCGGATAGGGCCGAAGCGCATCAGTTTCGTAATCCGCCACCAACACGAACGGCGTGGAACGAGTCGTATTGGTATCCCATCCCGGGAAGCACGCATCCATCTCCCGGGCTGTAGCCCACGACAGCGGCTTCGATACCGATTCGAGCCGAGCGCGCTTGATGGAAATCACCAACGGTGAAATCGGAATGAGTTCATCTCCCGCGGCAAAATCAACCCTGGCAAGGCTGCTCGTCGAATCGACAATGAGCCTGGCACGCCGGCACGCTTCAATTTGTGCCTCGCTGAAAAGCTTGATGAGCTTCTGGTCCTCGACGAAAGGCGGGGCGGCCGTATCGACGGCATCGAACCTATACGCATCGATGGCTTCACGCAGCTTCACGGGTCTCCTCCTCCCATGCCTGGTACGCCTCGATGATTGGCGCAGAGACCCGCGCCGGGGCGATGCTCATCTGGCACTGCGCGCACCCGGTTTCAGCGTCCTCGCGACAGAACTTCATGCCGTAGTGCAGACGATGACAGGGGTAGCAATCCACGCCAACAGGAGTCACCGGGAATGAATTCACCCAGTGCTTTGTCAGGTTTTCGTGGGATGAATGAGAAAGAAGGCACACTTTCCGCACGCCTTCGTCAAAGCCGACCGCGTTGAGCACTCCGGTCTCCGGCCCGACCACGCAATGCGCCATCTGTGCCATTGCCAGGGTTTCTCGAATGCTCTGCTCGCCAGACAGTTTTACGACGCGAGCCTCGTTATCCCAGCCGGCTTCCAGTATCTTGCATGCCTCGTCGCCCGTGAGATAGATCGTTGCCTTGGGTGCCGACAGAAGAATTTGCGCGATGACTGCATCCATTCCGGCGTAGAACTTGTGCTGACTTGAGCCGGAGAGCGCATAGACTACGTTGAATCGACCATCGCCAAAAAGCGCTGAGACCTTGGCCTTCTCGCCAGGGGTGGCGTAGAACCGTCCCTCCGGCTTGAACGGAACGCCAGCGAGTTCAGCGGTCCATTCGTGATAGTTCCGGTCCAGATATTTGTGGCGGATGTCATGGGGCCATTGATGATTGGCACGCCCAGGCATGGCCAGCAAAGTGCCCTCAATCGACTCGGAGAGATTGACGAAGCGGTCGAACCTCTTGGCTTGCCACTCCCAGAAGTCGTGCAGGCAATGATTCGGGACTTGGTTGTCGTCCTGGATATAGAACGCATCGACGTTGGGGTCGTGCTCGATCACCGATTGCCCACGGGGCGTGGTCATCATCGTGACGTGGTAGCCCTGTCGTTTCAACGCCGGGAGGATGCAAGCCGCCTGCAGCATGTCTCCGAATCCGCCATAACGAACGACGCAAGCCGTTTTCTTGGGGCGCTTGGCGGCTAGGTAGGAATTCGAGAATCCGCTTTCCGCTGTCTTTCGAACCACTAGCAGGAACGAGTACTCCATCCCTTCATTGCGCTCTTGGCATTCGACGATATCCGCCCCTTCAGCGATGTCTCGAAGCGCGGCCTTGATGTCTGACGGCTCGAAGTCATGCTTGTGGTCAGGGTTCGATCCGGGCTGCCCGATATTCGGGTAAAACCGCTTGTGCGGCAGGTACAGCACCAGATGGCCGCCAGTCTTGATGACTCGCCACCACTCCGCAAGTGCTGCCCGATAATCTTGAATGTGCTCCAGCAGATGGGACGAGAACACAAAGTCCATGCTCTCGGTCGAAAATGCCGACAGGTCGCCGGCATCCTCGATCACCTTGTCAGGGTTCATGGCGATGCCAAAGAGTTCAACGTCCTTCAGGCTGTCGCAGCCGATGAAGTGCGGGAAAGCCTTGTGGGGACCGCAACCGATGTCCAATCCCTTACCTCGGGTATAGGGCACGATCTCCCAACGGATTTTTCCAGCTTCGTTGCCTTGCGGGTCTTCGGCTCGCCACACCATTACGACTCCCCAGGCTCGCCGAGTTGGGCTGCCAATTGAGAATCTTGCTCGCCAGCGGGCGCCGCATTCTCGGGTTGGGCGGCCTTCCTTCGGCCACGACGAGGCGCCGCATCCTCGGGTTGGGCAGGATCAACGGGATCGGGAATTGCCGCTTCGCCTTCCTGTGCCTCGATCACTTCATTCCCGTCCGCGGTATAGAATCGCCCGCCTTGTTCATAGACGGCGCCATGCTGGCCGCTCACGGACCCATAAGGCTTATTCTTGTCGAAGGCCACGAGTCAAATCCTCCCGTTATGGTTCGTGCCCGGCCTCGCATCGCAACAATCGGACTTGGCCGATTTACCCATGCCGCCTTGGCGATTGATTGCCGATTGAGACAGGTCGGCGCCGTAGGTATCGCCAGCCATCCCGGTTCCGGTTCCACGGTCGGGCATCGGGGCGTCATCGCCCCGGACGAATCCCGTACCATCTGGGCGGGGAAATTTCTTTTCCATGATGTGCTCCTGATTAACGTGCGTTACCACGCGGGCGCCCGCAAGCGCCGGTCTTGGAGAATTCCCATTCGTTGCCGACAGATTCATCCTCGACATACGGGGGAGGGAAATAGGCATTCGCGTCGCCCTGGTGCGAATCCGACGAGAAAGTGTCGAATCCTGTTTCCAGAGCGGAACGCGCAACGCCACCGAGCGACGATGCGATGTTGTCGACGCCGGCTTTGGTGCTGATCTTGTCCATGGATATCTCCTTGGAAAGAGGGGCGCCGAAGCGCCCCCCTTGGCTACGGATTAGGTCGAGTCCCACTTGACGATGCGCGCCTGCGCAAACGCCGTATGGACAAGTCCGAAGCCTCCCAGGTAGTACCACGCCACCCCACGGCTGCGGCCGTAGTCGGTCGGAATCTTCCCGCGCATTTCCTCGGGAATCACGATGCCCTCCGCGACGGTATCGCCACCGAAGAAGAACGCCCAGTTGGTCAAGCCGGCGCCCCATGCCGCCTTGGCGACGTTGGTCTGCTCGATGAACCGGACCCCTTCATAGCGGCCAATTTCGCCGTTCAGGATCATGGTGAAGCCGGCTTGGACGTACTGATGCACGGACTCAAGATCATTCTTGAGTTGGCGCCAGGTCGTCGGCCAAGCGATGCCGAAGTAGTCGTCGGCCTCGTAGGGCGGAATGTTCCGCTCCTTCATGACGTCGACGATGGCTTTCACATGGTTCTTGTTCAGGGCGATCCCCGTGTTGGTGCCGCCAGCCGTGCCGTTGGTGGTCAGGGTGACCGCGGTCGTACTGGTGCCGCCCGTGGGATAGACCCGCAGGGGCGTTGCGTTGAACTGGGCATGCGCGGCGATATCGAACGCCCTCTTGGCGTCGTTGCGCAGCACCTTGTTGATGACTTCCTTGACCGGGTGCTCAGACAGATCGTCCAGCTTCTCGGTATAGGGGACCGAATTGCCGTATTCGGTGATGGTCATCGTCCCCTGCGTGATGGTGAAGTTCGTTTCCGGCATGGTGCTGGTTTCCACCAGGACCGTGCCCTGAGCGACGACGTCGGAGTAGACGTTCCAATGGAACTCCTGACCCTTCTGCTTGCCCTGGACCGCCGCGTCCTTGACGTCGGCGAATTGACGAAACTTCACAAGCGGCTGAACCGCTGAACGAAGCACCTTCGACAGGTTGTCCGAATACATGTACCCGCCGAGAGTGTTCGTGACCCAAAGTTGACCGGCCATGATGCTCTCCTAATCGAATCAGTTGATGCGACTAGCTGGCCTCATGCTCTGCCCGAGTCGTTGTTCGGCCATCGCTCGGATGGTGTCCGATACATTGGTCGCCTCGTTCGGAGCCTGACTCCCGCTCGCCGCCACGTTTGTCGCCCCTGGGATATCCAAGGACTCCTTTCGCGCCAACTTCTCGTCTCGGACGGTACGTCTCGGCTCCGTGGGCTGACGTCCACCTGTCTTTGCCACCCCGAACATCATGGCGACTTCGCTGGCGGATTCCCGAATTGCCTGATCTCTCGGGATACCCGCCGCGGTCTTGGCCTGAATGCGCTGATAGGCCGCATTCCCCAAAACGACGCCACGGTCGGTGTCAGCAAACAACTCGGGATAGTCGCCTTGGACCTCGTTGTATGCGTTTTCGACTGCAAGTTGCTGCCTTACCTGGGCCGCCAGAGCCGCCGGATCGATGGTCTGTTGCGGGATGGCCGTAGCGTCCCGTTCCACCAATCGCAGCATCGCCTCCGCTGCACCCTCCTCATCGCCCTCAATGAGCTTTGAAAAAGCCCCTTTGATGGCAGAAAGCTTATCGGCATTTCCAGTGCCGTTTTTGCCATCGTCGGTGTTCTCGTGAGTATCTTGCTCCTGAACACCATTTGCAAGACCCTGTGTGGACGCCTTTTCCTGCGCCATTTCAAGCAGGCGCGTGGCTTGAGCTAGCCGCTTGGTTGCCGCCGAATCCTTCTGATACGACTTCACGACTTCGGCCAGCGGCAAGTCGAATTCCTCGCCATCCACCTTGACCTTGACCATGGCATTCATGTCCGACAAATACGCCACAGGCCGGTCATCGTCCCCAAGTTGCGCTGCCAGTTGATCGTCAGAATTCGGCTCCGGCTCTGCGATTGCAGACTCCTTGGGAGACTCCAGGATCACCCCCTCCGCCTCCATACTCCTCAGCCGGCCGGCAGAAATGGCCTCGATATCCCGCTCGCGCTGAGACACGGGCCTATCCTGTGACGATCCGGTATCACTGTCCTCATTTTCAAGGCCGTGATCGATATCCTGAACGTCATCATTCTCAAGGGGCGGCATTGTGTTTCCTCCTATTCAATAAAAAATGGCGAAATTACAGGCTAATCGTGCTGCTCATAGAGCAGTCGAAGAGACTGGTCGCCTCGGGTAATTGCGTCGGTGAGCCAGGTAATCGCCCCTTTGGCGCAATGAATCGAAAATTGCAGTTCTGCGATCTTCACGGAATCCGTTGGAACGCAATCAATCAATTCCGCGGTTGCTTCATCACACTGCGCTGTAGCCTCGGCAATGATGTATTTCCCAAGGTCTGACTGCAGGAACATTCTTGCTGCTTCCCCGGTCGCGGCGTCGTCCATCAGCGCTTTTGTCGTGGAATCGATGGTTATGTTTCCGCTCATACCATTGCTCCATCGTTATCAGGCGTCTCGATCCCGGCTTCCACGCCTTGTTCTGCGCTCTCTGGCCTCGGCGGGAACAGTGGGCTTGTGTTCTGATGGGGCTGAACAGGTTGTGCCATCGGGTTGGACGGGACCGGGTAATTCGGGTCTTGCCCGGGCGGCGTCGGGTTCTGGTAGCCAGACGACATCATGAGTTCGTCCGCAATGGGCGCCACCATGGGGTTCGCAGCTACCACCTGGGCCGACTGCATAGCGCTGTAGGTCGCTTCGATACCCGTCTTGACCTTTTCTCCCCTGACCTTCTCTGCCTGCGCCTGGAGCAATGCGACCTTGGCTGCAATCAATTCTGGCGATTCCTTGGCCTCCAGTGCCTTGGTCAATTCCTCGACTTGCTGCATGAGAGAGGCGACGCGCGGGTCATCCTGGTCGGTGAATTTGAAGAACCGGCCCCCATTGGAATGCCCCAGCGCACCGAGAATGACCTTGATGAACTCCTCCGGTCGGAATCCATAGCGATCCAGAACGCCATCGGCGAGCACCGTCTTGATCGTCCCCATGCCCGTGGCCAGCGCATTGATCTTGTCGGTGGGGTTCGTGGCCCCCATGCCGATATTCACGTTCAGGCTCAACTCCCGGGCAATCAGCGCGTCGATATCCACAAGCTGTCCCATGAGTTGGACGGCCTGAGCCTTCTTCGCGGCGAGCGCAATGACTACAGCGTCCGTTTCGTAATGCTGTTCGAGGAGCATGATCTGCCGAAGCACGGGCTCGACCCATGTTTCAACAAACGTCTTGAGTTGATAGGCGGCCACCTGATTCGCGTTGCTGGTCAAGATGTTCATGCCACCGACCGTTTCGTTCAGCTTTCGATTGCTGGCGACGCTGGACCCGGAAAACACGCCGGCCACATCATCAAAATCCAGATTGAGCCGGTCCTGCTCGTTGTAGCTCGACGCCGTGACGTCATTGGTCTCGACGATCTTGACGTCCTGGTCGGGGTCAGTCAGCAGCGTTACGCTGCCGGGAACATTGCGGGTCAGGCTGCGCAAATCAACCTGCTTGTTGCGCCTGACGAAATACCGCTTGTTGAGGGCGAACTTGACGTTGTCCAGGCGCTGATTGGTGACCTCGTTGATCTCGTCCTGAATCTGAGCGCCAAGCCGCGACACCCCCGAGGCATAGAGCTTGTGCGCTTCGATCACACACAGCCCGACCACGAACGGCCGGCGATTGTGGGCGTAGTCAGTAGCCAACGGCTCCGGATTGGACAGGGCCAACTGCGTGCCGAGCGTGTAGCAGATGTAATCCACGCCCTCATGCTCGATGATGTTGCGATGCACCCAGGCGACGGTGTAGTCGGTGATCTCCGATGATGTCGTCGAGGCATCCACGCGCTGGCCGTCGCGTTCGAGGCGGATCGTGTCACCGTACTGCTTCATCGCCGTCTTGATGGCCGCATCGTCGTGATGTATCCACCGACCGCGTTTCATCCTGGCCTTGATGTCCTTGATGTACATCGGCACCAGATGGATCAGATACGGGGAGGTCCCGACCGGGTCGACCCATGACGCATTGGGATCGAAGCGGAAATTCTCGATTGGCACCAGTTCGATGACGGGAGTGTCGATTTTCTTCGCCGGGTCATAGCGCCAATACTGATGGGAAATCACGACGCCCGTGACCTGAGCATCCTGGTAGGCGCCCATGCAGGTCATGAACCACGGGATGGTTTTCGTCAGCCGGTACTGCAGTATGTTCTGCATCAATTCCGCTGACGCGACCTCTGAGTCATCGGACTCGTCGTGAGGGGTGACGTTGATTAAGTCCAGCGTCGAGAACATGGCCTCGGCCGCGACTGCCTCATTTTTGCGAATGGTCCCGCGGGTTTTTGGCCGGAACACCCGAGAACGGAATTTATAGGCGTCGCTCAGATACTTGGAGCCGGTTCCGAACCGCGAATTGAAGCGGCGCATGTCCTGCTCGATCTGAGCGCGGATATTGGTATCGAAATAGTCTGTTGATACCGAATAAGCCGACCTGGCGAGCGTCAATGCCATATCGGCCGTCAGTACCACAGGTGCGCTCTCCTGCTGGGTCTTGGTGGCCTCGGTCATTTGGACATATCCCCCACGATGCGGCCGGAGAAATCGGTCTTCAGATCGGCGATTGCCGCAGCATCAGCGGCTCCCCGGCGCAGCTTGTAGCGCTCCAGCAATTCGCCACCAGCCACGAGCACACGCTTTTTCCAATCGGACGACGTGCTCATCTCGTTCAATTTGAGGATGAATCCCCATTGCCCTGACAGGGAGAGATTGCGCACAGTGGCAATCCCCTTCTCGCCTTCGCATGTCACGGCCCACAGATGGCCCGGATAGGCTGAGTGGAGAACCTCCGCCATCTCTCTGGCGGTGTTGAAATCAAGCGCCGCCACGTCAGGCGATGCGGTCATGTCGATCATGCTCATTGCAGTTCGTCCTCCCAGTCGGGCTCTGTTTCTCGTTGCACCAGACGGGCCTTTTGCCCATCGGTGAGCCACAAATATTCGTCCCTGGAATAAACCGCCCGAATGGACTCCGGGAGATTCGCGTAGTCGTCGTCCGGTGGGATATCAGTCTGCATACGGACCCTTGCCGCTGTTGAACTTGATGCCGCCCGAAAATTCGTATCCAGGCTCTTTTTCCGGAGACAGAGAGCCCAGCGGGCTATCGGCGTTGGCGATGCCGACTTCCTCGGACCAGAGGCGTTCGCTGACACTGATGCCGGGGGGAAGTGGCGCGGTTTCATTGGCCATAGGTCAGACTCCATCCGCAAAACATTCGGGCTCCAGTTCATCCTCCGCGATCAAAATGGGCGGCGTCGCGTCGATGTCGTAGATACGGCTGCAGCAATCGAGCATGTCGTCGTGCGCCGAGAACGGATAAACCAGGAATTCGTCGATGAGCGTCTTGTTCAGGGAATAAATCCCCTTGTTCTCATCCGTGCGCTTGACCGGCGTGAATATCCGGTATGCCTGCCCGAGCGCCTTCACGCGCCGCTGATTGGCCGTCTCTTCCTGGACGACGGCCGACAATAGGAATCGCCCAGAGCGGAAATCAGGCTCCAGGCGTTGGATGCGGTCGTATTTGGCATGCCCGCCCTCGCGGGGCCAGTTGAGTTCGACGATTTCCCACTCGTCTTTCTCCCGGCGCATCTCCTCCTCGAAATACTCGATATCGGATTGCATGCCGTACTTCTCATACCCAACTCGCACGATCTGGACGCCTGGCATGGACGTCCAAACCTTGCGCAGTCCATTGAGCCGCTGCCAGCGCTCTTTTAGCGGCATCCGATGGTGGTAGCCGTCCATGAGCCACTTGTTACCCGCCGCATCGATCCCGATCACCGCCATTGCAGTCCGGTCACTGCCGCGCTTCCGGCTTGAGGCTGGATCGACGAGGATGTAGACGTTCAGGGTTGCCGGGCGAACATCCTGGAAGCGCAGCCATTCCTTCCGGAATAGTGCGTTTTGGCCGGCGGCCGGGTTTTGCAGCATCTGCGCGGCGAGAATGGCGCTGCCTTGCGTGCGCTTTTTCTCGGCCCAGACCTCGGGCGACAGGAAGACCGGGTTCCCATCCGGCAATCCATTATGGGTCGCCGGGAAAATGCGCGGCTTGAGGACGCCCTTGTCCAGGATGTCCTGGTAGGTATCGCTGTAGCTGTACCGCGTCCCCACATGCCAGCGCCGGCTCTTACCATCCTCCCCCCGGGCACCGAGGTTGTCAGAAAGCGCCCAGGCGTCCGTGGTCTTCTTAACCTGCTCAGGCGTGCTGACCGATTCGAGCGTCACCACGTCGTCGTAAACTCTGAGCGCAAAGTGCGCGCCAGTCGGCTGGCCATCCACCAAGCCATGGGCTTCTACGGTCGCTTCTTTTGGATTTCCTAGCCGCTTTACACAAATCCCCTTCTCCTCCGACCATTTCGGCGACTCTTTGCGAGGATCAGTGTAAAAAATCTCGGGGTATGTCGTTTTTAAATCTTGGTTTTGCTCGAACTCAGTTTTGAGTTGAATCAAGAACTTACGAGCTACCGGCTTGGTGTGCGAGAAGATTCCAATCGTAATATCCGGATTCTTGATGACTTCCTGCGTTACGCCGGCAAACGTAATGGTGGTCGATTTGTAATGCTCCCGCGCCCATAGGTCGAGGCAATCGTCCGTCTCCTCCTCGACCTCGCGGCATCTGGCGTAAATCCATGGGTGGAATGCGTCTGGACGATGCAATAACACTGTGAGCAGGAAAAACCTGTCATTCCGGCCCAACCACCGCACGCCCTCACCATGATGAGCGGCGCGAATCAGGTTCCACCACTCCAGCGCGTCCTCAGGGCCACTGGCGGACTGCACCATGGCGCGGAGCGCATCATCGAGGGGGATGGCCGCCACGGCGTTCATCCCCTGGCATTCCCCTGCACACGAGCGGCCAATGCCTGCATGGCGACATCGACCCCGGCCACTACCGCTGCAGCACCCGCCGCGCCAGCTTTACGGGCATCGTCCTCGAATGGGGCGTCATCGATCCGGAGCACCTTGCGCTCCAATTCGATCATGATCTTGATCGCATCCGCGAGGAGTTTCACGTTTTTGATCTGCTGCGGCAGGCTGATGGCCGCCATGTACATCTCATTGAGCTTGTCGTTCCCGAATTCGTCGGGCGCCTGCATCATGGCCCCCAGTTTCGCCAGCTCTGCTGGGTAATCTAGTTCGGCATCGACCAATGACCACAGCCGCTGCACTGTAGCCCTGGCTCGTCTTACGTCGGCCCGCTGATTGATGACCGCGTCCGCGATCACTGCGGCGTTGGCCTCGACGATATTGCGTTCGGTTACACGGCTCTCAGGTGTAACCTCTCTTGTAACGGCCGCCTGTGTAACCAGCGAATTTGCCCGCGCCTCAATCCTGGCCGCCAGGTCACGGGGAACCCCCTCCTTGTCCCAATGCTTGAGGATTGCGGCCCTGGATACGCCGTGTTCCTTGGACAGTTGCAGCACCGACTTGACGCCTGCGCGCCAATCCGCCTCCATGGCCTCCCAGTCAATACAGCGTTTTGCCGGCTTCTCCACTGCGCATCTCCATCATGATCGATGGAGAGTCTGCCCAATTTGCCAGTATTTTTTACGACCTCGGGCGGGCTAAATAAATACACACAAAAAAGCTTGAATCTTATTTATGTGTGTATATAATAGATGTCATGGTGAGCGATAGGCGCAAACCGCAACACACTGGAGAAGATCATGAAACTATTCCGTAACGACAACACTGAGGGCTACACGACCGAGCAACTGGATGCGCTCAACGCCGAATGGGAAGCGCGCGCTGCCGAGCGCAGCCTTGAAGAATGCACAGAGGACTACGAGCAGGCCGCGAAAGCGTTCTGCGACGAGGTTTCCGGGCGATGAGCGGAGGCCGGATAGAGATGAAAAACGCACACATCGACGCCCTTAAAGGCCGCTCCGGTCGCATCTACATCGCCCGCAAGGGAACGGTCATGGTGTTTGTCCTGGACGACGGGACGAGTTACATGGCCGGATGCGTGAACCCGAGCAATGTCATGACAGTCAATCCCGTTGCTGATTACTGGCAACACTCTATCGACTGGGCTGGAGCGGCTTACGAATACCCTGTATTCGGCATGAAGCGCGATCCGGAAGACAAGCCATTTTACCCGGCGGCAGAACCGCTAGTCGGCCGTCCGGCTGAAATGGACGGCGGGAAGCGAGTCAACGTCTATCTCGACAAGGCCAGCCTGCAGCGCGCCGCGGAGATTGGCGACGGGAACGTGAGCGCCGGGATCAGAAAATCGCTCTCCGATTCAGCGGCGCTGAAATAGTGCAGCGCACACGCCCAAAATAAAAAACCCCGCTTCGGCGGGGTTTGGCATTCGTTTTGTCTTTCTCTCCATCATGATCTCTAACTTTCCCATCAACCCGGACCGCCTTCCGGCTGCGCCTCCAGGCGTCCGGTTAGGGCGGCGTTGGCCGGCAAGTCATGCAGTCGCCACGCCACTCCATCAAAGTCGAAGTTCAGCGTTCCGTGCCCGTCATCGGAAGCAATCGCCGCCTTCGCCAGCTCGTCAGTCAGTACCGGCAGCGGCTCCGAGAACGCAATATCGCACCTCGGTTTGAAGTTGCCGTCGCCATCCACGAAAAATCCGATCATGCGACTACTGCCCCAACTTGCCAGGCGGTTCCAGTGCTGAAACATCGCCTGCAACGCCAATGCTTGCGCGGGCGTTACCTGCATCTTCACCGTCATTTCCAATCGTTCGGCCATCGTCGTTCTCCGTTGTGTTCGCCGGCTAATTGTAGTTAGAACTCTCGACCTCGCGGACAGCGTGCGCAAGGGCAATGAGAGCTTTCCCG
>CAZTQK010000090.1:0-17198 GCA_964615635.1 uncultured Planctomycetales bacterium
CGTTCGACCCGAATCGGCTCAACACCTACTTCCTGCTCAGCCTGATGCCCTTCCTGGCCGGCGGGGCGGTCCTCAGCCTGGCGTTCGAGAGCTGGGGCAAAGACTCCAACCGCCTGTACTTCGCAGACCTGATCGGGGCATCGCTGGGGACGCTGCTGGTTCCCTTGGCCATCGGCCGGCTGGGGGCCGAGTCGGCCATTCTGGTGATCGCCGTGCTTCCTTCCCTGGCGGCCGTGTTGCTGAGTCTGTCGCTGCCTGCACGCTCGAAGGTCAAGTGGCTGCCCGCCTCGGTGGCCGTGCTGGCGGCCTGTATCGGGCTGACGGCGTGGAACGTGCGCACCGGCAAGATGACCGTGCGAGACGCACCGGGCAAGGAACTCTACCAACTGCTGAATGACCATGAACAGGCAAAAATCGATTTCGACAAGTGGAACGCTTACTCGCGGATCACGTCAGTAGAGGGTTTCAGTGAGGATTATGTTCGCCGGATCTTCATCGACAGCAGCGCCGAGACCAGCGTCATGCATTGGGACGGCACACCGAACAACCCGCCGGATGCCCGCAACTGGTTCCGGGCTTTTCCGTTCCGCGTGGTGAAAGACCCGCAGGTACTGGTCATCGGGCCGGGCGGCGGAACGGACATCGTCCTCTCGATTGCGGCCGGGGCCTCGCACATCACCGCAGTGGAGATGAACGACCTGATCATTGAGTGCGTCCGGGGCCTGGGTGCCCAGGCGGGCGACCTCTACGATCATCCAAAGGTCGACCTGGTCATGGACGAAGGGCGGAACTACATCCAGCGATGCGGCCGCAAGTTCGACATGATCGTGCTCGGGTGGGTTGACTCGTGGGCGTCGGTGGCCGGCGGCGGATTGGCACTGACAGAGAACTACCTCTACACCCGCGACGCCCTGGAAGCCTACTACGACCACCTGAGCGACAACGGCGCCTTGGTGATCATTCGCTGGCCGGTCGACGTGCCGCGGCTTGTGGCCAATGCCGTTTCGTTCATGAGCAATCGCGGAATGAGCATGGAAGAGATCTCCCGTCACATCGTGGCGGTGAGTATGCGTAAGCCGATCAAGAAAGGGAAGGACGAAACCGGCGAACCTGTTGACGATACTGAGCAAGTCTCCAAACCGGCCGACAACGAAAATCAAGCCATTGAGACAGTCTTCATGATGACCCGTTCGCCCCTGACCGAGCAGCAGGTGGACACCCTCCTGGCCGGTCACGACGACGCCCATCTGTGGCACGCGCCGTTCCGCCCGTGCGATCCGCCCTATTCCGATCTGTTCTCGGGCAAGATCACCTTTGCCCGGTACACCGATGCTTTCCCGACGCTCGCCACACCGGTGACCGACAATCACCCGTTCTATTTCGCGTGGGCCAAGCCCTGGGGGATCCCTGATTTCGTGACACGATTGCTCCTGATGCCGATGGCCAGCGTTGTAGGCTTCACGCTGCTGCTTCTGATCGCCACGCGCTACGCCGGTTTGCGGGCTCCGGGGCCGCGAACAGTGGCGTATTTCGGTGCCTTGGGTGTCGGCTTCATTGTCGTTGAGGTGGCGCTGATCCAGCGTCTCATCCTGCTGCTCGGGCATCCGATCTACACGCTGGTGGTGATCCTGTTCACCTTGTTGCTGGCGGGCGGGTGCGGAAGCTTCTTCGCCC
The DNA here is from genome assembly GCA_964615635.1 of uncultured Planctomycetales bacterium. Taxonomy (GTDB): domain Bacteria; phylum Planctomycetota; class Phycisphaerae; order UBA1845; family PWPN01; genus JAUCQB01. The sequence goes on from CAZTQK010000090.1 coordinate 1,675, forward strand.
GGCGGTTCGCTCCGCAGGCCATTCGCTCGGCTTTGGGAAAGATCATCCCCCTGGTTGTTCTGCTGGTGGTTCTGGCGGCTTTCGTCATGCCCATAGTGGTGGACAAGGCTCTGCCCCTGAGCCTGCCGCTGCGGATCGTGATCACGGCCCTGATGGTCGTTCCCTATGGGTTTCTGATGGGTATGCCCTTCCCGCTGGGGCTGCGTAAGCAGTCACAAGACCCGGCCGGCTCGCCGGCATCAGTGCTCTGGGGAATCAACGGCGTTGCCTCGGTGATCGGTTCGATCGGCGGCGTAGCCCTGGCCGTGGCCGTCGGCTTCACTTGGGTATTCATCGCCGGTGCAGCCTGCTACGTCATTGCCTGGGCCACACGGCCATAGGTGTTCGAGACGCTGGCAGCGTGCCACTGGCAAGGGTGCCACTGGCGGCTTGTCCGCCAGTGCCGCGTTTTTCTCAGTCGACCCAGTCTAGCACGCGTAATCAGGCACCAATCACTTGCACATGTCTCTGATGTGTTGTATAAAGATCTCATGTCGATTCCCCCCGCTCATCACAAACGGGTCCGGCACTACGATGAACCTGGCCACGCACATGAGTTGACTTTCTCGTGCTTTCAGCGACGTCCTCTTCTTGCGGGCAACCATCTCAAACGGCTCCTTTCGCACAGCATTGACCGGGCAAGCCAGAACCACGGTTTTGCCCTCGTGGCATTCGTGTACATGCCTGAGCATGTCCACTTGCTTGTGTTCCCACAACGGCCTGAGGCTCGAGTTGAGGATTTGCTGTACGCCATCAAGCGGCCGTTCTCCTACAAAGTGAAGCAACACCTCATTCAAATCGGCAACCCGCTTCTTGGCGAGCTGACTGTCCGAGAGCGTCCAGGCAGGCAAGTCTTTCGCTTCTGGCAGGAAGGTGGTGGTTATGATCGCAACCTTGTTCGAGTTGACAGCCTGCTTGCCTCCGCTGAGTACATTCACCGCAACCCCGTCCGTCGCGGCCTGTGCAAGTCCCCCGAGCAGTGGAAATGGTCGAGCTGGGTCCACTATCAAGGTTCTGAATACGCACCAGACCCGGACTTGCCTGTTGTCCATGGCCCTCCGCTGTAAACACTGGCGGACAAGCCGCCAGTGGCACCCGCCTCGCCCTCAGCCGCTTTCCCCGCAAAGCTGCTGCCATTACACTCTCGTCAGCCCATGAGAGAAGACCGCGAACTGGCCGAGTTTCGAGGCATCATGACCCCTCCCGATTCGTGGGAGAGCGGATTCAATCTCAAGAGCGTTTTCGCGGCCCTGTTCATCGGCATGGTCATGATGCCCGGCAGCATGTATATGGGCCTGATTGCCGGGGCAGGGCTTGGTCCGGCCGCCCAGTGGGTGACGGTGATTCTCTTCATGGAGATTGCCCGCCGGGCGTTCTCGACGATGAAGAGCCCGGAGATATTCGTCCTTTACTACATGGCCGGGGCGGCGATCACGCTGCCGTACACGGGTCTGCTCTGGAACCAGTTCCTGGTGCAGTCCGACGCGGCCGATGCGACCGGGCTGACCCGTCAGTTTCCCACCTGGTTTGCCCCGGCTGAAGACGTTCTCAAGCAGCGGACGTTCTTCCACTGGGGCTGGGCCCCGGCCATCACGCTCGTGCTGCTTCAGCAGCTCTTCACCCGAATCGAGCGTTTCGGCCTGGGTTACATCCTGTTCCGGATCACGTCGGACGTCGAGAAGCTGCCGTTCCCAATGGCCCCGGTGGGTGCGGCCGGCATCGTGGCCCTGGCCGAGACCTCGACGGGCCAACGTTCCTGGCGATGGCGCGTATTCTCGATCGGAGCGGTCATTGGTCTGGCGTTTGGTTTTATCTATGTGGGTATTCCCGCGGTCAGCGGCACCCTGCTGCTCGAGCCGATCCAGCCGCTGGAGATTCCCTGGACCGACCTGACATCGCGGACAGAGACCATTCTGCCGGCCGTGCCGACGGGCATCTCGTTTGATCTGGGGCATTACATTCTGGGAATGGTGCTGCCGCTATGGGCGGTGGTAGGCGAGTTCATCGGCATGCTTCTGACGATGATCGCCAACCCGATCCTGCACCGGACCGGCGTGCTCACCTGGTCGCCCGGAAGCGGCACGATCGGCACGCAGTTCTCCAACTCGCTGGACTTCTATTTCAGTTTCGGGATCGGGATCACCGTCGCGATTGCCCTGATCGGTCTCTATCATCTGTTCAGGTCAATGCGCCATCGGGATGGCGACTCTTCCCGCCCCGACTGGCGTCGCCTGTTTCGTCCGCCGGAGGGACGAGGCGATATCAACCTCTGGGTCGCCGTCGCCATTTGGGTCGGCTCAACGCTGACCTACATCAGCCTGTGCCACTTCTGGCTGATTCCCGACTTCCCGCTGTGGATCCTGCTGGCCTACGGCTTTCTGTACACGCCCATTGTGTCATACGTCTCCGCGAGGATGGAAGGCGTGGTCGGGCAGTACGTGGATATCCCTCTGGTTCGTGAGGCGGCGTTCATCCTCTCCGGCTATCAGAAGATCGACGTCTGGTTCGCGCCGATTCCCATCTCAAACGACAGCGGCAACGTTGTGTATTTCAGGCAGGTGGAGCTGACCGGCACGCGGATCAGCAGCGTCCTGAAAGCGGAACTGGTCATCCTGCCGATCGTGCTGGTCGCCGGCGTGCTGTTCAGCCAGTTCATCTGGCGTCTGGCCCCCATTCCCTCGCCGGTCTACCCGTTTACGCAGAAGATGTGGGAACTTCAGGCCTACAACATGTGCCTCACCTACTCGGCCACGACGGAGGGCGGCGGGCTGTTTGCGCGCGCGTTTCAGCCGGCATACGTCATGGTTGGCACGGGCATCTCACTGGCCGCGTACGCACTGATGGCCCGGTTCGGCCTGCCGGTGATGCTCGCCTACGGCCTGATTCGAGGAATGGGCGGCGGCATGCTGCCACACTTCGTGATCCCGCATTTCGTGGGAGCGATGATCGGGCATTACTTCTTCCGGCGACGGTTCGGGTTGCAGTGGCGGCAATACGCGCCGGTCTTGATGGCCGGATTTGGTTGCGGCATGGGCCTGATCAGCATGCTGGCTTTGGGCTTCGTGCTGGTTTCGAAATCCGTGTTCCAGTTGCCGTATTGACAGGCAGGCGACGATGAGAGACATCGCCGACAAGTTCGTGGGCGGGATCGAGCGAATCGACGCCGCCCTACCCGCCCCGCGGCGGGGCCCGACCTGGCGATCGATGTTGATCGGTTTTGCCGGCGCGGCCTCTCTCAGCCTGTTGGAGCCATTTAGTCAGAACGTATTCGAGAATACCCCGCTGATCGGCAACCAGTTCCCGGTCGCAGTGGTGTTCCTCGTCGTTCTGCTCGTGTTAGTCGTCAACCCGATTCTGAGCCTGCTGTCGTCGCGTTTGTCGCCATCGCGGGGCGGGTCCTCGCACCGCGCCTCCGCCTTTGTTCGCCCGTTGTCACCGGCCGAGCTGGTTGTGATCGTGACCATGATGCTCTCGGCGTGTGCGGTCATCTGGAGCGGCTTCCATCGGTTTTGGGCGCACCAACTCGTGGCGCCCTTCTACTACCTGCAGTCTCATCCGCGCTGGGAGCCGCTGGTGCGGTCGTTGCCCTCATGGCTGGTGCCGTCGGCCGATCCGGAGAACGGCGAAATCGTGAGAAGTTTCTTCGCGGGTGGTGCGGACGTGCCGTGGGGGCCGTGGCTCGTGACCGCTTCGATATGGTCGCCGTTCGTGCTCGCGTTCTTCGTCGGCTGTTTTTTCATGGTCGCCTTGTTCAGAAGGCAGTGGGAGGAGGCGGAGAAGCTGTCTTTTCCTCTAGCCGCGATCACGCTGGAGATGCTCCGACCGCCGGCGCCCGGACGCCGCGTCAACGACCTGTTCAGGAGCAAGCTGTTCTGGTGGTCGCTGGGCATCGTGGTCTGTTTCCAGATGCTCTATGGCTTGCACGCGTGTTTCCCGGTGTTTCCCGAGGTGGTGTTCAAGTACGATCTCAACCCGGCCTTGGCTGCCCCGCCCTGGCAGTATCTTCCGCCGTGGGTCAGGGCCAAGGATGCGTTCTTCATGATGGTCGGAGTCGCGTTCTTTCTCTCGACCGAAATGTCGTTCAGCCTCTGGGCGTCGGTGATCATCCTTGCGGTGATCGAGATGCTGGGCAAGACGTATCAGTACCCCATTCACGAGCAATTCAACGATCATCAGATCGGCGCGTACATCGCCTACACAATCGTCATACTCTACGGCGCTCGCCATCACCTTGCCCGCGTCGCGCGATCCGTGTGGCGGAGTTCGTCGAGTGACGTGGACAACGCTCAACTGTCGGAGCGGATAGCCGGCGTCGGTTTTGTGGTCTGCTTCGCTGTTGCGTGCGTGTGGCTCAGGGTGGCGGGCCTGCCGCTGAGCCTGGCTGTTCTCGTGACGGTGATCGTGTTCATGCTTGCCTTGGTCGTCGGTCGCGTCGTGGCCGAGTCGGGCCTGCTCTTCGTACAATACGGATGCTGGCCCACCCGGATTGCCGAGTCCTGCTTCGGATCGCTCCTGACGCCTGCGACGCACACCTTGATCCATTTCACGACCGTCGCTCCGACACTCGATGCTCGCGAATCAATAGCTCCCTTTGCCTTCAACTCGGCTCGCATGGCCGACGGGGTCGAACACGTTCATCGCGCGAAGCTCTTCGGGTTGTGGATCGGGGCCCTGATTCTGGCGCTGCTGCTGGCCGGCTTTGCCCAGTTGAGCATAGTTTATCGTCGCGGCGCTCTGCAGACCGACGAGTACGCCGGCCGTTTTGCTCCGGAGACCCTTTACAACAGCTCCGCTGACTTCGCCAGCCTTCTTCAGCAGCCGCCGGACCGGGTGCGTGCCGACCTCCATCGGCATCTCCGGCAGGTGGCCGGCGGCGGTGGTGTCGTGCTCGCACTCTGCTTTCTGCGATACCGCTTCCTTGGCTGGCCGCTTCATCCTGTCGGTTTTCTCCTGGCCAACAGCTACCCGATGCGCGTCTTCTGGTTCTCGATCATGCTCGGGTGGCTCTGTAAAACGCTGGTCATGCGGCTGGGGGGCGTCCCAGTCTACCGCCGGCTCAGCCCCATCTTCATGGGCATGATTGTTGGAACAGCCCTCAGCTCGGTGTTCTGGATCGTCGTCAGAATCGTCATGTACAGCATGGGCGAGCAAGGCCAGGCCATCACCTTTCTTCCCAGTTGATTTACGTCCGATATGCGGCGAAGACCTGCTTCACAGACAGGAACGATTGGCCGATATCAGTCTCGTCCATCCGCGCGGGACGGCCAAGCGGGGCGACGAGAGGACAGCTCCATGGAAGCAAAGCGTAACTCTTGCTTGGAACAAAGCTTATGGTTCGGAGTGAGCCTAGCCGTGATGCTCGTGCTCATCGGAGCCGGCGTCCTGCAACACTACCAGCTTGGTGTCGACCATCAGGAAGCGGAGAAGGTGCGCGCCGTCGCCATGGCCGAGACCTACGCCGCGCAGGCAGCCACCCTGATGCAGCTCGGCCGCCGGACAGACATCGAGGCCTTCGTCGAGAAAACGAGCCTGCATCCCAGCGCTTGTATGCTGGCCATTCTCGATCAACAGGATCACGCCCTTGCCACCCGCGGGAACACGGCGCTGATCGAACGTTTTGTGGAACTGGGTTCCGGAGAACCCAGGTCGCTCGAACGCGCTGCCTGGAGCATCGCAGGTGACCCGAAACACAGAGTGCCGCCCCTGATCCTGGTGGGTGTGCCCATCGTCAGGCCCGACAACGCCGAGCAGTTGGGCTTCCTCGTCTACGCGGCCCGCCTTTCGGGGGACAGCTTTCCGACCGCAAAGGTCGCCAGGCTCTTTCTCGGGTTGACCGCCATCTCGCTGGTTGGCGTCGTGGCCGGATTCCTGTGGATGCGTTCTCGCGTCTTGAAGCCGCTGGCGGAGCTGGCTGGACAAGTGAGGATACCGGAGTCCGACGGTGAGGGGGCGATGCCGGCGACGCTGGCTGATCGAGACGACGAAATCGGCATGACCGCCAAGGCGATTACCGAGATGCGACACGAACTGAACGAGTGGCGCGGACGGGCCTCGCAGATCGAGCGCTCGGCGGAGAACCGCGTCGCAGCCGAGACGAAGCGGATGAGCCGCGAGCTCCACAAGGTGGAGAAGAAGGTATCGATCGACCCGTTGACCAACCTGGGAAATCGCCAACTGCTGATGGACAAGTTCATCGGTGTCTTTGACGCTCAGAAACGTGCCGGGCGTGATCTGTCGGTCATCCTGATCGACGTCGATCATTTCAAGGAGGTGAACGATACGCTCGGTCATAAGGCCGGTGACGAGCTGCTGGTCTTCATCGGCGAGCTGCTTCAGCAGTGTCTTCGCGAACAGGATATGGCGGTGCGTTACGGCGGGGACGAGTTCCTGCTCGTCCTTCCCTCGGTGAACGTAACCAACGCAGCGGCCGTGGCCGAACGGACGCTTCGCCTGTTCGCTCAACAGGCTCGCGTTCTCGCGGTCGAACCGAAACCTTCGATGAGCGCGGGGGTGGCGTCGCTCGTTGCTCACCTGCCTGATTCGGCCGATGAACTCCTCGACATGGCCGATCATGCCCTGTATCAGGCCAAGAGAGACGGCAAATCTGTGGTTCGAGTGGCAGGCGGTCTCGCGGTGACGGCCGCGACCACGTGACAGGTTGAACACCACACGCACGGTCTCAAACAAACACCCGCTTGTTGTACACGACCCATTCCAGGAGCAAAACGATGCCCAGGGCTCCGAGAACCCAGGGCCACAGCGGGCGATTCACGTAATCGCTGCCTCGTACGGACACGGTCTCGCCGGAGGCCACTCGCAGGGCGCTGTTTGAGGCGATGAAGCTCTCCGCAGCGTCGAGGAGATTCACCGCCCGCGCGTCCTCACCGGGAATACCGGTCTCAAGGCCATACAATCCGACGCGGTTCGTTTGGCCGTAGGTGACCAGCCCGGAGGCAGAGGCGGCGGCCTTGTCGGTGCTGCCGTCCGGGCGACGGACGGTGATCTCGCGGGTACCGGGTTTCACGCTGACGGTAAACGCCTGACCGGGGCTGACCGACGGCTGCTGTCCGATCGTCGAGCTGCCCGAGAGAAACCGCAAGGTGTTGGCCATGAATACCACCAGGCCTTCCTGGTAGACCCAGTCGGTGTTCAGGTGGGTGCGGTCCTCGTCGAACAGACCGAATGAACAGATGAGATACTGGTGACGCTCGCGGGTCAGCAGCGACATGACGGGGCCGGTGGTGCCCTCAATGAGTGTTCGGGCATCCGAGGGAAGCTGCAGCTTGTGACAGGAGAACAGCGTCATCGTCGCCACGTTGACGTGTCGAAGGGTTGGGTGCGTGTCGTCCCAGTCGAGCAGCACCGGTCCGACCTCGGTCTCGCCGAGCGTCACGTCGGGTATCAGAGGGGCCGCCGCGAAGAACAGGTAGTTGCCCGGCGGCAGCCGGTTAGTTGAATGGCCGTCGAACACCACGACGTTGTACGCACAGCGTCCATCCTCGAGAAACTTCGCATCCTCGTTCTTCGTCGGGTCCTCGTAGTCGGTGGGGCTCATGATGTCGACATGGTCCAGGACCGCCGCCATGGCGTTCCGCAGAAACCGGTTCCCCGAGGTGACGAGCAGGGCCTTCATCGATCGCGGCGGGGTGACCACGGCGAAAGCCCGATCATCGATGACCAGCGAGTCGCCGCCGGAGAGTCGGACTTCGACAGTGGCGGCGGTGTCAAGCATCATCTCGAAAGCGGCGGTTGCCTGGCTGTTGTCGGCCGGGTCCTTGGTGTACCGCGCGCTGTGGATCTTGTCCGTTCGTTCATACGGGGCGAGTTCCGGCAGGTCCTGCACGTTTCTGATCTGGCCGTCGACCACCAGGGAAATGTCTCGCTTGGCGGGCTTGGTGCCGAAATTCCTGACGTTGATCAGGGCGCTGATTTGCTCTGGGCGATCGTAGTTGCGGCGGACATCCAGGCTGACGATGCCGACATTCTCGGTCGCTTCGCCCACGCGGGCGATTTCCATCGTGCCGCGTTCGACGCGAACGTCCTCAGAGTCGAGCAGCCGCCCGTCGGTCAACAGAATATACTGCGAGGAGGTGACCTCCCTGACCTCGCCGATCGGCGTGGAGTGTGCCTCCGCGAGTTCCATTGCCTCGCGCAGCCGGCTCGGCCCGTCGGTCTGTTCGATTGCATCGATCGCCGCACGCAGCTGGGGCCTGTCGTTGGTAAACGCTGACACGACCCTCGCTCGGTCGCAAAAGGCGATGACCATTGCCCGCTGCGAGGAACCCAGTTCGTTGACAATCTTGTGGGCTTCGTCCTTGGCGATCTGGAGACGGGTCCGGCCATCCGATTCTTTCGTGCCCATCGAGGCGGACTGATCGATCAGAAGCACCATGGCTTTGTCGATCCCCCGCTTGCCGGGCCGCACCGGCTCGCTGATGGCTGCAATCGCCGCGATCAGGATGAGCAGTTGCAGGATCAGCAGCAGGTTGTTGCGCAGCCGCTGGAACGGCGAGTTGACCTGCAGATCGTGAACCGCTCGTTTCCAGAGCAGCGTCGAGGCGATCGGCATCTGGCGTCGCTTGAGCTTGAGGAAGTAGAGCAGCACCAGCGGCGGCAGGGCAAGGGCGGCGGCCAGGACCGGAACATGCCAGGGCGCGAGGAAGTTCATTTCAGCAACCCCCTTTGCCGCAGGTAGGTCAGCACGAGCTGGTCGAACGGCACGGCCGTACTGGTGAACATGTACACCGCTCCGCGTTTGGAGCAGAAGTCGCGCAGCCCGCCGCAATATGCCCTCAGGGTCTGCTTATAGCGGTTCAACAGGGCCCGGCTGACGGTGATCTCGGCCGTGTCGTTGTCTTCGACGTCAAGCAGCCTCAGATCGCCGGTCAACGTGGGCTCGATCTCCTCGGGCGACAGGAGCTGGATCACGTACAGATCGTACTTGCGGCCGATCAGGTACCGCAGTCCCGCCTCATAGCCGGTCTTGTCCATGAAGTCGCTCAGCACAATGCAGACGCCGCGTTGCGGATGCCGGATGGCGAACTGTTTGCACGCCCCGGTCATGTTGCCCACGCCCTCGGCATCGAGGTCGCCGAAGAAGCCGAGCACCTGGTGGATCAGCCGTCGCCCGCGAATACCGCTCATCTCCGGCCCGAATCGGTCCGAGAACGCCGTCAACGTTACGCGGTTGTAGTTGACCAGGCCGATGTAGGCGATGGCCGCGGCCACACGGCGGGCATACAGAGCCTTGCCGGGATCGCCGAAATCCATCGAGCGGCTGCAGTCGATCAATACGTTGACGTGCAGGTCCTCTTCCTCGAAGAAGAGCTTGATGAACAGCCGCTCCAGGCGGGCGAAGATGTTCCAGTCGAGAAAACGCAGGTCGTCGCCCATGACGTAATTGCGGTAATCGGCGAACTCGACCGACTGGCCCTTGCGTTTTGACCGTCGCTCCCCCTTCATCTTGCCGGCGAAGATCTTGCGCGACACGATGTCCAGCCGATCAAGCTGGCTCATGAAGTCAGGGTCGAGCAGTTGATTTGTCTTCGTCGTCAGGGCCATAAGAAGCTCTCAGCTATCAGCGGTCCGCCATCGGCGATCTGAAATCCGAGATTTGAGATTTCAAATCTGCAATCCCCTATCGCCTCCAACCGTCGTCGCCTCCATATCTCAACACGTCTCGCAGAAACCTCAAAGGCCGACGAGGGCGTCGGTACGGGTTTAGTGCGAACGAGGGGGTCAGGCACCTTTTTGCGGGCTCTTCTGCGTAACCAGGTGCCAGCCAGCCTCGCTGAGCTCCTCCACGTCATTCTGCGAACCGCATCAGGCAAAAAGGAGCCAGACCCCGGCCCGCCAAACACGTACGGGCGTCGGCCCCACTACGCCGCCTGTTCCGTCAGTGTCGGCGTCTGCTTCAAGATGTCCTCGATCACGTCGTCGGTCCTGATGTTCTCGGCCTCGCCTTCGAAATTCAGCAATACGCGATGTCGCAGCACCGGAAGAGCCGCCTTTTTCACATCCTCGAACGACACGTTGAATCGGCCCTCCAACAGGGCCTGCACCTTGGCGGCCAGGGTGATCGCCTGCGCACCGCGCGGGCTCGATCCCCAGCGCACATACTTGTTGGTCATCGGGCCGGCAAACTCGCCCTCCGGGTGGGTCGCCATGACCACACGCACGGCGTAATCCTGCACGTGCGGCGCTACCACCACCCGCCGCACCAGCCGCTGGGCTCCGATGATCTCATCCTGGTTCATGACCGGCTCGATCTTCGCGTCGTAACCCGTCGTCGTTCGGTCCAGGATGATCTTCAGTTCCTCTCGGGAGGAGTAGTCAACGACCAGCTTGAAGAAGAAGCGGTCAAGTTGCGCCTCGGGCAGCGGGTAGGTGCCTTCCTGCTCGATCGGGTTCTGCGTGGCCATCACAAAGAACGGCTCCTGCAGCGCGTGTTTCTCGCCGCCGACGGTGACGGTGTGTTCCTGCATGGCCTCCAGCAAGGCCGACTGGGTTTTGGGCGTGGCCCGGTTGATCTCGTCCGCCAGGACCATCTGGGCGAAGAGCGGTCCCCTCTGGAAGCGGAACTCCCGCCGGCCGGTCGCCGGATCATCGGTGATGATCGTCGTGCCGATGATGTCGGCCGGCATCAGGTCGGGCGTGAACTGGATACGGCTGAAATTCAAGCTCAGGGCCTGAGCCAGCGTCCGGATCAGATAGGTCTTGCCCAACCCGGGTACGCCCTCCAACAGCGCGTGCCCTCCGGTGAACAGGCAAACCAGCACGCCGTCGACGATCTCCTGCTGGCCGACGATGGCCTTGCCGATCTCCTCGCGCAGCCGCTGGAACTTGTGGCAGAACTCGCGCGTCGCCTTTTCAACTCGTGGGTCAATTGTCTCGGCCATCGCATGTACCTCCATCACGAATAGTGGTGAGCCTCAGGATCAGCCGCCCTCTCGCGTCGATCCCGAAGTCACGACTCTTTCTTCTCATCTTCAATCTGGTCGCGAGCGCGCCGCTTGGCCTTCAGCAGGCGGCCGGTCACGTCTTCTTGTCCCGCGGGCTTGCGGCCCGGCCTCTGTGACGGTTTCGTTGTCTCATCGGCTTCCGTTGCCACCGCCCCGCCGAGCGACTCCGTCAGGTCACCCGCCGGTTTGGCCGCGGTTTCCTCATCCACCTCGAATCGTTTCCTCGGGTCGGCCGCCGGATCAAGCGGGATGCTCACCGTGTCCCGATGGGTTTCCACATCCGGCTTGGCGGTCAGGTCCTCGCGCACCTTGTCGCGGACCCCCTTGAGGTGCGAGAGCGATTGGGCGCTTCGCTGGCCGGCCCGTGCCAGGGAGGTCACCGACGAAGTAAAGAAGTCGATCGTGGGTATGATGTAGCGCCGGCGGATGGTCCAGCCGACCAGTTCAGCAAACACCAGGGCGCCAAGGTAGCCCCAGAAACCCGCCCCGGCCGTGTAGAGCACGCCGATCAGCACCACCAGCACCGCCAGTTCAGCGTAGATCGACATCGCCAGCGTCGATGCCAGCCGTCGTACCGCCACGTCCAGCAGGAACAGCGGGATGAGCAACCAGGTGACCACCCACCGCCAGACCGGCTGCCGCATTTCCGCGGGCGGCAGTCCCTTCGGATCGAACACCTTGTCGTTGACCGGATCCATCGCCAGCTTGCGACCGCCCGAACGGCTCACGATCCGTTCGAGCAACGGCGTGTTGGTCTGCAGTTCCCGGAACTCCTGCGAATAAGGCACGCTCAATCCGCTCAAGATCAGACCGGTAGTTTTGTCCGGGTCAGTGTACTTGAGGTTGATCAGGTAGTTGCCCGTATCCACCACATCGAAAGTGGCCTCGTACTGGCCGGGCCCCGTCTGCACAAGCTGCAACGGCTGGGTATCCATGTTGGGCAACACCAGACGGCCGCCGATCTGCAGGAAGTTCAGGTAGGACGCGTCTTTCTTCAACGCCTCCACGACGATCTTACCCGTATTCCCATCCAGCCGGGTGGCTACGTCGAAGTCCATGCCGGATGACTGCCGCATGCACCAGTGAATGAGCTGCGACCAGAAGCGCCCGAACCTCTCCCACTCCGCCCATTCGGCCCCCCACTTCTTCCATAGGCCGCTGGTGAAGACAGCCATCTTGCCCATTTCAAATCGCCGATAGGCCAGCAGCGGATCGGTGGTTTTATCGGCGCCCTTGCGAACCAGCGGCATGATGATGTCCGCCTTCGGGTCAGTCAGGACCAGTCCGCCCAACTTCGGCATCGGTCCGTCAGCGATCCCCTGGACGGTCTGCATGTCGTACTGGGCGACGGCCGGCGTGAACGGCTCCTCCGACAGCAGCGTCCGGCGGATGACCTTTGCCTCCTTGATGAAGATCTGGGGCAGCGTCCGGGGGTTGGTGCAGCGGAAGAACTTGCGAGGATCGCCGGACGTTCGCCGGGCGATATCAATAAGAATAGGCTCAAAACAGTGCGCCCCGCCGTAGCCGATGCCGATGGTCGAGGCGGTAATCTTGTTGTCGAGCATTTGATTGATGATCGCGTCGCTCGGAGCTTGCGGGTCGCCGTCACTGATGATGATCATGTGAAGCTGCGAGGCGCCTTTGCTCTTGGCCTGCAGCAGCCCGTTGACGGCCATCTGCATGGCAGTGCCGAAATCGGGCATGTCGCCGATCTGGAGGTTCCTCATCTTCCTGATGACGGCGGGCTTATCTGAGAGGAGTGACATCGGCACGTCCCAGTTGGCCCCGCCAACGCCCCAGTTGTATGTGACGACACCCAAATAGTCTTGCGAACTGAGTGTCTCGACGGTGGCGACGGCCGCCTTCTCGCCGTAGTCATTGCCCTGGGGGCTCTCGCAACTGTGCATGATGATCGCCAGAGCACCACGCGGAATGACCTTCTTCTGTCGAATGTCGAAATTGACCGGGCTGACCTCCTCGACAGGCTTGCCGATCCATCCGCCGGCTCCAAACGACTCGTCCCCGCCGATCATGATCAGGCCGCCGCCCGAGTCCTTGACGTAACTGGCCAGGGCCTTGTGTTGTTCCTCATTGAACGTCTCGGCCGAGAGGTTCGACAGGATCACCACGCCGTATTGCTGGAGGGTGTTCAGGTCAACGCTGAGTTCCTCGACAGTCCGCAGCGTGACATCGACCTTGACCTTCTCTCGCTCCAGGGCCGCCAGCAGCAGGTCGTGGTCGGCCTTCTCATCATCCCTGGCCAGCAACAGCACGCCGCCTTGCTCGTCGACGAAGCTGAAGGCCGTGGCCCGGTTGTTCTCCACGATCCTGTCGGCTTTCTGGTCGATCGCCGTCAATCGGGCGTCGAAGATGTGGAACCCGCCTGAGAAGACTTCCACCGACGTCTTGATAACCGTCGGCTGCATGTTACCGGCGATGTCGAACTCCGACTCGGGCAGCGGCACGGCCTGGCCGTTGTGATAGAGCGTGAGTCTGGCTCTCGTGGGTTTCTTGCTCTTGGCGATGATCCGGACCGGCAGCCGCGTGTCCTTGGCGGCCTGACTGGGCACAACGACGCGATCGAGAAGGATCTCGCTGTCGTGCGAGTACGTCAGCGGAATCACGTCGATGGCCACGCCGCTCGCGGTCGCCGCGCCGATTTCCTCCTCAATGTTGCCGACGTTCTGGTTGCCGTCGGTGAGCAATACGATTCGCCGCTTGAACCCCTCTGGCAAGGCCGCCAGAGCCAGCCGAACGCCGCCTGAGATGTTTGACGCATCCGGCCGGACGGTCATGCCGAACCCGATGTTGTTGCCCAGTTCGTCGTCGCCGCCGCGGCTGGGGATGAGATCCACGTCGGCCTTTCCGTCGAACGTGATCACGCCGACGCGGTCGTCGCGGGCGGTTCGGTTGATCACCTTTCTGACGTATTCCTCCGCCGCCGTTCGACGGTCATCGGGGATACTGTGCGACTTGTCCATCACGAACATCACCGCGACGTGCTCGTTGCGGCGTATGAACTGGACGCGAGCCAGGGCCAGGGCCAGCATGGTGATCACGGCAGACCGAAAGATGACCGCCAGGATACGCCGATGCGGCTCGAGGCCGGCCAGTGATCGCTGTGAGATGATCGCGATCGCCGGTATGACCAGCAGCAGCAACAGCCACACCGGTTGCTCGAAAGACAAAGGCCAGTTGAACGCCAACACCATCAACTACATCCTGAACATCTGAACGCGGTGGTTGCGGCAATCCACAACATACACCCGGCCTTCTTTCCCCACGGCCACGCCCCATGCATCGAGCATCTGCCCCGGTTGTGTGCCCGGGCTGCCCCAGGTCTCCAGGCTCTTGCCCGTGCGGTCGAATCGCTGCAGGCGGCTGTTGCCGAATTCGATGACCAGCAGAGTACCGTCCTCACAGAAAGCCAGTCCGTAGGGATACTGCAACTGGCCGGGCTCGCGCCCCGGACCGCCGAAGCTGGACAACAGCTTGCCTTCACGGCTGAATTGGCAAATCCGATGGTTGCACGAGTCCGCCACCCACAACGTGCCATCCTTGTCGAAGACCATCGATTGTGGACGCGACAATGCGGCAGGACCGCTGTCGGAGCCGCCGAAGGCCCCGATGAACTTGAACTCCGGCGAGAAACGACTGATGCGGCTTGTGCCGCCGTATTCGCCCACGTACACCACGCCCTCGCGGTCCACCACGGCCTTGGCAACGAGATCAAAACTGCCAGGTCCCGTCCCTGCCTCGCCGAACCGAGCCAGTTCGCGCCCGTCGCGATCGTAGATGATCACGCGATGATAATGCGAGTCAGCGACAAGGACGCGCCCCTGGGCATCGACCGTAATGCCCGTCGGCTTGCCGTTCTCGCTTTCAGGGGTCCGCCAGACGGCCTCGAATTCGCCGTCCGGATTGAACCGCTGGATCCGTGCGGTCATGTCGACGATGAACACACTCCCGTCCGGGGCGACGGCAATCGCCCGCGGACGGTGAAACTCACCCGGCCCGAACCCATGGCCGCCGATGATCTTCTCCGGTTTGCGCCCCGCTATGCCGCGTTTCTCGCAGCCGACTACTCCTCCGGCCAGCGAGATCGCCAGCAACAGGACAAGCCGATTCTCCCACTTGGGAAACCGGATACCGAGGGAGGATCTCGGGCACTTCGCCTTGGCGTGAGTCGCGATGTTCGTCGAGAGCGTCACGCAGTCACTTCTCCCGGCCCACCAGCAACAGACGGCCGCACACCTGGGTCAACACGAACCCGGCGACCACCACGGCCTGACTGGTGGTGATGACCACATTATCCCTGCCATAGTGCATCTGTCCAAGGAGCGTCACCGCGATGCTCGGATAACCCACCGGCCCGGTCATCTGCGTGATGACCACCTCGAACATCGCCAACATCGTGACGATCAACCCCGCTGCCAGGAGCGACGGCCAGATCATCGGCAGCAGAACATGGGCCAATACGCCCGCGGCGCCCGCGCCGTCGGCCCGAGCCTGGTCCACGGCTGC
>CAZTQK010000091.1:0-17123 GCA_964615635.1 uncultured Planctomycetales bacterium
GACAAACACAAACCGGCCCACTCAGCCCCTTCTGGGGACCCCGAGCGCGGGTCAGCATGGCCCTTCGCCAAGTCGCCCCTTAATCCTTCCTCCCTCTGGAGGGCCAGTATAACAGAGACTCGCATGTTGTCCAACTCGAATCTGAGAAATAACGGGCGACTGAAGACCATACGACAATTGCGCGTCTTCATTGACAACTGCAAGCGGTTGTTGACAAGAGCGATACGAGCAGGAGCAGACCACGTGTTCGACAAGCGACACACGGTCCTATATTCACCAACGCTTTAATCCGCCCACTCCCTATGACGTCAAAATGCCATTGTGGCTCTGGGTTGCTTTGCACCAAAACCCATACGCACTCTCAGCCGGTCAACCGTCACCAACAAAGAACACCCACGATCGGTCCGGCAACTTTTGCTTCCTGCTGTTTCGCTGCCGCTCCTCGTGGGGATGTCGCCCCTCGGATAGACTGGGTTGAGAAATAACGGGCGACTGAAGATCTTGCGACCATTGTGCGGCTTCATCGGCAACCGTGAACAGGCCGTCCGTCGTCGAGGGGTAAGCCATGGATCAGGAAGTACAACAGCAGCTTCTCAGAATGGCGAGAAAGACCATCGAGGCCCGTCTAGCCGGGCACGATCCTCCACCCATCCTCTCGACAGGAACGAAAATGGCTGACTTTGGGGGGGCTTTCGTGACTCTGCACAAGGCCGGCCGACTGCGCGGCTGCATCGGCCGCTTCAACCCCAACTCGGGTTTGGCTGAGACGGTTCGGGACATGGCGGTGGCAGCCCTGAACGACCTGCGATTTCAGAGCACGCCCGTGACGAAGGAGGAGTTGCCGGCTGTCGACATCGAGATATCCATTCTTTCACCGATGAAGCGAACGAGCGACCCCCTTTCGTTGCGCCTTGGCATTGATGGGGTCTACATCCGCAACGGCTTTCGCAGCGGGTGCTTCCTGCCCCAGGTGGCCCTCGAGCAGGGATGGGACAAGGAGGAGTTTCTGTCGCGGTGCTGTGGGGGAAAAGCAGGCCTGCCCCCGGACGCCTGGAAGGACCCACAAACGGAAGTCTATCTTTTTTCCGCCGAGGTGTTCGGTGAGAAACAGTTCAGCCAATCCGCTGACAACGGTCGGTGAAGGGTGCGTGACAGATCCAGCGGGCATGCTCCGTGGCACCCGCCTGAAATGTCACGGACCCGTCGGTAAAACCCGGCCCGTCCGCGGTCTTGCCGAGTTCTCGCCGAGCACGGATAATCGAGATGAGGACCTTGGAGCTACGACGCCT
This sequence comes from uncultured Planctomycetales bacterium, assembly GCA_964615635.1. Classification (GTDB taxonomy): domain Bacteria; phylum Planctomycetota; class Phycisphaerae; order UBA1845; family PWPN01; genus JAUCQB01. Next base: position 1,290 of record CAZTQK010000091.1, read on the forward strand.
GGCCGCGATTCGAGAGGGCATCATTGCGTGGGCATGACCGTTTGGGCCGCATTGCTGTTCGGCGTAGCGTGCATCTGGGCCAGTCGACATCTGGCAATATCCAGAGCCCGACAAGAGCAACTTCCGCTCACTCCGGCGTCTCACGACGGACCACCAGATCAACCCCCGTTTGTCAGCGTGCTCATTGCCGCCAAGGACGAGGAGACCAATATCGAGCCCGCGGTTCGATCCATGCTCGAACAAGACTATCCCGCATTCGAGATCATCGTGATCAATGATCGCAGCGCCGACCGGACCGGCGAGATCCTGGAGTCGCTCAAGGCCGAGTGTCCCGACGGCCGTCTCAAGGTCATTCATATCCAGCAGCTTCAGGATGGCTGGTTCGGCAAGAACAACGCCATGCGTGAAGGGGTCAACCAGGCCAAGGGGGAGTGGTTCTGTTTCGGGGACGCCGACTGCCGGCAAACGTCCCGCAGAACGCTTTCCATGGCGGTCCGACACGCCGTGGAAAACGGTATCGACTTTCTCTCAGTGCTGCCGCGGCTGGAAACACAGAGCGTTTGGGAGAAGATCATCCAGCCTGTCTGCGGGGCGGTCATGGTCTTCTGGTTTCACCCGGAGAAGGTCAACAGCCCCAACCTGCCGAACGCTTATGCCAACGGGGCATTCATGCTCATGAGCCGCAAGTGCTACGAGGCCATCGGCGGGCACGAGGCCGTGCGCAGCCACATCAATGAGGACATGCAATTGGCCAAACTGGCAAAGGCCCACGGCCAACGGTTGTTCGTCGTGCAAAACGACGGCTTGTACACCGTTCGCATGTATTCCCGCTTTCGGGAGATCTGGCGAGGGTGGAGCCGCATCTTCTACGGCTGCTTCGAAACCTTCCGCCGTCTGCGGATCACCCTGGCCATGCTCCTGACGACGAACGTCTTCCCCTACCTCAGCCTGCTGATCGCCGCGTGCGTCTTGGCGACTCGGGGGTGGTCCGAGGCCGGGACGGGTTGGCAACTGGTCGCGGCTGCCTGCGTGCTGGTCGTCGCGATGCAGCAATCGGTCATCTTCCGCTACTACAAGCTCAGCCAGGCCAATCCCTGGCTTGCGCCGACCTTTATCATCGGAGCGGTCATCTGCGTCGGGATGTTGATCAACGCGATGCTCAAACTCAACGGCCGGACAACGACCACTTGGCGAGGAACGACGTATCGCGGCAGTCAACTGGCGCGCCCTTGAGGTGGTACCACGCATGGAACAATCACCGGGATTGCTGGTAATCGCCCAAACGCAGACCGGCGAGGACTGGATGAACCTCTTCATCCGCCTGCTGAGCGAGTACCGCCTGCATCTGTTCTACGCATTGGGTGTGATAGTGGGCCTCCTGGTCCTCCGCGGCATCTGGCGCCGAATCTGGCGAGCCATCCGACGCAGTCGCCCGGCACAGATTCATCCCAGCCTCCAGAAATACAACGTCGACTACGCTGAGTTGGACCGTAAACGGCGAGAGACCGCGGCGGGCGTCGTCGCCACATCAACGGGCAGCCGGCTGGCCGGCTTTCGGATCGTCCGGCAAGTCGAGGCGGTCTTCGTAGAAGGGTTCCGCACACCGGATGAAGCATTGACGGCATTGAAAGCCCTGGCTGTTGAAAGGGGAGCCAACGCCCTGCTCAATGTCCGAACCGAACGCACCGCTGCCGGGCGTTGCTCCGCTTCCGGAGACGCCATCGTCGCCGCGCCCATCCCGCCCGGGCCGCCCGACCCGATGCGACCGCTGGGACCCCGCCCAAGTCGGCCGCCGCAACCACCGCCGCAGGACAAGAAACCCTGAAGAGGTCATGTTTGGAGTGTTCAGCCGGGATTGGTCAGATACACATCGTAACGAACGGTCGTACCTTTGTAGACGATCGACGGTTCGCCGCCCAGCGACGGAGCCTTCAGCGGCCGCTTGACCACCACGCGTTTTCGGGCGGCGGCCAATGCCACCTCCAACAACGCACCCGCATCCTCGTCATCACCCGTGACCAGCCGGCAGATGCGCATCTCCTTCTTGGCCAACGCCGACTTGCCCCTCGCCGGGAACATCGGATCAAGATAGACGACGTCGGCCCGCAGGGCTTTGCCCGCTTCAGAGAGCATCGGCCGAGCATCCAGCGGCCGCAGTTGCATCGATTGCGCGACGATCTCACCCACGTTTGGATCGCCGCAGGCCCGCAATACGCCATCCAGGAGCAGGGCAACCATCACCGGGGACCGCTCAAGAAGGGTCACCCTGCAGCCCATGCAAGCGAGCAGAAAAGCGTCCCGCCCCAGCCCGGCCGTAGCGTCGATCACATGAAGCCGCTTGCCCTTGAAACCGACGGCCTTGGCCAGCATCCGCTCAGCTCCTACGGCGTTCTTGCGCCGCCGGCCCAGATGCTCGCCAAGGAAGTCGACGTAGATCGGGCGCGAGCGATGGGGACCGACCTCGCGGAGTTCGCAGCGCTGGTCGGTGGCGGTGAGCAGCAACGCGTATCGGCACCAATCCGATCGAGCCACCAGCGGCAAAGAGGTCATCGCCGCCATCGCTTCCGCTCTTGAGAGCGCAGATGAACTGTCACCATCGACCGCTACGGCGATTGGGACACACGGCTTGACGGCATTCGGAGGGCCTGGCTCCATGACGGTATTCTACAGCGACAGGGCCGTGGGATAAGAGGAACTTGAAGCGGGAGCGGCGTCCTCCCAGACACCGGGGATGCCCGCGCCGCACTTGCCGCATCGCCCACCGCGCATATTGTTCTCCCGAATCGCAAACCCCTGGCGGCGAATCAGCAGAGCCTTGCAGTCCGGGCAATAGGTGTTCTCCCGTTCACCCAGTGCCCCGGGGAGGTTGCCGGTGTAGACGAACTTGAGGCCGGCGGCCTTGCCGATGTCATATGCCTTAACGAGCGTTTCAGCGGGCGTCCGCGGAGGGTCGCCCATCCTGTAATCAGGGTGGAACGCGGTGACGTGCCAGGGAATGTCGGCAGACACGCTCGCAACGAATCGGGCAATGCCCGCCAGCTCGTCATCACCATCGTTGAAGCGCGGCACAACAAGCGTGACCACTTCAACCCAGAAGTCAGCTTGTTTCAGTCGGGTGATGGTATCCAGGACGTGCTTCAGTTGACCGCCGAGCCGACGGTAGCTCTCTTCTTTGAAACACTTGAGGTCGACCTTGAAGAGCTTCATATATGGCCGCAGGAACTCGATCACCTCCGGCGTAGCGTGTCCGTTGGAAACGAACCCACAGACAATTCCGTGCGGCCGGGCAAGTTTGAAAACCTCCACCGCCCAATCAGCGGTAATCAACGGCTCATTGTAGGTGCTCACGATGACCGGCGTCTTGCGTTCGAGGGCGACCTCGACAATCTGTTCCGAACGGACAATCGACGGCCGGGCGACGGCCGCCTCGTCCTTCAGCGTCTGGCTGGAGAACCAGTTCTGACAAAAGTCACAGCGGAAATTACAGCCGAGCATTCCGAAGGATACGGCGTCGCGGCCCGGGAACACGTGGAAGAAGGGCTTCTTCTCGATCGGATCGACCCCCAGACCCGCCACGTATCCCGCCGGTACCCGGAGTTGACCGCCCCGATTGAATCGCACCCGGCAGATTCCGCTCTTTCCGTCAGTGGTCCGGCAGCGGTGCCCGCAGGCGAGGCACGTGACGGTCCCATCGCCCTCATCGCGCACCAACTCCGGCGCCGCCGGCATGGTGTGGTCTTCGAGCAAATCCCTGAGGTTGGCAGCCATGTTTGAGACCTCGATGAGGCTTCTCCACCTCACACATCTATTATAGCCGATTTCTGTCGCGTCCTGCGCGTGGAACCGCTCTCTCGACGCGACGACACGAGGGCGATACAATCGTCTTCCGATTGATGGAGGTACGGCATGTCCGCTGCGCGAACATGGATTGAGAGCGTCACATTCGTTGCTCTGGTGATCGCCTCAGCACTGATGCTGGCCGGCTGCGGCGAAGATAAGCCCGAGCCCTCCGGCCAGAACACTGCCACGAGTCAGACGGCTGACTCGACCGCCGGCGGGATCTACGTTCATACCCCGCCTGGAGCTGACAAGGACGACGATCCCGGGCACCCCCGAGCTTTGCCCCGCACCGGCGAGGTGACCGGATGGGTCAAAACACGTGCGGTGTCCACTGCACCTGCCGGCAAACTCGCCGATCTGGTCAAAGACCCGGACGTTCTCACGCCGGTGAAGGCTTTCCACATCAAATCACTCGCCTCATGCCGCTACAACCAGCAGATCACATCGGCCGAGGTCCTGTTCATCGAGACGGCCTCGCCCGCCGATGCGTTCGGCGTGGTAAGCGTCCTGGTGCCCGAACCGGCGGAACTGCTCGATGCAAATCGTAGCGTCCGAGCCGTCCAGATCGGAAACGCGGCCATGCGGATGGCTGCCCAGCAGGGGCACGTCTGTGTTCTGATAGACGTGTCCGGCCGGGTCGACACGGAGAACATACGCCGGGCGTCCCGCCGCCTGATGGACAGCATCCTGTTCACGCTGCCGGCCGCGGACCCGCCGCTGCTCATGCAGCTCGCCCTCCAGCCTCAGCAAGCTGCAGCCAAACTGTGGCTGGTCCGTGACATGACCATTCTGGCCAAGACCACTCACCCGCTGATCCAGCGGGTGGCCACCAAGACTGTCAATCAGACACTTGGTCTGTCAGGCGGTGCCACCATCACAATTGAGGCGGTCGCCCCCGCCGACAAAGAACCCGCTCACTTGATCTGGCTGGCCGAGTATCCGACGCCCGACGCCGCCAAAGCCGCTTACAACCGCTGCAAAGCGACCACCCGGCCGGCGAGTTCATCTGGCGAGCTTCATCTGACGGTTCTGGAACCGAAAGGCAGCCGACTGGCCGGCGTCTGGACCGAGCAACCCGGCACCGCGCCCCCCCTGCTGAAAACTCTGCACGATGCTCTGCCCAAGCAGGCCCGAGCGCCTCATACCTCAACGCCCACGAGACAAATGAGGAGTGTTGGCCGCGAAGAAGCTCAAAAGGCTCAAAACGAAGAGGACTCCGGGGACCGCGGCCGTTGCCGGGTATGTCCTGAGGGTCAGCACGCATCTTCGCGAGCCGATTGCGAGTCGACGGACAGAACGAACTTCTTGATCTGGAACTTGGCAGCGCCGAAGTTGATGTCCCAATCGAAACCACAACGCAAGGGCGAGCATCGACCACGGCCGACGCGCAGGGCCAATGATCTGCTTCTCTTTTGCGCTTTTTGAGCTTCTTCGCGGCCAGTCTTCTTCCTCTTCAAACCTTCCTGGCGAGACTCTCATCTGGACGCGCGTGCAGCACAAGAGGTCCGCAGCCTCTTTCATGAACACGCGGTCGATGGTCGATTCACCATGTGATACGTTAAGCCGTCTGTCAATGTCCGCGGCTGTTATGTGATGAATCCTGGTGTCATGGCTTTGCGTCAGGACACAATGGCTTCTGACCCCTTACTACGCCCTGACCCCTTACTACGCCCCCCCTTACTACGCCCGCGGCTTCGAAGGCGGTCCACGCCCGTTTTTCGCTTTTTGAACTCGGTGTTGAACAGGCCGGGATCAGGGGGTATGCTGCGCCTATGTCGCCAGTGGACGGTCCACTGGCGCCTGGAACGGCGGGATGACTCCGCGAAATGCGCCCAGAGCGTCCAACCACCGGTGGGAATGGACACCTTGGAAGGCCGGCATGGGCCCGCAAACAACCCCCACCCCCAAAATCCCCCACCCCCAGGGCCAGACCGCCGCCCTTCGCGGAATCAGATTTCCTATCAGTGCGTCTTCTGTTGATCTACCGGGGCTCTTGGGTGGCAAGGCGCTTGGAGGGGCTTTCATCGTGCGGTAGGATGCCCGCGTCGGCTCTGGGTGTTCTTCCGCATTCCACAGGAGGTCATGCCATGCGACCGATTTTGTTTGCGGGCAGTCTGGCCGAAACGCGAGTCTGCCAAGTACCACGCGCTCCATCTGTCCCCGCTGCCCCGAGCATGTCAGGACCGCGCCGCCAGATACTGTCTGACCGCGTCCACGAGCTCGGCATGTCGATCTGCTTCCTCTCGCTGTGGATGGGCTGCCCCGCGCTGACGCTCACAGCCGGCTGCGGTCATCCCCGCAGAGAGACCGGTGGCCGGCAAGAGGGTAAGACCGAGATCCCCTCCGCCGAGGTCGCCCCCACCTCGCCGAACGCTGCGACATGGACACGGGCCGAGCAGGCGTGGCAGGACTTCGTTGGACCCTATCTGGAAGAAATCCGCCGCGAGGAGCACGATCCCTGCCGCAGCTACGTCGAGTTCCGAAGTGCCCGGGTCACCCGATTCGGGCCCGACCATCGAATCTACGTCGTCATGACGCGCCGCATGAGTCGCTCGGCGTTGTTTGCCGTTTCCCGATCCGGCCAGATCGTGGACCTGGGCCAGGGTGATAGCTGGTCTCATCATCAGGGATACCTGCGGAACCCGCCGCTCACCTCCTTTCTTGGCTCGCTCGGGATGACGATCCGCACCGCAGAGGATGCGATCGAGGTCAAAAAGCTCGTTGACGAACTCGCCAGCGCGTCCAACAAGGTCTTCCTATCCTGGTCGGGCGGCAGGATCCGCGACCGCCGGATTGTGGAGCCGGACATGTTGACGCCGCGCGAGGTCGAAGCTCACTGGCTGCACCGAGCGAAAAGAGAAGGTGATCGCTGGATCGTCACGTACCAATACGTCGGACCCCCTGCGAGCACGATGGCGCCCTGGACATGGGAGCTCCTCCTGAACCACGAGGGCACGGTCACGGACATACGCGCGCTTCTCTTTACGCGTCCCGAGGGGGGCGGACCCGATGCGGCGGCGGGGAAGTGACCGGTTCTCGAGTGGCAACAGGGGGCGGGCGAGCGGTGTTGACCACGAATCACACGAATGACACGAAAGGGGAGCGGGAGACAGAAGGTAGGACTCAGAGGTCAGAAGTGATAGAACGGCCGTCCTCTGCCTTTACTGAACTCTGAACCCCCCCACTCCGGGGCCACGCCGCCGCCCCTCGCGGAATCAGATTTCCTGTCAGTCATACGCCTAGACCACCCTTTCGGCTGGTCCTCCGACACCTCATCGGCCTCGAGTCAGCTACTTGCCCGGCGCGCCATCCAGATGCACGTGCCAGCCGCGAGTCACCGTGTCGATCACATACAGCGACGTCTGAGCCGTGATAAAGAGCGTTTGCCGGCCGTTCCCGCCGAACGTGCAGTTCGCCGGCTCTTCCGGAATCTCGATCAGCCCCAACCACTTGCCGCCGGCATCCAACACCCAGACACCGCCACGACCGGCCACGTAGAGCCGCCCCTCCCTGTCAACGGTCATACCGTCAGGTTGGGTCACGTAGGCTAGCCGTTCGCCCTTGCCGATCTTGCCCGGCCTGTCGACCCTGTATCGGTGCAGCGTGTCGGCCCCGTGATCCAGGACATACAGGAACCGGCCGTCGGGCGAGAGTGCAATGCCGTTTGGACGAACCAGGTCGTCGATGATGCGCGTGATCTTCTTGTCGGCCGAGACGTAGTAGACAGCTTCCTTGTCCTGTTCCAGATTGTCGCGCGGGCCGTAGCGCGGATCGGTGAAATAGATGCCGCCCTCGGGGTCGATCCACAGATCGTTGGGACTGTTGAGCTTTTTGCCCTCATATTGCGCAACAATGTCCTGGCCGGGCTGGCCGACTGTCGCCCGCGACAAGCGTCGCCCGGCATGCTCGCAGGCGATCAGCTTGCCCTGCTTGTCGAACATCAGGCCGTTGGACTGGCCGCTGGCGGCGTTTACCACTTCGACCTTGCCATCGGCGTAGCGAACGATTTCCGCTTTGGGAATATCGCTGAAATACAGGCTGGCCGTCTTGACGTCCCATGCCGGCCCCTCAACAAACTTGAAGTTCTCTGCCAGCTTGCGAACCTTGGCGTCTTCCACCAGAACATCTTTGAGCAGCGGCACCGCCGGCAGCAGCACAACGTTGTCGATCCGCGTCACAGCGTCCTGAAAGTCATCGTTCGTGGAATACTCCCAGCCGATCAGGTAGCTGTCGGGGACCAGCCTGCCCGCCTGCACATCGCAGTAAGGATAGATCATCGCCTTGTAGGGTTGATTCCTCAGGCGGGGGTTTGTCTTGAAGACCAGGGCCGGCTGGCTGTACACCGCCTCACCGGTGAAGCCCTCATTGCTGATCCACAAGCCAAACGCCTGGTCGCCAGGGTCAAACTCGACCGAGCCGCTCTTCAAGGGAGGCGACGTGTAGCGGCTCTTCTCGATCTCCGCGGCGGGCTGTTTGTACGCGTAGGTCCAGAGCTCCTTGCGAACCCGGTCCACGTCCGGCGGGATCTGCGTTGCCTTTGGCCCGGCCGGATACCAGCCGGCGCGAGTCGGCGTCTCGAGACCCCAAGCGGCGATTGGTCGAAGAACCACGAGCTTGCCGGCATCAGCCTTTCGGAACAATCCACTCGGGATCATGCCGTCCAGGAGCGGATTGCGCAAGTCCTTGTCCATATCGAGGCCGGACTGATCGAGTATCCGGCTCCAATCGGGTTCGTTTTCTGCGCGGCTCACCTTCGGCTGCTTGCCGAACGCGATTCCGCTCGCTGCGATCGACAAGACCGCCGCAACGACGGCCCGACCTGACGCATTCCGGCTGGCGAATCTCATGGTTATCCTCCGCTCGCCGCAACTCGGACCGCCTCCGCGAGATCGAGTTGCCTCTCATAAATCGCGCGCCCGACGATAATCCCTCCCAGGGGCAACCGGCAAAGGGCCCTGACATCATCAACAGTCGTCACGCCGCCGGAGGCAATGACAGGAATCGGCGAGGCCTCGGCAACCGCGAGCGTCGTCTCTACATTGGGCCCATTGAGCATCCCATCGCGGCTGATGTCCGTGTAGATAATGGCCGAAACCGGAAGTCCGGCCGCCATCTGGGCCACTTGGACCGCTGTTTGCGGCGTTTGCTCAACCCAGCCTCGAACAGCCAACTGCCCCTGCTTGGCATCCAGGCCCAGAGCAACATGGTTCGCACACTTCGGCCGTTGAACCAATTCCTTGAACCAATCCCAGTCCACCAGTGCCTTGGTCCCAACAATGCACCGCTGGACACCGGCGTCGATCAGCTCCTCGATCGTCTCGGCCTCGCGCAGGCCGCCGCCGACCTCCACCTGTAACGATGTTTCCGCGAGAATCTGCTTGATCGTCGGCAGGTTGCACGGCCGGCCTTCTTTGGCCCCATCCAGATCGACGACGTGAAGCCATTTCGCCCCCACTCGCTCGAACTCCCTGGCCACCCCCACCGGGTCACCCGAGTAGTCGATCTGCCGAGAGTAATCGCCCTGCAAGAGGCGAACACATTTGCCGCCGATCAGATCAATGGCCGGAAGAATATCCATCAAGCACCTCTCACTCATCGCAAACCGAATGGCCGATCCTGCCGACGACTCACGCTGCCGGGGGCAGGGTACACGAAGCCAAGCCTCAGATACGTGGCCATCCAATCATCCGCACAAGCGGTCTACTTTGGCACTGTCAGCGTAATCACCTCGGCACCCCGGAGCAAATCAATTTTGCCCCTGGACGAGGGTATTGACACCGGTCGCGAATCGCGTCCCCGACCCAGGCCGCCCATTGTCAAATCATGTATGCCGATGTAGTCAATGATGATGTCCCCTTCCTTGAATCCTGGATTCGTTCCTTCGCTGGAGACTTCCTCAACCACCAGGCCTCGCAGCAAGAGTTTGCCGGCCAACGTTTCGGCATCGGCCCAACGAAGTGCGAGACCCCATTTCTTCTTCAGCAATTCCGTCTTCTCTCGCAACTCGCGATCCTGCTTTTCCAGTTCCTGCCCGGCCTGGGCCCGTACTTGCGTGAACTGCTCGGTTGTCAGCTTGACCACGTCACGCACGAGCAAGAAACGCTTCAGAGCATGGGCGTGGAACACCGGCTGCCCGATGGTCTCGGGCGGCCAGGATTTCTCGATCTCCGCGGCAAACGCCGCCGGAGACTCGGCCTTGGCCACGAGCTCCACCGTCGGACAGAGGCGGGCGCGCGACGAGAGCCATCGCCGGGCGATCGGCGGCAGTTTTGTCGTCGGCTTGATCCGCAACACATCACCGATGGCTTCAAGCGTGTCCTGCCATGATTCCCTGAGGTGCTCCTGATACTCCATGGTGAAGCTGACGCTGGGTTCTATCTTCCTCACCCGCTCCAGCAGTGCGTCATCCCTCTTCATCCGGGCCATCGTCGCGGCGGCCCGCCCGCCCTGTTCGATGACGGTGGTAATCTCTTCCCTTTTCTGCGCGGTCGGAGCGGTCCGCGACAACTCAACAACCTTCGCGATCGACTTGTCCAGAATCTGCCATGCCTCGATGCAGGCAGGAGACATCACCTCGGCCTCGAGAAGGCGGGCTGCGATGATCTCGCGGGTGCGATCTTCATCAAAGACAGGTGATCTGTCCCTTGCGTCTGGCTGCGTGGCGGGCTCGAACGCCTTGGTCTGCGACTCGATCTTGAGGAGGAAAACCGGCCCTCTGCCCCGCCGGGCGGGTGCGAACGAGAAATCCCAGAGGCCGCGTCCGCTGGGCTCGGCACCGGGTGAAATGACCAGGTCGGCAAAGCGTTCGGTCAGTTCAGGGCTCAAGCGGATATCCGGAGACATCGGCACTCCCACCATCCCCAAAGCCACCACCGGATGACGCAACCAGACGGCCCCCTGGGCATCGCGCTGAAGGTAGCACCGGTCAAATGTGCGGGATTTCCACGGATCCTCCTCTTCTGCGACTGCAGTAACGCAGGTGGCGGCAATCACCGCCGCGGTCAGTCGTCCGATTATTGCTCCTGCCATCGCGATGTCCTCCCACTCTGTCTCCGAAACCGTCGCTGCCCGATCGCCAGCTCGCGGCTGAGCACCGCGAGATTCGTGCAGTCGTCGGTCAGCACCCAGCTCCCATCGGTTCTGACCTCAAAGAGACCCTGTTCATCAAACCCGATCTCATCGAGTTGGCGTCGTTGGTCCGTCGTGAATCGCAGTTCCCCGCGGCTGGTGAAGAGGTACAGATGCTGCCATTCGTCAAATAATCCGCTGCGTGCGCCAAGGAGATTCGGAAACACTTCCTGGATCGTGCGGCCGATCGCAAGGACGGCCGGATGAGAGGGCGGAGCGATCAGGTGGACGGCAAGCACACCGTCGTGGCCCAGCCGGGCCGCCATCTGCGAGAACGCTTCTCGCGTGTACAAATGCTCAGGAGGCAGACTGCCGATGAAAGTGTCCAGGATGATCGCATCGAAGCTCGATCGATCACGGGTCAGAAAGGCCCGACCGTCCCCGATCGTCACCTCCGACGAGAAACCAAAGTACTCCGCCGCCAGCCGAACGACCGCTGGCTCAATCTCGACCGCATGAACCTCCATGCCGTAGAGCATCAACATCCGTTCATGCAGCGCTCCGCCCAACCCGAGCAGCAAGACGCGGTGACAACCAGGTCGCAAATACGGGATCAACTCTGTGAAATCGCGGCCGCGAATGAGCGTGCCCGGCCTCATCCCGGCGGCGGACAGCGGTAACGCCGTCTGGGTAATCCCGTTGCACAGGAGCGTCCGCGTGTTGTCGTCTTCCACCACGGCATATCGGCCGTAATGCCCCTCGACCTCGGCCAAGATGCGATACGACCCTGCTTCATCGCCGACGGACGCTCCCGGATGTGGCAAGAGACTCACGGCCGCCACGGCGACGATGACCGTCGCGGCCACAGCGCGTTTTCGGGCAGCAACCAGCACAAGCACACCCAGCACTGCCGTGATTGTCGTCAAAACCAACAGGGTTGCGGAAACGCCGAATTGCGGTGTCAGAATCAGCGATGTGGCCAGTGTGCCGACAATCCCGCCGACCGTGCTGAGCGCCAAGAGGGTGCCGACAACCCTGCCAGTCCGCGTTGTCTGAAACGCCACAATGCGAACCAGAATCGGTACCACCGTCCCGAACAACGCCATCGGAACAGCCAGCAGGAGTGCGGCCGCACAACAGGCCCCTGCGGTTTGCGACAGGTCTGCAAGGGAATCCACGATCTGTCGGCCCGCAAGCCCGATCGCCAGCATCGAACACGATGCGAAAATCAGAATCGAAGCCAGCAGCCCCGGCCCCGGTCGTTTGTCGGCCAGATACCCGCCCGCGGCCGAGCCGACCGCCAGGAAGCCCAACGTTGCCGCGATCACCGCAGCCCAGACATCAACGCCCATGCCGAATACCGGCATGAGCATCCTCGCGGCGAGCAGTTCCATGGCCATGACCGCCGCCCCAGACCAGAATGACAGCACCCAAGACAGGCACGCCGCCCATCGACAAGTCAACTGACGCTGATCCCGCGTCGGACTCAAAGCGGCTTCCTCCTGCCAACGTCGTGAGTTCACCATTCGATGGTCAGACCGTAGGACGCCAAACCATGCTGCAAGGGTAGAGAAAGCACCACCGGCAATCACAGGTTCCTGAGTCGCTGCTCCAGGTCGTGTTTCTGGAGGGCGGCGACCAGATTATCGAGTTCGCCGTCCATAATACGGTCGAGACAGTACAAGTCCAGATTGATCCGGTGGTCGGTGCAGCGGTTCTGTGGGAAGTTGTAGGTGCGGATTCGTTCGCTTCGATCGCCCGAGCCGATCATGATCCGCCGGTTGGCGTCACGCTGCGAGCGTTGGCTCTGCATCATGTGATCGTACAGACGCGACATCATCACGCGGCGGGCCTTGGCCCGGTTCTTGTGCTGGCTTTTCTCGTCGCGCATCGACACAGTGATGCCGGTTGGCAAATGCTCGAGACGGATCGCCGACGAGACCTTGTTGACGTTCTGGCCGCCGGGCCCGCCGGCACGGCTGACGTGTTCAACGACGTCCTTCTCCCATTCAATCTCGATCTCGATGTCCTCCGGTTCCGGCAAGTCCGCCACCGTGGCGGCAGAGGTGTGAACCCGCCCCTTGGCCTCGGGGATCGGCACCCGCTGGACGCGGTGCCCGCCGCCCTCATAGCCGAGATGCTGATAGACGCCCTCGCCTTTGATGTTGAGGATGACTTCTTTGAACCCGCCGAGATCCGACGGTGACGCGTCCATGACCTCGACCTTGAAGCCCTGCCGATCGCAGTATCGCTGGTACATGTCCCGCAGGTTCCCGGCGAACAGGGCCGCTTCCTCCCCGCCGGTGCCCGCCCGGATCTCCAGGATCACTGAACTAATGGCCGCGTCCTCGCCGGTCACCAGAGCGGCCTTCATCTGCTCCAAGAGCGCGGCAGCCTGCGATGTGGCCAGACCCAGTTCCTCTTCAGCCAAGGCTTTCAACTCAGGATCGGCTTCCGGATCAGCGAGGATCGTCTGGCTTTCGCTGACGGTGGTTGTAGCCTTGCGGTAGGCCTCATACGGCTCCATCATGCGACGGAGTTTGCCATGCTCCTTGTTCAGGGCGATGATCCGCTGCGGATCACCGGCGACCTCCGGACGACCCATCTCCTCGCCGATCGCCTCATAGCGAGCACGCAGCTCTTCGAGCTTGCGCAGTACCGGCTCACTGGTGGATGTTGTTGCCATGGTCAGCCTCGCCCATGAAATCAGAATGGAACCACCGCCCGGCCCCAAAAAGAAAACCACCCCGAATTGATCGCGACCTGCGTTCGCTGTCAATCCGAGGTGGATGATGTACAACAGCGCCAAGCGGGCCGCACGACCGCCGATCCCCGCTTTTCGAGCGGCGGGATCAGCCCTGCCGTGCGGAAGCTAGGCCTTCGACTTCCCCTTTTCCTGCTTGCCCTTCACGAAATAGTTGCCGCCGAATTTCTTGGTAAAGCGTTCAACACGGCCGGCGCTGTCCAGGAACTTCTCCTGCCCCGTGAAGAATGGGTGACAATTCGAGCAAATCTCGACCTTGAGTTCGGGCTTGGTCGAGCGGGTCTTGAAACTGTGCCCGCAACCGCAGGTAACCGTGCAGTCCACGTAGTTTGGGTGAATCTTGGCCTTCATCGACGCCTTCCTCAGCATGCTGCTCCAGTGCAAAGTCCGTAGCCTTACAAGTGTACGTCAAACCCGCTGGAATGCAAGCCAGCAGCCAATGCCTGATTGTTCTCGGGCCCGCGAGAGTTTGGGCGGGTGCCACTGGCAGCTTGTCTGCCGGTGTCTTCTGCTTCTCAGGCCTGCGCACTGGCGGGCAAGCCGCTCGATGTAGCTCGCGATAAACCGCCAGTGGCACCCCCAGAGCCTCCGCGCCCGAACTGTCACGGACCAGTGGTTCTCGGACCGCCTGGCGTCGTTTCGCCGTGGAGCCCCGTATCTGATCCCGATTGAGTCATCAATCCAGACCATAAACTCTTTCTATCTAGCCACTTAGCTCCGATCCTCGGCTTCGGCTCGCTTCTGCTGCAGGTGATAGGAGGTTCGCGTTGGCCTTCAGCCACATGCGGTTCTCGGCCAGCGCGAAGAACTGCTTGGGAGCCCCCGATGGCGCGTTCTCGTCCTTGGCCTGCGACTCGGGCAAATCACGACTGCGCATGCAGACCCTGGTCAAAACCCCGCTTCTTGCTTGTCCAACCGGCCAACTGCCTGTATATTGAGAGATGCAGGCTCATTTGTTTTTCGACTGTCACGATTTCCATTAGAGCCCGCGGCCGGCAGGCACCGTGCCCGGCGCCCGGAGAGCATTGCCCGGGTTCAGCGAAGCCGACGCTATGTCGATAATACCGAAGATCACCCGACGCGGAGGCGCCGGGTTTTGGCCGGAAACGGCATGAGGCCAGTTGGGATCTGCGACCCACCCGTCGCTGGTCCTTGAGGGGCTGATGTGGAGCACTCCCGTCGCCCCGGCCGTTGCCTCACGTAACAGAGTGAAGCGCAACACAGCATCTCGGAGGTTTTGACATGGCGGCCATTGGTTCCCCATCGGTCCCGCAGACGGCGGCGGACAAGACCCAAGGTAAGTACCTGACAGCAAAGGAGATGATCGGCGATA
This sequence comes from uncultured Planctomycetales bacterium, assembly GCA_964615635.1. Lineage (GTDB taxonomy): Bacteria > Planctomycetota > Phycisphaerae > UBA1845 > PWPN01 > JAUCQB01. The sequence continues at coordinate 16,295 of CAZTQK010000091.1, forward strand.
CCGAGTGCCAGATCCTCCTCAAGCAGGACGCTTCCGGGCAATACCGGGAGGTCCGCCTCATACCCATGGGTACTTGCCCTCAGGATCGGCCGGAATAACAACCTGCCCGGCCCGCCAATTGCCCCCCACGCGCTCGTCCCGGTCGCAAGACCGACCGTTCGAGTGTCGCTGTGGCCACGACCCTCAACATCGGCCAAGGCAACGCCACCAGACGACGAAACCCAAACGCCCGACTTGGCTCTCATATGTGCGCGTCGGAGACCATCGGCTCAAGATGGGTTTGGCCGAAGGTTCACAGTTCAGTCCACCCGTGGCGAGTCTGCGCCGGACAGGTCACGGGCCAGAGGGTCTCAACGAGAGGTTTTCAGTGTCCCAAGTCATTCACGTCCCCCTCTCGCAGGTTGCTTGGCACAAACCCTTTTGTAGTCCCCGCCTCTACGCCCCTCTGCGTCCACTGCGGTCAAAACACGACCCCTCTGGCTGCTGACAACTGATCGCTGAATGCCGACAGCTCCCAAAAACTAGCTGCGTCCCCGTTTTCACACGTCGCCCTTGTTTTCACACGTTCAAACCAGTTCTCACATGTTTTCACACAGGCGCCATCATATCTCGGTGAGCCGCCAGTTGTTGTGCGGCAAAGACATTGACAAACTGCCGGATGCCCCAACTCATCACCGCCTCATCAGCGCGAACACACCCCAGCCCAGGTATTCACGCGTGTAAGCGGCGTAGCGCTCGGGTTCCGAGGTCAGTTTGGCTCGAACATCTTTCGCGAACTCGTCGTCGGGATTGGCTTCAAGCCATCGGCGCATGGTGAGCCATTTGGCCG
>CAZTQK010000092.1:0-16877 GCA_964615635.1 uncultured Planctomycetales bacterium
GAAAAAGACGGCAAAAAGTGCCTGACCCGCTGTCTTGCACGCTAAACACGTACGGGGCGTCGGCACCACAGTAGCGCCAACACCAAGTCGGCACCACAGCAGGGCACTGCCTATTTCCTTGTCATGCAATCTTATTACCATATTGACCGTGAGCCACGACGACACCATGCACTCCCCGGCTTCCGGACCGACCTTCCGCTTTCGTTGTTTGCGGTGCGCGTCGGTGCTGGAAGCTCCTGTCGCACAGGCCGGCGGGCAGGCCCGCTGTCCCTCGTGCGACGCGGTTTTCGTGATCCCGAAGGTGGATCCGATGACCAGACTGGCGCTGGGAGGCGCCGACCCCGGCGACGACGGCCAGTACCCCGCCCCGGTTCACGCTTACGCGGCGGCCGGCCATGCCGCCCCGCGGATCGTCCGCCTTCCGGACGACAGCTTGGTGATTGAGTGCCCCAACTGCCAGCAACGGACGGACATCAAAGCCAACAACTGCCCGGCCTGCGGGCGGCCTTTTACCTTGGAAGGAAGCGCTACCTCGCCTGACGCAAAATCAGGCTCCACCAATGCCCTGGTCCTCGGCATCATCTCGCTACCGCTGTTACTGCTGTGCGGAGTCGGTGCGATCGTGGGATTGATTGCCATCATCAGCGGACTGTACACAATCCAGCAACGGCCGGACGATCGCCGGAATCGCGAGGCGATAGCGGGGATCATTCTGGGTGCCCTGTCATGCCTGATCGGCCTGGGGGCTGTCCTGGTAGAATTGTTCGGCTGAAACCGCTCTGGAGTCTTTCGGCAGGCTGCACATGGCGTTTCTCAACACCATCATCGAGTATGAAGGGCCAGTCGTGGATGTCGAGCCGCGTTACTGGGCGGCGCACCAGGCGGCGATCCAGGCGGTCGGTTTTCAGGGACCACCGCGGTCTGAGTTCTGGCGACTGTGGCGGACCGGGGCCACCGACTCGCAGTTCGTTCGCTTCGGCCGGCCGCAAAAAGCCCTCGACTACGCCCGGATTCGAGCCGAGAAGCTCGACAGCAGCGAGTTGATGGTGCTGGACCAGGCCGGACCCAAGACCGCGGAGAACCTGCGGCTGCTCAAACAGATGGGCGCGTCGCATCTGGTCTCGCTCAGCCGCAACCGCGACGGCCTGAACGCCGTGCTCGACCGCCTCGACCTCTGGATGCACTTCGAAAGCAAGCAGTGCCTGCCGGAGGACCGCGACCGGCGTGTCGAAGCCCTCTGCAAGCTGGCCGGAGGTCTCCGCGTGACACTGGCGGTCGTCGGCACAGTACCGATGGCCTATGCCGCAGGTGAAGCCGGCTGCCGAACGATCGGATTGAAGAACGGCCCCGCCGTCCCCAAGTTGCTGCGCCAGGTGGGCGTAGATGTCTTCTTCGAGTCACTCGACGAGCTGACCGACGCCCTGAGCAGTCGTCACCCCGAGTTGCAGCGGATGGGCGTCTTCTGAGGACTTCTCTACATGACGACCAGAGACGACAGCCCGCTGTTTCCAGTTCGTTTCGCCGGCTCGCTGCGACCATCGCAAACGGCGGCCATCGAACTGGCCAGGAAGGAACTCGCGTCGGGGGGACGGAAGGTTCACATCGTATCACCACCTGGATCAGGCAAAACGGTGCTCGGCCTGTACCTGTGGGCCGATTGTGTCCGCCGGCCGGCACTCGTTCTGTCGCCTAACTCCGCTATTCAAGCTCAGTGGGCAGCCCGCGTGGATCTTTTCAGGATCGATCCTTCATGCACGCCGGCTATCAGCACCGATCCGGGGTCGCCGGGGCTGCTGACATCGCTGACCTACCAGGCAGTCACATTGCCGCGCCGCGAGGGAGAAGATCTCGACGCCTTGGCGCTGGACCTCTGGCAGGACCGGCTCATCGAGAAAGGCCAAGCCAAGGATCCCGCCGAAGCGACCGTCTGGATCGAAGACCTGCGGCGACACAACCCTGACTACTTCAACGACCGCTTCTCCGCATACCGCAAGGAAATACGAGACGAGATCGCGCGCAGCGGCCAAGCACTGAGCACGCTGCACGTCTCGTCGCGGGAGACGCTCGAACGATTGCGCGAGCATGGTATCGGTCTGATCATTCTCGACGAATGCCACCACCTGATGGGCCACTGGGGACGCGTGCTGTCCGACGTGTGCAGAATGCTCGACGACCCCGTTGTCGTCGGGCTGACCGCCACGCCGCCTGATCGCGACGGCAAAGCCCCTGTCGACGTGCGAAGATACGATGAGTTCTTCGGGCCCATCGATTACGAAACGCCCCTGCCGGCCGTGGTGAAGGACGGATTCCTCGCACCATATCAGGACCTGGCCTATTTCGTACGTCCTACGGCCGATGAGTTGAGCTATCTGGCCACGACGGATCGTGAGTTCGGCAGGGTGGTCGATGATCTCTGTCGGGCCGAGCCGATCGATTCGCAGGGGCAACAAGCCAGAGAGTCGCTACCGGACTGGGTGCTTCGGGTCCTGGCCGAACGGCGGCTTCCAACCGGCACGGTGAGAGACTGGACAAGCTTCGAGCACCGAGATCCCGAGTTTGCCCGTTGCGGGCCGTTGTTTCTCCGATCCCGAGGATTGCCATTGCCGGACGGTGTGCCCGACCCGGCGCCGCACGTGAACCCGGTTGGCGATTCACAACTCGATCGACTCATCGTGGTCATGGACCGCTATATCCGTCACCACCTTCTCCGCTCGCCACGACCGACGGATCACGAGCTTGCCGAGAGAGCCATCGCCCGACTTCGCCTGCTCGGGGTCCAAATCACGGAAACGGGTGCACAGGCCTGCGACTCGCCGGTGAACCGCGTAATGGCCTATTCCCGCGCCAAGACTCAGGCCCTCCTCGCCATCCTCAAGGCCGAGTCAAGCGTTCTGGGTGGGCAAATCCGGGCAATCGTCGTTGCCGACTACGAGAAGACCTCGGCCGTCACTGCCGAGATCGGTCACTTGCTCGACGAGGAGGCCGGCGGCGCGATTGCGGCGTTTCGGGCCCTGCTGAGCGATCCGCAGACCGACGCTCTCGACCCTGTGCTGGTCACCGGCTCAACGGTTCTCGTCGACGATGATCTCGCCGAGCGCTTTCTCGAGAAGTGCCGCGAGTGGCTTGGGCGAGAGGGCTTGTCGATTGGGCTGTCCTGTACGCAGCAGGACGGCTTCCGTGTCCTCACCGGAGAGGGTCAGGCGTGGTGCCCTCGCCTATACGTCCGCATGATCACGGAGCTGTTTCAGCAAGGCGTGACTCAGTGCCTGGTAGGAACGCGGGGGCTTCTGGGCGAAGGCTGGGACGCCCCCAAGATCAACGTGCTGGTCAGCCTGACCGCCGTGACCACGTCGATGTCGGTGAACCAGTTGCACGGCCGGTCGGTACGTCTGGATCCGGATGACCCCGAAAAGCTTGCCGACAACTGGGACGTCGTCTGCATCGCCCCGGAATTCACCAAGGGCCTCGAGGACTATCATCGCTTCACCGCCCGGCATGAAACGATCTACGGCCTGACCGACGACGGCGCGATCGAGAAGGGTGTCGGCCACGTGCATGCCGCGTTCACCGAGTTAAAGCCTGAGGGCATCGAGGGCGCGGTCGAGGTACTCAACACGGAGATGCTCGCCCGCGTCGGACGGCGAGCCCGTTGCCGCGAGCAGTGGCGCATCGGCCAGCCGTATCACCCCAAGCCGATCAGGGCGATCGAGATGCACGATCTCGGCGGCGGGAAGATCGGCTTTCCGCCCTTCGTTCGCAGCGATCAGCCCTGGAGCGACAGGTCGCTGGCCACGGCCGTCGGAAACGCCGTCTTGAACGCCCTGGTGGAGGCCGGCCTGCTTCGAGAGCACTATCCGCTCCGCACCGGTGAACGGGCGGGCGGCTACGTGCGGTTGTTCATCGAAAACGCCGACGAAGCGGATGGAGCCTTGTTTGCCGAGTCGCTGCACGAAGCTCTCGGACCGCTCGACAACCCGCGATATGTGATACCTCGTTTCGCCGATGACGTGTGCGACACGTGGCTCTCGAAAATCATGCCCGAGATCATCGCCCGCTACTTCCAGCGCCGCAGACGCCGGATGGCCATGCTTCATGCCGTGCCATCGGTGCTGGCTAGGAACAAAGACCTCGCGGCCATCTACGCTCGCCATTGGAACCAACACGTTAGCCCCGGCCAGGCCGTCTATGCCTACCAGGGCGAAGGCGAGCGAGTACTCGATCAAGCCCGGCGATCGGGCCAGATTCCGCAAGGCACGATTCGCGACAAGGACATCTTCTTGTGACGCTGTCGGGCGGTCTCCAAGACGACTTTCCGAACACAGATGCTCCGGGCAGCACGCCGATGATCTCCTGAGAAGTGATTCACAAACGCATTTATTACAATGACTTATCGATTATTTGACAATTTTGCTTGCATTTCGATATTTCTATGATATATTAACGATATCAAACAGGGCCATTGGCCCGGGAGGAAACAGCCATGTCTGCCGAATACCCGCGTCGAACGGTGAATGGATGGGGCATGCTCGGATTCCTGCTTCTTGCCACGCTCGGGCTGGCCGCACTCCTGATCTACACGATCGTCGAGGCCGCAAATGCACGACGAGAGCCCGATGCCTCGACCATCGCGTTGCTGATCACGTACGTCCTCGGCCTGGGGGTCGTCGCGATTCTCTGGGCCGGTTTCTTCACGTTGCAGCCGAACGAAGGTGCGGTGCTTTTGCTCTTCGGGGCATACCGGGGCACGTCGCGCCGGGAAGGGTTGCAGTGGGCCAACCCGTTCTACAAGAAACTCAAGATCTCGCTGAGAGCCCGAAACCTCAACGGCGACAAGCTCAAGGTCAACGATCAACGCGGCAACCCGATCGAGATCGCCGCCGTCGTGGTCTGGCGCGTTCAGGACACCGCCCAGGCCTTCTTCGATGTCGATCGATATGAGAACTACGTATCAGTGCAGAGCGAATCGGCGGTCCGGCACTTGGCCAGCAGGTACCCCTATGATTCATCGGCCGATCACGAACTGTCGCTGCGAGGCAGCATGGACGAGGTCTCGGTCGCCCTTCAGGGCGAATTACAGGAACGGCTGTCCAAGGCCGGGGTCGTCGTTGAGGAAGCCCGCTTGAGCCACTTGGCCTATGCCCCGGAGATCGCAGGGGCCATGCTGAGGCGGCAGCAGGCCGAAGCGGTAGTCGCGGCCAGAACGCGGATCGTCGAGGGGGCCGTGGGCATGGTCGAGACCGCCCTGCAACATCTCGAGCAGCACAAGACGGTCGAGCTGGATGATGAGCGAAAGGCTGCCATGGTCAGCAATCTGCTGGTGGTGCTGTGCGGTGAACAGGCGGCTCATCCGGTGGTGAATACGGGCACCCTCTACACCTGACGGAAAGCCTGATCGAAGCCGCGGACTGATCCCGAGTTATGGCCGAGAAGAAGAAAGCCATCCTGCTCCGTATCCCACAAGATCTGTGGGATAGCATGAATCGCTGGTCGCGCGACGATCTCCGCAGCCTGAATGCCCAGATCGAGTTCATCCTGCGAGAGGCCGTCCGCCGCAGGGCCGGAGGCCGCGACGCGCGCTCGGACTGTGATGACCGCGCCGCGGAGAGCCCGGTCAGCGACACCCAGGACCCGGCATGACTGACCGCTGATCAAACAGGCTGCCGGCCAGCAGCCGGGTAAACCGCAGGCGAATACGTGAACGGAGAATCAGGAACCCGTCAGATGACTTCGGGCTCTGCCGTCACGGTTAACGTGTAGGTCGCGAATTGCTCGACGTACAACTCAGCCCGCTCCTGGTGCGTCACCAGCAACAGTGCCGAGCCGCTTTTGTGCGCCTCCTCCATGCGGGCGGCCGCTTCCTGCTTGCTCAGGCGCGTCAGCAGACAGATGACCTCAACAACCCTATCCATCTCATTGACGTCGTCGTTATGAAGAATCACCTTCCAAGGAGGAAGAACTCGGGGCGGCGGCTGTTTCGGCAGTCGCTCTCTCCGAGGTTTCACAGGCACAGCATTGTAGCTGCCTTCGTCGCCTCCCGATTGCTTCTTATCCTGCTCTGACATCGCTCTCACCACTTCCCTGAAAAACGGCCTTCTTCGCCAGCCCCCAGATACACTCTGACGAGCCAAACCGCAAGAGCCTCTCGACGACCAGGATTCCTGTGCCCTCGCTCTTCGTTCGATTATACGCCCGTCCAAAGAGCCTTTTCAACAAGACACGTACTGCGCTAGAATGCGTCGGCGAAACGCCGGTACCGCACTATTTCGGCGCGATACATCGAGAACCCGCCATGTCGCGCCATGCCAAAACGACATGTCACGGCGCGACCAAAGCCGGCACCTGCATCGACGGCCTTCGGTCATGGGGTAAACCCTTCAGTTACGTAAGACTCGACACAGGACACCTGGTCAGTGCCCCGGGGCAGCCTCTTTCTCAGGTTCCCCGGTCTGAGCCGGGGCCTCCGCTGCCGACGCACTTCGCCGCTGACACAACAAGACCCGCCCCATTCTCCATTCCGCACTGGCCGTTCTCCACCTCCCGGCGTTGCGGTGCGCAATGCTGGGGCAAATCACTCCTCCTTGGCCGCCAGAAGTACTTCGCCGACCTGTTCGATCAGGTCATGCGGGCGAAAAGGCTTTTTGATGAAGCCCTGTACCTGGCTGAGCAGCTCGTCGTCCATGCCACCGTGTGCGAAACCGGTGCATATCATGATCGGCACGCTGGCATCCATTTGCCGAAGGCTTTTGAGCACATCGCGACCCGTGGCTCCCGGCATTGTCAGATCGAGGATGATCAACTCGATCTCGTCCCGGTGGTGCTCGAATATATCCAGCGCCAACAGGCCATGTGTTGCCATCCGCACTTTGTAGCCGGCCCGCTGAAGCGCCTTTTGGGCATAGGTCAGGACTGCACGGTCGTCGTCCACCACCAGTACGCAGGCCCCTTTCCCGATCGGCGCGGCAGTTGGCGGGTTCTCGTCGACAGGGGCGACCTCCTCCGCCAACGCGTCCCTCTGAGGCAACCGAACCATCACCGAGGTCCTCTGTCCGACGGTCGACTCAATGGTTACATGCCCGCCATGCGTCCGCACAATTCCCCGGACGACAGAGAGACCTAAGCCCGTCCCGGCTCCGTCGGGCTTGGTAGTGAAGAAAGGCTCGAACACGCGATCGATGGCATCCGACGGGATACCGCAACCCTGGTCCTGCACGCAGATCTCGACGAAGATGCCCGGGTTCCAGTCCTGGTGCGGAGAGTATTCCTCCGGCGTCACCTCGCGCACGGAGGTTCGGATCGTGATGATGCCTTTGCCGCTCATTGCATCACGAGCGTTGAGACACAGGTTCACGAGCACTTGCCGGAGCTGACTGGCATCGCCATCAACGGCGTCACCCGATTCCATCAGTTCTGTCTCGATCTTAACCGTATCGCCCAGGGAATGACGCAGAAGGACCTGCGTCTCCCGAACCACCTCGTTGCAGGACACACGGCCGGGCACAAACTGCCGATGGCTCGACAGGCCAAGGAGCCGAGCCGTCATCTCCCTGGCACGTTCGGCCTCCTGGCAGATGACTCGGGCGCTGTCGTGAAGATCGGTCTCCCGGGGCAGGTCCTGGGCCAGGAGTTCGGCGTGCCCCAGAATTGCCGTCAGAATGTTGTTGAACTCGTGCGTCAGGCCGGCGACCACACGCTCCATCGACTCCATCTTCTGAAAGGTCGTGACCTGTCTCTGCAATTCCTCCATCTCGGTCAGGTCATGGATCGCCAGAATGATCAGCATGTCCGACTGGTGCATTGGAGCGAACACGCGGCTGCTGGTGATCAGTCCCGGAAACTCCTTCCCCGCGCGATCCACGCACCGCAGCGTGCCTTCGTAGAAATAGCCGCTGCTGATGCGCATCAGGAACTCCTCGGCCCGCCTCCCGCGGTCGCCGGAAGCCACGAGCATGAGCCAGGACCGGTTGATCACCATCTGGGTGAAGTAATTGAATCTCGCCAGGGCCCGCAGATTCATGAGCCTGATGGTTCCCTCGCTATCGATGATCACGATGGGAATCTGAATGCTCTCGAACACCTGGCGATAGAAATCCCGATCGGGAAAGGCATCGTGGAAATCAACGCGTTGGTACTCGGGCAGCGAGAGGCCGTCGAACATCGCTTCGCTGAGCCGTTCGGGCAGCATGGGATCACACGGCCCGTTGAACGGATGGACCCGACAATAACCGCTGGCCCCGCTGACGTAACCCGTCATGCGGCCGACGAGCGTCTCGTAGTGGCCCAGAGCAATGACCCGCCCGGCTTCGACCGACGCCGTCTTGTACAACGTGATCGGCGGAATGTCGGAGAACGCCAGGCCGCTGGTCGGAGCTGGTCGCGTATCTACAAAAACCAGATCGAAGTACTCTTTATGGTCTGCCGTCGCGGGGGGCTGGGCAAGGACGGTCAACTGCAATGAATGCTGCAGACAGACTCCTCTGACGACATCCGCCAACGCGCCGTCCACGGTCAGCAATAGGATTCTGCTCATGCGTGCAGCATACAACGGCACATCACAGTCCTCAATGCTGCCCTGAGCTGTTCTCCATTGCTCTCGACCGGCCATCCGCAGCCGTCGGGCCAGTGGAACATGCCGAGTCCGGTTATGGGACGCGCGGAGCAACTGATTTCGCGAATACCTCGCGATCGGGTCGTTCCTACTGCTAACTCCCGCCTTTCCACGAGTCGATACGTCCTTGGGACTGGCTTGGATGTGTCCCTTTACGGGGCCACGGAGGGGCGGAGACGGCGGAGACTCCGGGGTCACACTCCGAACAGCGTGTTCCCCAACCGATCGGCCGGCACCGCTCTCAGTACTGACAGGGAATGAGGACCGCTGCCCGATGAGTGTGTTAATCCGTCCGCGCCGCAAGAGCCGAACCCCCCTGCTGACGGCCATGCTGGTCTTGGGGGCGTTTGCCGGTGTGCAGGTAGCCACGCGCGACCAGCACCCCGCGGCCTCTGCCGGGACGGGTCGGCTGCGTCCGCTGATCGTCTCGAACCCGCAACTTGGACGATCAACCGACGCAGGGCAAATGAGCCTCATGGACGCCCTGGTTGAAGCACGACAAGACCCTCACGACAACGTGATCCGGTTCGATCCGACCGTCTTCGGTTCCTCGGATGTCTCCATCCTGCTGGCGGAGCCGCTTGTGATCAATGATGAATCGGGCGGGCACGACAGAATAGACGGTTCATTGCCCGGAGGCTCTGTGACGCTCGATGGCTCTGACTGTGCGGACGCCGGCATCATGGTCTCAGGCAAGGCTCAGTTCACGCTGATGAACCTGGGCATCCGCGGAGGACGCATGCGTGGGGCTCTGGTCACCGCGAGCGCCAGGCTCAACTTGGAGAACGTGGTCGTTCGGGAGTGCTCCGGCCCCGGCCTCGTGGTGTTTGGCGAAGCCAGGATTCACATTGAAGGCGGGTCAATCGCGGAGACTCGCAGCCACGGCGTCGAGGTGCGTGACCGAGCATCTGCCAGTCTTGAGGGTGTGAAACTCAGCAACAACGGCCAATCTGACCTGGCCGGCTTCAACGAAGCGAGCATCTCCGCCACCGGCTGCCAGATGTCGAGCGCGGCCGATTGGAACGTCGTTCTCAGCCATGACGCCCAGGCAAGCCTGACACGCTGCACACTGTCGCGAGCCCGTTTCGCCAATGCCGACGCCAGCGGAAAGGCCAGGCTTCGGATGATTGATTCCACCGTCGACGACGGTTTGCGGACAGGCATATTCGCGACCGGCCAAGCCGTTGTCGACCTGACTGGGACGCGACTCCGTCGCCACGGCAGCCGGTGCATCGAACTTCAGGACGAAGCGGCTGCCATGATAGACGCCTCCGCGATGGAGTTTGGCGGCGAATACGGTGTTGTGCTGTTCGGAAAAGCGTCCGTCCATGCCACACAGATACGCGTTGCGGAGAACGGTTCTCACGGCATCTGTCTGCGACAACAGGCCCGCGGATGGTTCGACCGCTGCACCTTCACAGGCAACCGAAACTCGGGGATTGCCTGCCCGGACGCCCACGAAGGGGGCCCGGTCCGCGCCAGCCGCTGCACGTTCTCAGGCAATGGCATGCGGCCCATCTGTCGCGGCCCGCTGCACATCAGCCCGTTGGTGCCGACGCCGATCCGGATTGATGGCCCGCAGGTCACGTGCATGACGGAACCGAACGCTTCGGTCGAACTCTACGTCGATCGCGCGGGCGAAGCGGCCCGATACCTCAAAACGGTCACTGCCGACGGCATGGGCCGGTTCACTGTGGATTGTCGGGACGTTCCGGCCGGCCAGGTGATCACCGCCGCGGCCACATCCGCGGAGTCCACGAGCGAGTTCAACGTCGTTGCCGCCACGGAAAGCGGGCCCATCCTGAGCGCCCTGCTGGGCAACACGGGCCCCCTCTCGGACGAGGGTGGGGAGACCCGCCCCGAGTCGCTGATCAGGCGCTGGCAAGCAGACACGCGTCTGGTCTTCAACATCGTGAACCCGCCCAACTCGGCGGTCGAGCGCTACGTTCGCTTCCTCGTAGACCGCATCAACGACTGGACCGGGGCATCGCTGCAATCGGAGCTGAGCATCGGTCAGATGCGTCGCTCGCCGGGCAAGGCAGTTGTCCTGCCAATCCGGTATGTCGCGGCCGACTCGCCCAACCTGGTCGGTCGGGGCGGGGCGACATTCATGAAGTGGGATGCGGGCGGCTCGTTCATGTCCCCGATGGAAGTCGTTCTGGCCGTCGGCCAGGACCCGCGGCAGACGTGCCCGCGCGTTCTCGCTCACGAGATCGGGCACACGCTCGGATTGTGCCACGCCCGCGTCGGCCTGCTGTCGCGCATGCAGGGGATCACCCCCCCACCGAAGGACAGCGGCTACGTCAACGATTTCTCTCCGATGATGACGTACTACGACGTGCTCGCACTGCAGATACTGCATGACCGCCGGAACACCGGCCGTCTGACACTCGGCCGACTGGTGGAAAAGGGAGCAATCCCCGAAAACATCGCCGGCGTTTCTGCGACCGGCACCGTTTCGCGATCGCTGTTCGGCCCGGCCACGCGCCCTGCTCCCCCGGTCACTCCGGCCAGTCGCCCGTGAAGATCTCCACTGCCGGGCCGGTCATGTAGAGGTGGTTGTCCGCCTCGCGCCATTCGAGGGCCAGATCGCCTCCGGGCAAATGAGCGGTGATCTTGCGATCGCTCCGCTTGGTCAGTACGCCTGCGACACACACGGCCGAGGCGCCCGTTCCGCACGCCTGCGTGGCCCCGCTGCCTCGCTCCCAGGTGAGCATCCTCACTTCGCCGGGGTGGAGCACATCGACGAAATGCACGTTGGTGCGTTCGGGGAAGAGGGCGGCGTTCTCGATCCGGCGGCCTTCGATTTCCAGGTTCCACCCGGCCGGCCCGCGGTCGTTCAGCAGCTTGAGCGGGACGCCGTAGATGACGGCGTGCGGATTGCCCGTCGACACGCAGGTCATGAGTGCCTGATGGTCGAGGATTTCGATCGCATAGTCGACCATTTGCTCCTGGGTCAGCTTGACCGGCAGGTCTTCGGGGCGCAGAAGGGGCTCGCTCATGTCCACGCACGCGGAGGTAACCTTGCCGCCCTCGATGTTCAGATCGATCGTCCTGATGCCCGCGTCGGTCTCGATTCGCAGCGGGTTGTTGCGCGAGAGGCCATGGTCGTACACGTACTTGGCCAGGCACCGAACGCCGTTCCCGCACATCTGGCCGCGGGTGCCGTCGACGTTGTACATTTCCATCCGCGCGTCGGCGATCGTGGAGGGACAGATGAGAATCAGGCCGTCGCTGCCGACGCCCGTGTTGCGATCGCTGACCGCCCGCGCGAGGGCACAAGCATCAACCACCTTTTCCTTGAAGCAGTCAACATATACATAGCAATTGCCGATACCGTGCAGTTTTGTGAATTTCATGGCCGTCGCACCGTCGTGAACTCGATTCCGACCAGCCGGCAGCAGGGCACCGGATCCTGTTTCTGGCCGTCGTGGAAGGATAGCAGATGGATGATACTCGATCTACGAACGAGCGGTCGCACGGTGTCTGGTGCGGTGTCTCAAAACGTCTGTTCCGTCTCTGGAGAAGCGCTCGGGTGTTGGCCGGCCGAGGGGGTAGGAAGGCGTTGGGCAACTGATTCTCGTGTAGCTTCGGGGTCACCGCCCAGCCTGTGGAGGCGAGTCGGGCTTCCCTTCCGACGCTGGTTTGGCTTCGTTCGGTTCGTTCGGCGCCGATCGAGAGCGTGACCGTGCCAGAATCGACTCGAAGGAATCCCCCGATTCTGTTCATAGCCTCTTGTCTCTGAATGACTTGCAACGTTTCTGCGTTTGGCTTCGTTTGGCGTGAACGAGTTGCTGGTCGTCAGTTCTCAGTTCTCGGTTGGCTGCTGTCGGGCAGTCATGCAGGGGCCCATCTGGCGGATCGGCTGGGCCGGGGACAAGGATTCTCCATCTTCTCCAGGTTGCGCAGATTTGGCTTCGTTTGGCGCTTTCACTTGTCGCGACGGGGGCAGGGGATTGGGCGGAATCGCGTCTTTCGGATGAGCCGTTGCGGTTCATACAGTTCGAAAACGAGTGGCCTGAGGTTGTCGGGGCCGTCGGCTTCATCGCTGGACTCCAGGAGCCCCTGGGGCATCAATTCAATTGATGCACGCCGGCTCACGCGGTCGGCGCAGAGTATGTCCCTTGGACTCGTTGCCTGCACAACACAACGGGCGCCCCGGAAAAGGGCGAGGATTCGGGGCTGCCGCCTTCGCTCTTCGAGCTACGGCGTGGCGAGCGGGGGCTGGGGGCTAGACAGTGGGGGCTGGGGGCTGGAGACTGGGGGAGCCATGTAGGTCGGGCTCTGCCCGACGCTCCCCTCTCCCCCTTGCCAAGGGGGGAGCCGGAGGGGGTCTCTCTCCTGCGGTGTCCTGCTCTCCTGTCTGCTGCTCACCTGCTCTCCCGCTCTGTCCGGCGAGCCCGAAGGGGTCGCCACTTGCCGCCCCTGCGTGCTTGTCTGGTCAAAAGCTAAAAGTCCACCGAAGCGAGTCGGAGATCCGCCCTGGTCCGCCGTGGCGGGTTGAGAGGTAATAGCTGGTTGTCCTCATCACTGACAGCTTCCCAAAAAACTAGCTGCGTCCCCGTTCCGACGTCCGAACTGGTTGACCAACCGCTCCAGCAACTCCAGCGGCAACCGCTGCCGGGCCTGACAGTAGGCCGAGGCCGTGAATTGCTTGCCGCTCAGGTGTGGCAGGTGGGTCATGGCCGTGTTGTTGTTCAGCACCTGGAGAATGAGCAGGTGCAAAGTTGTCCAGGGATCCAGTCGACGACTCCGCCAGCGATATCTCAGCTCGCCGCACAACCGCTCGACCGTATCCCGATCCAGAATCCTGACCAGGTCTTCCCTGACCTGCCGCAGCGCGGGTAGAATGGTCACCATCCGTGGCCTCCTTTCGTGATGTCGTGGGCCAAACAACATCATGCCAGGAGGCCTACTATTGCGCAAGCGCTGTAAGTCTTTGGAGTAAAAAGACTTGCGGAAATTCTATACTAACTTAATGCCATTCAGCTGCGTCCCCCGTTCCGACGTCCCGACGTCCCCCCGTTCCGACGTCCGACGTCCAGCCCTCGAAAATTGAACAAAAGTCGCTTATCTTGGGGCTAGCTGCGTCCCCGTTCCGACGCCCGGTGTATGTGATCGTCAACGACGGGCCCACCTGGTGTCCCAAGCGCGGTCCGATCGCGATTGACAAGATGCTCAAGAGCATGAACGTCATAGACGCCGAATTCGTCGCCGACAACACCCCTCGCGGCAAGGGCGTCCGCGAAAGGCTGGCCAAGGCGAGGGCGTTCTACGATGATCTGCGGCGGAAGATGAATGCAGCTGAGTAAGGAAGACTGAACCGCCCAGGCGCCGAGACACCAAGAAGACAACGGGGGAAGCTGGGCCGAGATTCCTATCTCGGCCCGATCGTCGGCGGGATTCCTATCCCGCACCCACAAATGGCGAAAAGACTCGCCACCAGAGGGGTGCCGGAACGGACTGTTGCGCCAGCAGGACGAGTCATCATGAAAAAGCCTCTTAATGCTGTCCAGATTACGGTGATCTGCGGAGGCGTTTTGGCTGGCGGTCTGGGGCTCTATCTCGGCTTCGTCCCTCGGACTGAAACGCGGATCGAAAGGGACGGATGGCTGCTCTGCTTCTCAAACACGCGCGCCCAACCGAGACCCAGCAGCGGCCGTGTGGAGCGATTCGAGCACAAAGGCAAGCCGGTCCCCCTGCCTGTAACGCCAGTTGAGCCGACAGGGCAATACGTGGTCTTGTTGTCTTGCCCAGTCGGCCTCCTGGTTTTCGAAGACCCGAAGCAGGGCTGGCGGGTGATGGCGGCGAGGAAGGAAGATGAGGATAATCGTGAAATCGAGACTCCGGATACCCGAGGGGATATATCCGAAGCCGAGTTGGCACGCGGTTACTACTCATTGTCCAAGGTCCATCAGCTGCAGTATGACAAGAAGGAGATGTCCGTTGCTGTGCTCCGCAAGACGGGAACGCCCGACGACTGGTGCCTCATCACGTACGGATCTTCCGGCGGCGTGTGGTGCTCGCCGGATGCCGCTGCCCAGATACTGCAGGGCATTTCCACCGCGCCGGCATCGTGGCCGTCCTGAACGCAGAGGGCTTGTGGTTCATACCCCCTCCAGCGATGTCTCCGCCTTGAGAGAACAGCCAATGTCATTCACGAAAACAAGCTGTTTCGGTGCTGGGCCGAGATTCCTATCTCGGCCCGATCGTCGGCGGGATTCCTATCCCGCGACGGTAGATGGCGAAAGGATTCGCCGCCCGAGTGGTGCAAGAAAGGATTCTCGCACCAGCGAAAATGGCGGGAGGATCCACCGCGAGAGTGGCGCGAGAAAGGATTCTCGCACCGGCGATCCCCGTTCTGTGAACTCGTCCTCGCGGCGCTCGCCTTCTTGTTCTCTTGGCATCTTGGCGACTTGGGGCCTCGGCGGTCTACTCTTTCCACCTTTGTATGTGATGGGAGAACGATGACAAGAATCTACATCTGGACGTGTGCGGCAATCCTGCTCGGTTCAACTCCGGCTTTCTCGGAGATCGAACGTTGGTACATGAACGAGGAGTGGTACGACTGGCATGCGGCCTCGGAGTTTGCGGCCGACAAGATCGGGGTCGTGAGTGTCGAGGTCCATTTCGTCGGGCCGGGGGCGGTGACGCCGCGAGGGCTGTACATCCGCGGTGATGCCGATCAGCCGCTCGAGCGAATCGAGGTCCTGGGTTTCAAGGACCATCGCAAGGAGCCTTGGAAGTACGAGCCGGTGGCCATCAAGGCTGAGGGCACGCCCGCGGGCAAGAAGTGGGTTCGACTGGCGAGGGGGGCTAACCCGCGGGGCTTTGAGCCGTTGACGCTCAAGCTCCCGCTGGGCTCCGACTCATCGGTTCCCAAGTTCGACTACGTGTGTGTGAGTCCCAACGAGCGTTACATCACCCACGGCCGGGCCGAGCGATGGATCCGCGACCGTGGGAGGGGCAAGGAAGTCCGCTGCGGCATGCCCTTGGGCGGCATCGGGGCCGGCAAGATCGAAATCGCCCGCGACGGCTCGTTTCGCAACATCACGACGAACAATAACATCGATACGCCGTTCTACCATCCCGACCTGTGCTTCATGGCCGCGAGCGTCAACGGGCAGGCAAGAATCCTGCGCGATGAATCGGCCGTCGGGCTGGCGCCGGTCGAGAAGATCGAATTCAGCGGCCGTTATCCGATCGCCCAAATGACCTTCACTGACAAGGGATGGCCGATTCCGGTCAAGCTCACGGCTTGGTCGCCGATTATTTCCGGCAACATCGACGACTCGTCGTTGCCTGCGGCTGTACTTGAGTTCAAGTTGGAGAACACAACCAAGCAGAGACAGTATGTAGCCGTCGCGGTCTCATGGGAGAACCTGATCGGCTCCGGCGGCCGACCTCAGCCAGGGAGTCTGTGGGGCAAGACCGGCCACTATCTTCGGTTCAGCGAAGATGAGGGCAATACGACGACCTCATTCAGAGGAGGCACGGATGCTCCGCTGGCCGGCTTGATTTTCAGCGGCGGGCCGAAAACGGAGAAAGACTCGCAAGGGAATCATGCACTGATGGTATGGCCTCCACATCTCATGGGCGAGTTCGGTCCGGGCTGGACACTCATGCCCTACAATGCGGAGACTGGTCCGCGAGAGTGGAAGGATTTTGGACGGCTTCCCCCGCATGACCTGCGAAAGGTATCGCCACAACCTCATACGGCCGGCGGAGTCTGCATCAGGGGCGAGTTGTTCCCCGGCGAAACAGTAGTTGTTCCCTTCATACTCACCTGGTACATGGACCACTTCTATCAACTGGGCAAGGAGGATCTGGGCCACTACTGCCACAACCGCTTCAAGAACGCACAGGAGATTGCGGACTACGTCCTGAAGAACCGTGAACGACTGTTCAACGAGACCAAGGCTCTCCACGACCTCTTCGACCGCAGCAGCCTGCCAGCGTGGTTCAGCGACATGCTGCTCAACGATCTCTATGTTCTCAGCACCGATACCTGGCTGACCCAAGACGGCCGCTTCAGCGTCAACGAGGGTGCGACCAGCATGTTCGGTTGCATGGGTACCATGGATCAGAAGCTCTACGCTTCACACCACCTCGCCCTGCTGTTCCCGCAACTGCAGAAGCAGGAACTCCGGCAGTTCGGCCAACTCCAGAACGCCAACGGTGGCATCACCCACGACCTGGGCACAGCCGACTTCGCCGCCAAGCTCAAGGCCTTCGACTGGCCGGACCTGTGCTCGGCGTTCAGCATCCTGTC
>CAZTQK010000093.1:0-16840 GCA_964615635.1 uncultured Planctomycetales bacterium
GGGAGAGCTTCGGCGAAGGCTGGGTGACCGACATCAACAAGCAGCTCAAGCTCAACGCCAAGGTGATGAAGGCCCCTTACGGCGAGATCCCCAACCTCAAGGAGGTCGACTGGGACACCGACGTGGTCTTCACCTGGAACGGCACCACCAGCGGCGTGAAGATGCCGGACGACGCGGCCCCGCCTGCGGATCGCAAGGGCTTGGCCCTGTGCGATGCCACCAGCGCGGTCTTTGCCATGCCCATCCCCTGGGACCGGCTGGACGTCATCACCTGGTCGTGGCAGAAATGCCTCGGCGGTGAGGCGGCCCACGGCATGCTCGTGCTGTCGCCCCGGGCGGTCGAGCGTTTGGAGTCGTACACCCCGGCCTGGCCGTTGCCCAAGATCTTCCGCCTGACCAAGGGCGGCAAACTCAACGCCGGCATCTTCAAGGCTGAGACCATCAATACTCCGTCGATGCTCTGCGTCGAGGACTACATCGACGGCCTGAACTACGCGAAGAACCTGAGCTTCGGCGGCAAGACCGGCCTGCAGGCCTGCTTTGCCAAGAGCCAGGCCAACCTGGACGCGGTCGCCGAGTTCGTGGCCAAGTACGACTGGGTCGATTTCCTGCCGGTCAAGCCCGAGATCCGAAGCTGCACTTCGATCTGCCTCAAGATCACGGCCGACTGGTTCAGACAGCTCAGTCCGGAGGATCAGGGCGCCTGGTGCAAGAAGGTGGTCTCGGCGCTCGACAGCGAAGGGGTCGCCAAGGACTTCGGTGCCTACCGGGATGCGCCTCCGGGCTTCCGCCTCTGGGGCGGCCCGACCATTGAGCCGGCCGACATGGCCATCGCCCTTGACTGGCTCGCCTGGGCCTATGAGGCGAATAAGCAGTAGGATAGGCTGTTAGACTGTTCGACCA
Source organism: uncultured Planctomycetales bacterium (assembly GCA_964615635.1). Lineage (GTDB taxonomy): Bacteria > Planctomycetota > Phycisphaerae > UBA1845 > PWPN01 > JAUCQB01. The sequence goes on from CAZTQK010000093.1 coordinate 904, forward strand.
TTAGACTGTTCGGTTGCCTTCGGCAGTCCGTCTTGTTTATCCTTCTCCTCATGCATGCCGGACAGTCAGAGAGCAAACCTGCGATTGAGCAGAGCAACGAGGCGAAGCCCTCGTGTCTTCACCGCTTTCTCCTCCCCTCCTGGACGCACCGCAAGCGCATGCTTCGTCGCGAAGCGTGGGTGCTGGTCATCGGCTCGTACGTTGCGCTGGCGTTCGCCTATCTCTGGCCGCAGGATTTCCGCAACACATCGCAAGGGTACGTCGCGGTGTCGCTGATCGCATTCATGGTGCGAGTATTCATGTTTCATCTGGGCCTGCTTCTGGCGCTTGTGGCGGTCGTCTCGTTGCGTACCCGCCAGTGGCGGTTGCTGGCGAGCGCCGCTCCGCTGATTCTCGTCACTCTGGGTCCGGCCGCATGGTCGTTTCGGCCGGAGGGCAGGCCGAGCGGCTCCGGCCAAGGGATCACGGTCACGAGCGGCAATCTGCTCATGGTCAAACGCGATGCCACTGGAGCGAGGCGAGATTGGCCTACTTCATAGTTTCTCCTCCGCCGCTGCCTGGGTGCGATTCGGATCGGCGTCCGAGATGTGGTGGTCGCACTGTCAGTTCGAGGTTGTGCCGGGTCCTTGTGACGATTCGGTTCACTTGTGTTGGCAGGCCGAGATCGTGTTGTCTCCCTTCCGACGCCGGATTCTCATCACCAGTGAGTCCAGGATGGCAGTCGTGGACAGGGCGAGACAAGTCCAGGCCAGCCAGTCGCCGTGACGGCTGTAGAAAGTGACCCGCGGATCGATCTTCGCTTCCGCAACTCGCAACCCCATGCCGCCGGGGCGGGGATCCGCATCCGCACAGCCGACCAGGTCGTGCCACCTGCCTGCGGGGTCGATGAAGCCGCTGACGCCGGTGTTGCACGCCCGGGCGATCCAGACGCGGTTTTCGATTGCCCGAAAGGCGCAGACCGCCAGATGCTGGGGTTGCTGGCTGCTGTGGCCAAAGCACCCGGCGTTGCTCATGGTGACCATGAAATCGACGCGTTTGCGGCCGTCGGGACCGACGACGAATCGGCGGTAGAGCCAGGGAATTGCATCTTCGTAGCAGATCGCAGTGGCAAACGAGTAATCCTTTCCGTCGCGTCGAGCCTTGACTGCGAAGGCGCTGAACTCGGTCCCCGGATCATCGATATAGTCGACTCCGCCCCGACCCCAGGGATTCCACTGGCCGTCATTGAGCAAACGGTATGCAGGATACAGCCGTTCACTGTCTCGAAACGGGAGGTACTCCCCGAGAAGCATGAGTCCGATCTTGTTACGGCGCTCAGGCTCCGGCTGTCCCGGAGCGTAGAGCAGAGCAGAATTATGACTGATCATCGCAGGATACGCCCCTGGCGGTCGCGGCGTGAGCGACTTGGCGGTCAGGAGGATCGGCGTCTCGTATCGCGATGCCAGCCTCATCAACTCCTCGTGCTGAAGTCGAGGCCTGCGGTTTCGGACTGTTAGCGGCGATTCGCGGTATTCGCGGTTGACGACCATGTCCCAAGGGGCTTCGGGAAGCACGAGAAGATCGGGCGACTCTGCGGCGGCGCGAGCGAGCAGTTGGAGGTACATCAACCGCTTGTCGGCTTCGCGAGCCGCGATAGTGTTTCGCAGCAACTGGTCCAATTCATCGCCGGGAGGGGCCTCGTCGGAGGCTCGTGCCGAAGCGTCAAGCTCCCGGCCGGGGGTTGTCGGGAAATCTCCTTGAAGCACCGCGACTTCCGGACCGGCGACGTACGTCGTGAAGGCTAATCTCCACATGCCGTAGACAAGGGTCAACAGGGTCAGACTCGCCGCGACGACCGTGGACCCAATGGCCCGCCGGTTGCGGGCCGCAAAGCTGGCTGGAGCAGTCTTTGTACCTCGGCAGCTGTTCTGTGATTGCCGCTTAAGCGAGGAGGAGGAGGCGGACATGCGAGATTCCAGGGCGCCGCACACCATGATGGCGAGGTCCGCGAGCCACCCGTTCACCACTGCCACCAGAAAGGTGACGCCTAGCGAACCGACCAGGTCGGCGACCTGGATCATGACCGGCAGACGGATCTGGCTGTGGGCCAGGTAAAACCAGGTCGAACTGACCAGCCCAAGCGAGCGAAACAGTTCCATCGCCGTCCATGCGACGGGGAAGACGATAGTCATGCCCAGTTTCCGGTGTCGATGGAGATGGCGGATTGCCCACGGCGCGAGCATGGACTGTGCTGCGAGGCAGGCGGAGTAGACTGCGTGTGCTGTCCCGGAGACCGCGGTGATGAACCAGCCGTGAATGAGCCAGAACCCGAACAGGAACGCGAAGCTTACCGCGTATATCCATCGCGATCGCTTTGCCAGGGCCAGCGCCACAAGCCATGGCACGAAGGCGAAGTAGGCGATGGGCCAGAAGGCCTTCGGCTCGAACATCGGCAAAGAGAGCAGCAGCGAAAACGCGGTCAGCAGCAGCGGGGCCAGTCGGCCAGCGATGGCTGTTGGCTCAGGAAGCTGGCGGGTTGGAGGTTGCGACTCTTTCATCTCGGAATTGACCAGTGCTATTGTCCACCTTTCAAACGAAGGAATGCGGCGACATCCGCGTCTTTTGCCTGTTCGGCCATTGCTTGTGGTGTCAGCCCCGCGTGATCGATGACCTTGACCGCTGCACCAGCCGCCAGAAGTGCCTCGACCACGTCCCGATGTCCAGCTAATGCAGCATAATGCAGTGAGGCGCGCTCCTTCTTGTCCCGTGCATCGACGGCTGAGCCGTGGTTGACGAGTTGCCTGACGACGGCGGCGCTCGCCGCCACGTGGAGCGGAGTCAGCCCCTCATTTGACGCCAGCTTGGGATCGGCACCGTGCGAAAGAAGTATGCCGACGATCTCAGCGTGTCCGGCTGCGGCTGCTCCATACAAAGCGGTGCACCCTTCACCGTTCACTGTCTCTGTCTTCGCTCCAGCAGACAGGAGTTGCCGGACGATGACAGCATCCCCCCGGTAACAGCTTTCGTGCAGCGGCGTGTAACCCTCGCCAGTGGCGGTGTTCGGGTTGGCTCCATGACGGAGGAGCAGGCTGACCAACGGCTCGTCGCCACGCGTCGCCGCTAGATAAAGCGGGGCGTAGCCCTCGTTGTCCGTGGCGTTGACGTCGGCCTTCCAGTCTAGGAGTCGCTCCGCGATCCGCTGATGTCGCATGACTGCCGCCCAATGCAAGGGGGTCCAGCCGTTCGTGTCGCGTGCATCAACGAGGGCACCTTTTGTCAGAAGCAGATCGACCAGATCGTCGTGCCCGCACGAAGCCGCCGTGTGCAGCGCGTCCATCCCGTTCGGGTCGCGTGTGTGAAGATCGGCGCCGTGGTCCAGCAGCAGCGCAGCAATCTGCGAGCAACCGCACCAACAGGCCCACGAAAGGGGTGAGAAACCCTTGCCGTTCGGCAAATCCGCGATGGCGCCTCGCTCCAGGAGCAGATCGACCATGTCCTCGCGGTTGCGAAGCACCGCCTCATGCAGAGCCGTATTGCCGTGCCGGTTGCGGGAGCCCGGGTCCAGCCCCTTGTTGAGCAGACGTTCCAGTTTCACCCGGTCGCCGGCGCGGACCGCGGCCACGAGTCGCGAGCCGTCGGATAACACGAAGATGTACCGATCCAGGAGGAACAGCATACCCCCGACCACGGACAGGAGAACAAGCAGAGTGCGTCTGGTCTTGCCGGACATTCAGGCTTCTCGTACTGGACAGTGTGATCTCCCCGGACGAAACCCATTCTACACCATCACACGCCGGGTTTCACGAAGTCCGAGGGGCAGAGTGCAGGCTATGGGGCTTGCTGGGCTTGGGTATCATGCGATGGTCCGGTATGCTACTCCGGTCGGGCGGTGACGCAAGGTGTGAAAGGAAGACCACGTGTACACATTCGTGCTGATGGCAGCGGCGTTCTTCGGAGTGAATGGAGCAATGGGCGAAGAGCACTATCTTTACGAGCAGATGTCGGCCGAGCAGTTGCGGCAGGCCGTGGCCAGGTGCCCGGTCGCCTATTTGCCGATGGGCATACCCGAATGGCACGGCGAGCAGAGCGCCTGCGGGCTGGATGCCCTCAAAGCCGAGACGCTGGGCGAGATGGCCGCCTCGATGCTCGGCGGGGTCTGCTTCCCGACGGTTTGGACCGGACCGGGCGGCTCGACACCGTTTGACCCGCGGCTTTATCCGCGAGGGACGGTGACTATCGACGAGAAGCTTTATGCGAGACAGATGGAGGAGCTGTTCAACCACATCGAAGGTCTGGGCTTCAAGGTCGCGGTGCATTTGTCGGGGCACTATCCGGGCGTCGTGCCCAAGCTGGCCGAGAAGTTCAACCAGCGAGGCAGGATGAAGGTCATCTCGGCCAGCGAGAATCAGATGGTCGAGGGCATGCCGGCGGGCGACCATGCGGCCGCGTGGGAGACTTCCCTGCTGATGGTGCTGCGACCGGGATTGGTGGATCTGACCCGCCTCCCGCCGCTGCCGGGGGGCGTCAAGCCGGTTGGGGAGCGGGTGGCGGATCCCTATGAATTCGCCCCCACGAAGAAGTATTACGGAGTGTATGGCGCCGATCCGCGCATCTGGGCCAACAAGACCTATGGACGCAAGGGGACCGAAGCGGTGCTTGACGGTCTCGCTCGCGCGGTGGGCAAAGCCCTGGGAGACGCTTCCTACGGGCAAAAGCGGCGCGCAATCGAGTGGCCCGGCGACGCGCGTGCCAAGGCCGAAGTTCGATACTGTCACCAGTTGCCGCATCAGTGGCGCGAACGATTCGAAGCCGCCCCGATCATCTATTGGCCGCTCGTTACGGCGACGGAGCCGTCTCAATCCAAGCAGTCCGTCATCCGGAAAGCGGAGCATCTGGCCAAAGCCAAGGGCGGAATGGTCTTCCCGGCGTTCTCATATGCACCGTCAAAGGTCGACGATTCGGCCGCGGTTTCGGCGGAGTCGTTCCAGCACATCGTGACCGAGGTGGTGAACACCCTGGCCGGCATGGGTTTTCGCATCATCGTCCTGATGCCCAGCCCCGGCGTGAAGCCAAGTTCACAGGCAACTCTGAAAGACATCAAGGTGGCCGAGCAACAGGCGAGAGTGATTGTCGCGGATCCGAGCGGCAACGGGGCCGAACCTCAGGGACTCACCGAGGCGATTGAGGAAACCATACCCCGGCAACCAAGCGATGTGCGACTCGACGGCCCATGGATTATCGATGGCAAGCCGCACGCCACCACTCTCGCCAAGCAGGACTCGATCTCGCCCGATGGTCAGCGGGTTTACGAGCAGACGTTTCAACTGTCCGAGGATCAGTCACAGATGTCTGCCTTGTTGAACCTGGGAAAGGTTGAGAACTTATGTGAAGTCATAGTCAACGATTCCGCGCCGCTGGTTGACCATTGGCGGCCGCACCAGGTCCTTGTGACAGGCAGATTGAAGCCGGGGGCGAACAGCTTGAAGATCGTGGTGCGTAATCAACCGCAGCCAACACTCGACAAGTTCTTCCACGCCCCGAGTTCGCCAGTCCTGGTGGGTCCTGTGGTCCTGCGCTTGTGGAAGTAGTGGGGGCTAGCCAACCCGGCTGCGGTCCTAGGGCGGCTGCATGGCATACGCTTCGTCTGCTCCACCTGCCTCGACGACTCACGGCAGAGGGATTCTGCTTTTCGAGCGGCGATTGGTCTTCGTCCGATAACTCGCGGCAGGCCAAATCTAGTGTTTTTTCAGTCGTGGCGTAACCGCTCTTTTGTTGTATATAAGTCATTTCAGAATAGATATTTAAGTAAGTTTTTGCGGTTCTTCCCGGTGCTGGCGGCGTCTGCTGGTTGTCCGGCGTGTCAGCTCCTGGCTTGCCAAGGGGTTGCGTTGCCTGTTTGACAGAAGTCCTTGACCCCGTATACTGGTCGGACTCCGGCACCTAGTGCATATCAGAGACGGTATGCCTGCGGTTTGTCCGGGTTGTGGGTCTGCTTGGTGTGGGCTGCGACACGCGACGAACCGAGTGACGCCCGCTGCTGTAGCTCAGTGGTAGAGCGCGTCCTTGGTAAGGACGAGGTCATGGGTTCAACCCCCATCAGCAGCTTTCTGCCAGACGGCGGCCGGAATTGAATGCCTCCCGGCGGATGCGTGGGAGCCTGGAGGGAAAGGGCACGGTCTTTCTTCGTTCCGCATGCATCCGCGGATCGGTGATGTAGGGAGACATTGGGAGTCCTCTTGTAGGCCAGAGACAGGAGCGTCCTGTCGGATCGTTGCCGGGCTGCCGGTTCATTCGACGCGATAGGCGCCAGATACGATTGCATAACTGAAGGAGTTGATTCAATGGCCAAAGGCGTTTTCTCACGCACGAAACCGCACGTGAACGTTGGGACCATCGGTCACGTCGACCACGGCAAGACGACTTTGACGGCGGCGATGACGCACGTGCAGTCGAAGAAGGGACTGGCGACGTTCAAGAGTTACGACGAAGTGGCCAAGGCCTCCGAGAAGGAAGGCCGTCGCGACCCGACGAAGATTCTGACCATCGCCACCTCTCACGTTGAGTACGAGACCGACAAGCGGCACTATGCTCACGTGGACTGCCCGGGCCACGCCGACTACGTCAAGAACATGATCACCGGCGCGGCCCAGATGGACGGGGCCATTCTGGTGGTGTCGGCGGCCGACGGCCCGATGCCGCAGACCCGCGAGCACATCCTCCTGGCCCGCCAGGTGAACGTGCCGGCCGTTGTGGTCTTCCTGAACAAGGTGGATCTGGTCGACGATGCCGAGTTGCTTGAGCTGGTCGAACTGGAGGTCCGTGAACTGCTGAGCAAGTACGATTTCCCGGGCGACGACACGCCCATCATCAAGGGCTCGGCCAGCGAGGCCCTGCTCCATCCCGAGGATGGGGAGAAGACCAAGTGCATCCAGGAACTGCTCGACGCGATTGACGCCTTCATTCCGGAGCCCACGCGCGACATCGACCAGCCGTTCCAGATGCCGGTCGAGGACGTGTTTAGCATCAAGGGCCGTGGCACGGTCGGCACCGGCCGTATTGAACGGGGCAGGATCAAAGTTGGCGAGCAGGTCGAGATCGTCGGGCTGGGCGAGACCCGCAAGACGACCGTGACCGGCGTCGAGATGTTCAACAAGACGCTGGACTTCGGGCAGGCCGGCGACAACGTGGGCCTGCTGCTGCGTGGTGTTGAGAAGGACGAGCTGGAGCGCGGTCATGTGCTGGCCGCTCCTGGCACAATCACCCCGCACACGAAGTTCGAGGCTAACGTATACGTGCTGACGAAGGAGGAAGGCGGGCGCCACTCGCCGTTCTTCAGCGGCTACCGTCCGCAGTTTTACTTCCGGACGACGGACGTGACCGGTGCCCTGACGCTGCTGGGCGGGGCGGAGATGTGCATGCCCGGCGATAACGTTCTCCTGAAGGTCGAGTTGGGCAAACCGATCGCGATGGAGGAAGGTCTTCGGTTTGCCGTTCGTGAAGGCGGTCGTACTGTCGGCTCCGGGGTGGTGGTCAAGATTCTGGAATAGCACCGGTTCTCTGCCGCTCTGAACGCGTGGAGCGGCGGGTGGTGCGATGGATCGACAGACTTTTGGCGGAGGCCGGTGGCAGCCGGCCTTCGCCGTTGTCTCTGGGATGAGGCGCTATGGCGAAGGCAGCAAAGCGAGAGTTTGTCTGGCTCCAGTGTTCCGAGTGCGGTGATTTGAACTATCGCACCTCGGTCAACGTGCAGGGCGGAACGCCCAAGATGGAGTTGAAGAAATACTGCCCGCGAAGTCGCAAGCGGACGGTACACAAAGTGAAACGCAAGTAGCGGCGGAGGACACCCGCTATCCTGGCAGCCGTTACGCCGTGCCGGGGAATCGGGACCGCCGGCGGTGTTCGGACCTGTCGGCCGGGCTGCCAAGGAGTGTAGCTCAATTGGCTAGAGCACCGGTTTCCAAAACCGGCGGTTGGGGGTTCGAGTCCCTCCACTCCTGTGCGTCGAGGATTGGATGAGGGGGCGGCGCGATTCCCGCGGGAAGGCGGGATCGAGGCAGTGCAGCGAATGGGGCGACGAGTGAGTTCTACGGGCAAGAGAAGTCCGCGGTGAGCGACGATGTTGTGAGACAGGAATCGCGGGAAGAACAGCTTCAACAACGCCCGGCGGCTGAACCGTCGGAGGGTGGTGGTTTTGCCCTGCGGCTGTATAAGCCTGGACAGGGTTATTACACCCGCATCGGCACGGCCATCGGCATCGGCGTTCTTGTGGTGTGGGGGGCCTATGCCGTGATGAACCAGATCGAGAACACGGGATTGACTGGAGCCTCCAAGCTGCCCATTCAATACGGTGTCCCGGCCGGTCTCATCATTGCCGTTGGTGTCCTCGTATACTGGCTTACGGGCTTGTCGAGGAAGGCCAACGATTTCTTCATCGCCACCGAGGGCGAGATGAAGAAAGTCCGCTGGTCGACCCGAAAGGAGCTCACCCGCTCGACCAAGGTCGTGATCTTCACGGTTTTTGTGCTTGGAGCTTTCCTATTCGTGTGGGACATCGTTTTCATGCTTGTTTTTCAGGCCATCGGCGTGCTCAAGGGCGTGCCCGCCCTGGCCCGTTTGTTCGGGAGTGGATCATGAGTCCTCCGGAACCGGACAACGCAGGCACAAGCCAGACCGCGCGCGAGGCTGCGCAGGGAAACACCCCAGCTGGCGAGTCCGGGGCCGCGGTCAAAGGCGTTGAGCCGACCCGAACTGGCATGAAGTGGTACGTCCTGCGCGTAGCCAGCAACAAGGAAGACCAAGTCTGCGAGACCCTCGAACGCAAAGTGCGGATCGAGAACTTGCAGGACCGCATCGGTCGAATCCTGGTGCCGACCGCCAAGGAGAAGCGGATGAAGGCCGGCCAGGTCAAGATCATCGAGAAGAAGCTCTATCCCGGCTATGTGTTTGTCGAAATGGCGGCGGAATCAGACGGGACCATTCCCGAGAACATCTGGTTTTTAGTCAAAGAGACGACGGGCGTCGGCGATTTCATCGGTTCGGACGGCAAGCCGACCAGTATGAAGGACCACGATGTCGAGATGATGCTGCTGGCGGCGGCCAAGCCGGACGATGAGGCTTCGTTGCAGGGTCTCGAGTTCTCTCAGGGGGATAAGGTCAAGATCAAGGAGGGATCGTTCCAGAATTTCGAGGGTACCGTCGAGAGCATCGACGAGACCAAGGGCATCGTGACGGTGCTGCTGACGATTTTCGGGCGGTCCACGCCGGTGGATGTCGAATACTGGCAGTTGGAGAAGATCTAGAAGGTCGGATGATACAGCGGGGTCCGGGTCCGGTCGGTGCGGGTCTGAACTCCGGGAGAGGTTGATAACGTGGCCAAGGAAGTTCTCGTCAAGATCAAACTGCAGGCCCAAGGCGGCAAGGCGACGCCCGCCCCGCCGATCGGTCCGGCTCTCGGTCAGCATGGTGTCAACATCGGCCAGTTCGTTCAGCAATTCAACGCCCAGACCGGCGCGTTGAACGGCATGATCGTGCCGGTGGAGATCACCGTTTACAGGGACAAGACTTTTACCTTCGTGGTGAAGAGCCCGCCGGCGGCCGTCCTGCTCAAGGAAGCGGCCGGTGTCGCTCAGGGCAGCGGCGTGCCCAACAAGGAGAAGGTCGGCAAGGTTACCTGGTCTCAGGTCCGCAAGATCAGCGAACGCAAGGCCAAGGACCTCAATGCTTTTGATCTCGATCACGCCGATCGGATCATTGCGGGTACCGCCCGTTCCATGGGCATCGATGTCGTAGAGGGTTGATGGCAAACGAGACCGCCTGTCCGCAGTCTGCGGCGGCGGCCGTCAGAGTGGGGCGACAAGTGTGGCCCCGAGTTATCGTTGATACAGGACCTGACCACGGGTCCGACGTGTGGTTTCGTAGTGGGAGGCAGGTCAATGCCGAGGCAAAGTGCCAGATATAAGCTTCAGTTGGAGGCGCGCGGCGACGCGGCCGCTCGAGTGCCGGTCCCGGAAGCAGTGAAGCTGATCAAATCAATGGCCGCGCTCAAGCCACAGAAGAAGGACTACAAGGGTTTGAAGAAGCCCAAGGGTTTCGATCAGACCGTCGAACTGGTTTGCTGGCTTGGGGTCGACCCGCGCCAGGCAGATCAGGCCCTTCGTGGAGCCGTGTCGTTGCCCAAAGGCATCGGCAGATCCAAGCGGGTCATTGCCTTCTGTCCTGAGGATGTGGCGGACAAGGCCAAGGCCGCAGGGGCGGTCGAGGCCGGGGCCGACGAGCTGATCAAAAAGGTCAACGACGGTTGGACTGACTTCGATGTGGCCGTGGCTCATCCGGCGGTTATGGGCAAGGTCGGCAAGCTCGGTCGTGTACTGGGCCCGCAAGGTAAGATGCCCTCGCCCAAGTCAGGCACGGTGACGCCGAGTATCGAGCAGGCTGTTCGCGAATACAGCGCAGGCAAAGTCGAGTTTCGAACCGATGCCGGCGGCAATGTCCACGCTCCGGTCGGCAAGGCGAGTTTTGCCGAGGAGGATCTCGTGGAGAACATCGAGGCGTTCATCGCCCACATGCGCAAGAACAAGCCCGCAACGGCCAAGGGCCAGTATTTCAGGCGAGTCTGCCTGACGGCAACCATGACGCCCTCCGTAACCTTGGACGTCAGTTGACCACGGCGGCACGAATTTGGATGAAAGACAATACGTCGGCAACGTGACCGGCGCACAGCTACAAGGGCACTGATATGAGCAAACCAACCAAGGATTTCATTACCCGCGAGTACGCGGGTCGTTACGCCGATCTGACCAATGCATGCGTCGTCAGCGTCATCGGCGTTGATGCCATCTCGACGAACAAGCTTCGCGGTGAGTTGCGGTCCAAGAAGATCTCGCTTCATGTCGTCAAGAATAGTCTTGCCCGTCGCGCCTTCACCGACAGCCCCCTCGCGCCGCTGGCGACCGTTCTGGAAGGGCCTTGTGCGCTGGTGGTGGGCGGCGAGTCCATCATCGATGTCGCCAAGACGCTGGTCGAACTGAAGAAGAAGTACCCGGCCATCGAGCTGAAAAAAGGAATTCTGGAAGGTGACTCGGATTTGCTCGACGTGGAGCGGCTGTCCCAAATGAAGAGCCGCGGAGACCTGTTGGCCGAGGTGGCCATGCTGATCGCCAGCCCCGGCCGGCGGCTCGCAGGTTGCATCGGCGGCCCCGGCGGGCGTCTGGCCGGTTGCTTCAAGGCGATTGCCGACGAGGAGGAAAGCGGCCAATAAGGAACCCGCAGCAAGCGAGCTCGAAGCGGTGTTGTGCGGTTGGGATGAGTTGTCAAACGAATAGAGTTTCGGCAGTACGGCTGATGGCTGCAGATTGGCCCGCCTGGCGGGTTAAATGACATCAATGGGGTGCCACCTATCAAGCGATCAGCGGGCTGCACTGTGATGATTGGAGTCTGGATACCATGGCAGATGCACCAGCGAAGGAATTCAGCGCTGACACAATCGCGCTGGCAGACAAGATTGTGGCATTGACCCTTAAGCAGGCTCAGGAACTCGTAGACTGCTTGAAGGAGAAGCACGGGATTGAGCCCGCCAGCGGTGGGGCGGTCGTGATGGCGGGCCCGGCGGCCGGTGCCGGTGCGGCGGCCGCGCCCGCGGAGGAGAAAACAGCCTTCGATGTCATCCTGAAGAGCGGCGGCGAGAAGAAGATCAACGTGATCAAGGTCGTTCGGGCGGCCACCAATCTGGGTCTCAAGGAGGCCAAGGATCTGGTTGAAGGCGCCCCGAAACCGGTCAAGCAGGGCGTGCCGAAGGATGAGGCCGAGAAGCTCAAGAAGGAGCTGGAAGAGGCCGGTGCCCAGGTGGAAATCAAGTAACCACAAGATCTTATGAAATCCGGAATGAGCGACGCTCTTCTGGATTCCGGTCCACGGGATGCGGTGGAGCATCCTCTACCTCGGCAGTGATGTAGGTTCCCGCGATCATGCTCCACCGACCGAAAGGCGCGGCCGTAGGGACGTGCCCGCTCGAGCAGCGGGCGTAGAATCAGCGGGTTTTCTGGATAGGGCCTTGGCAAGCAGAGAGCCAAGTGATAAAATGCTACCCTCCGTGAGGCGGGTGGGGTGCGCGCCTGTTCGGAGGCTGACCAGCGAGGGGCAGCGGGAGAGACTCAGGCAATCCGTAACATGCTCTCCCAGAGATGCGCGGCGACATGAAGTTGGCAGGGTTGAGGTTTTAGATTCACCATAATCCCTCCTCCGTGAGGCGAGATCGGCTGACGCGCCGGGCAGACGGGACCCGGTTGGGGCAGGACCGCCAGTCGAACAGATGGCCTCGCGTTGGTTCTCCGTCCTGAAGACTGTGTGAGGCATGATGCGTTGCGCACGAAGGGTGGTGTTGCCTTCGCGCGACGCGAATCGGCGTGAGTCGGGTAACGACGGCTGGCTGCCCGCGCGACGGGCACCGGGCGTGCGGCTTTCGCTATGGTCGCAGGAAAGGACAAACCGGTATGCTCAATCTCCAGGAAGTGCGGAGTTTCGGTCGCCTCGGCGATACGATTCCGATCCCTTCGCTCACCAACATTCAGACCGAGTCCTATGCAAGATTTCTGCACCAGGACGTCCCGCCGGACAAGCGTGACAACAGCGGTCTGGAGGCCCTTCTCAGGGAGGTGTTCCCGATCCAGAGCTATGACGGCAACATGTCGCTGGAGTACGTCTCTTACGACTTGAGCAAGCCGCGGTACACGCCGGACGAGTGTCGCCAACTCAGGCTCACCTATGGTATGCCCTTCCGCGTTCACGTTCGACTGGTTCGCAAGGATCGGGACGAGATCAGCGAGGACGCCATCTACCTGGGCGAGCTGCCCGTGATGATGGGGGGCGGCGAGTTCATCATCAACGGCGCGGAACGCGTCATCGTCAACCAGCTCCACCGCAGCCCTGGTGTCGATTTCATCAAGGTTCAGGCCGAAGGCGACCGCGCCTTGCACGGGTGCCGTATTATCCCGGAACGCGGGAGCTGGATCGAGATCAACGTCACCAAGAAAGACGTTCTCGCGGTCCGGATCGACCAGTCGGCCAAGATCGCGGCGACGACGTTCCTCAGGGCGATGGGCCCCGAGTACGCCAGCAACGAGGCGATCATCAAGACCTTCTACGACAGTAAGATCAAGAGCGTGAAGGTCGGCACCCTCAAGCCCGACATGTATGCGGTCAGCGACATTGCGGACGAAGAAGGCGGCGAAGTGCTGGTCAAAGGCGGCTGCCAGATCGGCGACGCGGTGCAGCGCCTCCAGAAGTCGGGCGTCAAATCGGTCGCGGTGATCGAACAGGTGCCGGACCCGCTGATCCTCAACACCATGGCCGACGACGGCTGCCACGACTATGAAAGCGCCCTGCTCAAGATCTACGCGAAGCTGCGGCCGGGCAACCCGCCGCAGCTCGAGAAGGCCCAGAAGCTCTTTCATGAGAAGTTCTTCGACGAGAATCGCTATCGCCTCGGCAAGGTCGGGCGCTTCCGCCTGAACCGCAAATTCAACCAGAACGTGCCCGAGACCGAGATGACCCTCCGCGTGGAGGACGTTGTCAACTCGCTGCGGTATGTTCTGCTCCTGCGAAGCGGCGAGAGCGTCTACGAGGTCGACGATATCGATCATCTGGGAAACCGCCGTCTCCGTACCATCGACGAGTTGGCCGCAGAAGAGATGCGCAAGGGTTTCCTCAAGCTCCGCCGCACCGTCCAGGAACGCATGAGCCTCAAGGATCCCGACAACCTCGGCCGCATTGCCGAACTGGTCAACTCCAAGAGCATTTCGTCCAGCATCGAGTTTTTCTTCGGCCGGGGCGAGCTGTCGCAGGTGGTCGACCAAACGAACCCGTTGAGCCAGCTCACGCACGAGCGTCGACTCTCGGCCCTGGGACCGGGCGGCCTGAATCGCAAGCGGGCCGGCTTCGAAGTCCGCGACGTGCATATCAGCCATTACGGCCGCATTTGCCCGATCGAGACGCCGGAAGGCACGAACATCGGCCTGATCGCCTCGCTGAGCATCTACAGCACAGTGGATGACTACGGTTTTCTGGTCACGCCCTACCGCAAGGTCGACAAAGGCAAGGTCGACGGCAACGTCGTGATGTTGAGGGCCGACGAGGAGATGCGGACGGTGCTGGCTCCGCCGGAATCGGTGGACCCGCAGACCAACAAGGTCGTTCCGGGCCCGGTGCTGGCCCGAGTCAACGGCGAACTGGCGATGGTGGAGTCCAAGGAGATCGACTACATCGACATCTCGCCAAAGCAAACCGTCGGCGTTTCTGCGGCCCTGATTCCGTTCCTGGAGCACGATGATGCCAACCGCGCCCTGATGGGTTCGAACATGCAGCGCCAAGCGGTGCCTCTGCTGCAGTGCGAGCCGCCGATCGTGGCCACGGGCATGGAGAAGCTCGTGCCGGTCAACAGCGGTATGGTGATCCGGGCGTCGCGAGGCGGTACGGTGACGGCGGTGGACGCCATGCGCATCGAGATCGACGGGACCGACGAGTACATTCTCCGGAAGTTCCAGGGGCTTAACGAACGGACCTGCCTCAACCAGAAGCCGATCGCGTCTCTGGGACAGAAGGTCAAGGCTGGCGACATCATCGCTGATGGCCCCGCCTGCCGAAACGGAGAATTGGCTCTCGGCCGGAACGTGCTGGTCGCGTTCATGACTTTCGACGGCTACAACTTCGAGGATGCCATCCTGATCAGCGAGCGGCTCCTGAAGGACGATGTGTTCACCAGCATCCACATCGACCAATATGACATTGAGATCCGCGAGACCAAGCTGGGTCGTGAAGAGTTCACCCGAGACATCCCGAACGTCTCGGAGAAAGCCCTAGCCAACCTGGACGAAAGCGGTATCGTGCGAATCGGCACCCGCGTCGGACCCGGCGACATCCTGGTCGGCAAGGTGAGCCCCAAGAGCAAGAGCGAGCTGTCACCCGAGGAGAAGCTGCTCTACGCCATCTTCGGCCGGGCCGGCGAGGACGTGAAGAACGATTCGCTCGAACTGCCCGCGGGCGAGGAAGGCGTGGTCATCGACACCAAGTGGTTCAGCCGCCGGATGCACCTCACCGACGAGCAGAAGAAGAACCTGGGTCTCCAGATGAAGGAATACAAGAGACAGGAGGACACGAAGGTTGTCTCGGTGTTCCGCAAGATGTGCGACACCATCGAGGAAGTCACCGGGCAGGTGATGGTCGACCCCTCGACCAAGCAGAAGGTCGGCAAGTCCGAATCAATGGAGGTCATTCTCGAGCAGGTTGAGTCGTTCAAGGCCCAGATCGAGTCGGGCAGCATCAAGTGGATCAAGCCCGCCTCGATTCGCGACGATGCCATGAAGGTCATCGACCGGTACTGGCCGCGCATCCGCGACATCATCGAGGAGCGCGAGCGCAAGTTGGCGCAGATGAAACGGGGCGATGAACTGCCTTCAGGCGTGCTAGAGATGGTCAAGGTCTACGTGGCCACCAAGCGGCAATTGGCCATCGGCGACAAGATGGCCGGCCGGCACGGCAACAAGGGCGTCATTGCCCGCATCCTGCCCGAGGAGGACATGCCCTTCCTCGAGGACGGCACCCCCGTCGACATCTTGCTCAACCCGCTCGGCGTGCCCTCGCGTATGAACGTCGGCCAGATCCTGGAGACTCACCTGGGCTGGGCGGCGGCCATCCTTGGCTTCCAGGCGGTGACCCCGGTATTCGACGGCGCCAGCGAGGACGAGATCAACCAGTGCGTTCGGGACGCCAACGAGCGCGTCCGGCAGCGTCGGGAGAATTCGCAGGCCATTCAGAACGCGGGCGATACGCGCGAGATTCTGGTGGAGATGCCCAGAGGCGGAAAGGTGAGGCTGCACGACGGTCGGACGGGCGAGCCGTTCGACCAGCCGGTGACCGTCGGCTATCTCTACATGAACAAGTTGCACCATCTGGTGGACGACAAGAT